>NZ_AP024718.1:1314218-1683436 GCF_030294985.1 Methylomarinovum tepidoasis
GGAGATTGTCGAGGGTGCGCGAGGGGCGGAAGGGGAGGATGACCAGCTTCTCTCCTTCCATGTGAACGCCCATGGGGGCGATGTGCGGGTCGCCCGCCCGATCGCGGGTGGTGACGAGGGTTTCCAGAATCATGTGCGTTTCAGGGTGGTGCCGGCCGGTTTGTAGGCGTGGGGATCGACCGTCTCGTCCCCGGAGGTTTCGACGGCCACGCCCCAGTCCAAAGGTTCGTCCTGGGCGTAGCGCTTGCCCAGCTGCCAGGCGATCTGGGCGCGCGCCAGCTCCACCCCCAGATAGAAGGCGTGTCCGCCGTCGTTTTCCACCCCCAGTTTGGGGAACAGCTCGAACGGGTCGGTGGCGCTGTGGAGGCCGTCGCGGTTGAAGATGTGGATGCCTTCCCGGGTGATCTGGATACGGTAGCTGGGATCGCGGATCATCGCCGCCAGTTCCTGGACTTCGGCGAAATTATACGGGAACGGCTTGGGATCGTGGAGACACATCAGCCCCGGATGGACGTGCTTGGGCAACATGTTGTGCTCGCGGGCGTAAAACAGGACCCGCCGGGCCAGGTCGGCCTCGGGGACGGCGCGGCAGGCGTGGCCGCTCACCTGGGTGGCGAGGATGTGACGAATGCGCAGTTCGGAGCAGATTCCCAGCAGGATGGCGTTGATGCCGACGGTGTCGGCATGGGTCAGTTCGGTGAGGTTGCCCACGCCCATCAGCATCTCCGCCTCCGGATAACGGCGGCGCACTTCGTGGTAGCGGACGATGGAGGCGGTAAGGCCGAAATGGATCGGCTCCAGAATGGGATCGAGGATGTACGGGCGGGCGAGCCGTTCCATTCCTTCGATGGCGGTGTCCAGGGTCGCCAGGTCGGTGGGTGGCTGGGGAATGAGGACGGGAACGGCGTCCACCTCCTCGGCGATCCACAGGGTGCCCTGATGGAGGCTGAGCATGAAGTCGGCGCCGGCCTTGCCGCCGCGCAGCAGGTCGTCGGGATCGAGGGAGTCGATGCTGGTGACGAAGCCTTCCGCCTTCAGGGCCTGGAAGGTTTCCTCCAGATGGGGGAAGTCGGTGTCCGGCAGGCAGCCGACGTCGATGACGTCGGCGCCGTGGTCCCGGTACCAACGCGCCTGGGCCAGGATTTCCGCCACCGACATGCGCGGGGCGTCGGTGATTTCGGCGAAGATGCGGATGTCGTAGCGCGACAGATCCGGCTTTACCTGTGTGTGGCCGAAGAAGGCCGGCAGGTCCTTGAGCTCGTCCGGCCCCCGCTGCACCGGAATGCCCAGTTCCTGCGACAGGGCCTCCAGATCGCCGCGGCAGCGCCCTGGCACCAGGATGCGGTCGGCGCCGAAGGTGTCCTTGAGGCGGCGGCGGATCATGTCGGCGGTCATCAGCGCCGCCACCGTCAGCCCCAGCTGGTGGACGGTGTAGTCGAAATCCGGCCGCATCGCCTCGAGAATCTGCCTGAGCTGCTTTTCCGCCAGCTTGCCGGTGAGGAAGAGGATGTGTTCGCGTTTGTCGGTCATGGCGAGATCGGGATGACTGCGTATATGCTATCATCCTTCCCCATGATTCGGGCAGTCGTGGATACTTCCGTCATCGTTGCCGCCTTGCTTGGCCCCAAGGGGGCCAGCAGAGCGGTGTTGCGGGCGTGTCTGCAGCGGACGCTCACGCCACTCATGGGCACCGCGCTGTTTTTGGAGTACGAATCCTTGTTGCAGCGGGAGGAGGTTTTTGCCGCCTGCCCGCTGGAGCCAGGTGAACGTGAAGCGCTGATCGATGCATTTCTGAGTGTGTGCGAATGGGTGGATGTCTATTATTTGTGGCGTCCCAACCTGGTCGATGAGGCCGACAACCACGTGCTGGAATTGGCGGTGGCAGGACAGGCGGAGGTGATCGTCACTAAAAACAGCCGTGATTTCCGGGGAGAGTTGCGTTTCCCTGAACTGTCACTGTCCATTATGACACCGGATGCGTTTTTGTTGGATCGCCTGAGGTAGCTTTATGGGAACTTTGACATTGCGATTGCCGGACGACAAACACGAACGCTTGCGCCGTTTGGCAAGGCAGCGCGGAATCAGCCTGAATCGCTTGATCGACGAGTTGGCGACCGCCGCCCTGATGGAGGCCGATGCCGAATTCCGGTTTCGGATGCGGGCCGCCAGAGGCCGGCCGGAGGAGGGCTTGCGTCTTCTCGACAAACTGGACGCCCTGGAGCGATGATGAGTCTGCTCGAACGCCTGCACCGCCCCGAGCCTCTGATCATGGGCATTCTCAACGTCACTCCCGACAGTTTCTCCGACGGCGGCCGCTACACCGCGGTGGAGGCCGCCGTCAAGCGGGGGCTGGAAATGGCCGGGGCGGGGGCCGAAATCATCGACGTCGGCGGCGAGTCCACCCGTCCCGGCTCCGAACCGGTGCCGGCGGCGGAGCAGGTCCGCCGGGTGGTGCCGGTGATCGAGGCGCTGAGCGCCCGTCTGCCCCAAGGGGTCTTCATCAGCATCGACACCACCCGGGCGGCGGTGGCCGAGGCCGCCCTCGATGCGGGGGCCGGGCTGGTCAACGACGTCTCCGCCGGCCGCGACGACCCGAAGATGTTCGCGCTGGTGGCGCAGCGCCGGGTGCCCATCGTCCTCATGCACATGCAGGGCACCCCCAAGACCATGCAGGACAATCCCTGTTACGCCGACGTGGTGGCCGAAGTGCGGCGGTTCTTGTGGCAGCGGGCCGAGGCCGCCCAGGCCGCCGGCATCGACGGCAGGGCCATCGTCCTCGATCCGGGAATCGGTTTCGGCAAGCGCCGCCGCGACAACCTGCAGCTGATGGCCCATCTGGAGACGTTCACCGTCAGCGGTTTCCCGGTGCTGCTCGGGGCCAGCCGTAAGCGTTTCATGGGATCGATCCTCGAGGTTTCCGACCCCACCGAACTGGTGGCCGCCACCGTGGCCACCACCACCATCGGGACGATGGCCGGGGTGCGGATCTTCCGGGTCCACGACGTGGCCGAGAATTTTCAGGCCATGCAGGTGGCCTGGGCGATCCGCCAGGCCCGGTAAACCTTCCCCATTGTTGACGAAAGTGGTAGGTGTTGGGTCCCGTGTGATCATATTCCCAAGAGGAGCTATCCTTTGTTCCGTGCTTGGGATGTTCTGAGCGAGCTGATGGCAGAGTCCCAGGCCGGAAAGACGACTCAAGCTTGATGGACGAGGAGGAAGTCATGGTCATCCGTCTCCACAAGAAAGCCCGCACCACGCCCGAGATCCGCCGGGAGATCCAGAACTCCAAGCTGCCGGCCACGGTTCTGGCCAGGAAATACGGGGTTCATCGTCATACCATCCGCAAGTGGCGCCAGCGCGATTCGGTCGAGGACGCCTCGCACCGGCCCCATCGCATCCATGCCACCCTGACCCCGCAGCAGGAAGCGATCGTCGTCTGTCTGCGCGAAACCCTGCTGTTGCCCCTGGATGACCTGCTGGCGGTCGTTCATCGCTTCATCTATCCCGAGATGTCCCGCTCGGCTCTGGACCGGCTGCTGCGCCGCCATGGGGTTTCCAACCTCAAAGAACTGATCGCCGCCAAGGAAGGAGAGAACGCCCCTTCCAAGGGCAAGAAGAAGGGCTTCAAGGACTACGAGCCCGGGTTTGTCCACATCGACATCAAGTACCTGCCTAAGATGCCCGACGAGAGCCGGGGCCGTTACCTCTTCGTCGCCATCGATCGGGCCACCCGCTGGGTCTACCTGGAAATCCATCCCACCAAGGAAGCCAGGGTCGCCGCCGCCTTCCTCGAGCGCCTGATCGCCAAGGCCCCCTTCACAATCACCAAGGTCCTGACCGACAACGGCAAAGAGTTCACCGACCGCTTCTGCGCCACCGGGGAGCGCGAACCGACCGGCCGTCACCTTTTCGACCAGGGCTGCCAACGCCATGGCATCGAGCACCGCCTCATCCCGCCCAAACACCCCCAGACCAACGGCATGGTAGAACGCTTCAACGGTCGGATCGCCGAAATCCTCAAAACCACTCGCTTCCAAAGCAGCCAGGATCTGGATCGGGCCCTGATGCAGTATGCCAGCGTCTACAACCATCAGATCCCCCAGAAGGCCCTGGGACACATCTCACCAGTACAGGCCCTCAAAGACTGGCAGAAGAAGCGGCCGGAGCTCTTCAAAAAACGTGTATATAATCTCACGGGGCTTGACAGGTAGGTTTTACCTGTGTTCGAGACGATACGGGGAGGTGTGTCATGGGCTGGCGCAAACGCGGACCGGAACCAACCTATTCCGACGCGGAGATCGAGGCGCGGCTCGCCGAGGAGCTGCCCTGCTGGTACTACGAGAAGGGCTGGATCCGGCGCAAGTACAGAACCGCCGGCTGGAAGGCGACCCTGATGGTGGTCAACACCATCGGCCATCTGGCCGAAGCGGCCTTCCACCATCCGGACCTGACGGTGTCCTATGCCTTCGTCATCGTCAAACTGATGACCCACTCGGCCAAGGGCATCACCGACAAAGACTTCGAGCTGGCGCGGAAGATCGAGGAAGTGGTGATGTGGCGTCCGGGTGAGGACAGCGCCCTGGAGGGAACGCCGGACGACCCGCGCTTCAAGTACCTCAAGTACGACTGAGCCGCGGCGTCATACCCGCCGCCACAGGGTTCCCTGGGGCGTATCCTCCAGGACGATGCCCTTCTTCTTGAGCTGGTCGCGGATGCGGTCGGCGCTGGCCCAGTCGCGCCGTTTGCGGGCCTGATCGCGCTGTTCGATCAGGCGCTCGATCTCCTCGTCGGAAAGATCCGCCGTCTCTCCTTTGAGGAAGGCTTCCGGGTCCTGGGTCAAAATCCCCAGCACCTTGCCCAGGGTCTTGAGCGTCGCCCCGAGGCGGGCCGCCTTTTCCGGGTCACAGTCACGCAGGCGGTTGATCTCCTTGGCCAGGTCGAACAGCACCGCCAGGGCCTCCGGGGTACCCAGGTCGTCGTCCATGGCGGCCTCGAAACGCTGGCGCCAGATTCTGCCTTCCTCGCCTTCCTCGCCTTTCGGCAAACCGCGCAGGGCGGTGTAGAGACGGGTGAGAGCGGCTTGGGCAGCCTTCAGGGAATCCTCGGAGAAGTCCAGCGGGCTGCGGTAATGGCTGGAGAGGAGACACAAGCGGATCACCTCGCCCGGATATTTCTGCAGGACATCGCGTAGGCGGATGAAGTTGCCCAGGGACTTGGACATCTTCTCCTGATTGACGCGTACGAAGCCGGCGTGCACCCAGTAGTTGACGAAGGGGTGGCCGGTGGCCGCCTCGCTTTGGGCGATCTCGTTTTCGTGGTGGGGGAACTGGAGGTCGGCGCCGCCGCCGTGGATGTCGAAATGGGCCCCCAGGCAGGCGGTGGACATGGCCGAGCATTCGATGTGCCAGCCGGGCCGGCCCGGTCCCCAGGGGGAATCCCAGGCAGGCTCCCCCGGCTTGGCCCGTTTCCAGAGGACGAAATCGAGAGGATCGCGCTTGGCCTCGCTGACCTCGACCCGGGCGCCGGCACGCAGTTCCTCCGGCTTTTTGCCCGACAGCTTGCCGTAATCCTCGAAACGGCTGACGGCGTAATAGACGTCGCCGTTTTCCCCCACGTAGGCATAACCCTTGTCGATCAGGGTCTGAATCATGGCGATGATCTGCGGGATCGACTGGGTGGCGCGCGGTTCCTGGTCCGGCGGCAGGCAGCCGAGGGCCTTTTCGTCCTCGTGCATGGCCTGGATGAAACGTTCGGTCAGTTCCCCGATGGGGACGCCTTCCTCGGCGGCGCGGCGGATGATCTTGTCGTCGATGTCGGTGATGTTGCGCACGTAGGTGACCTCAAAGCCCTTCCAGCGCAGGTAGCGGGCCAGCACGTCGAACACCACCATCACCCGGGCGTGGCCCAGGTGGCAGTAGTCGTACACGGTCATGCCGCATACGTACATGCGGACCTTGCCGGCTTGCAGGGGTTTGAATGGTTCCTTGCGGCGGGTGAGGCTGTTGTACAGTTTCAGCATCGGTGCGTGATCCATCGGGCCAGTCGGGTTTGTACCCGCCCAGGGCCGGGCAGGCGGTAGAGACGTTCCAGTTCCGGGCCGTCGAGGCGGCCGCTGAGGGCGGCGCGCAGCGGCTGGAACAGCCGTTTGCCTTTGACGCCGGTGAGCGTTTTCAATTCCGTCACGAAAGCCTGATAGTCCTCCGGGTGGCGGCGGGCCGCTTCCAGGGCGGCCTGGAAGAATTCCGCCGGGGTCTGTTCCAGGACCCGGCGGGCGTCTGGGTCAGGCTTCCCGGCGTCGCCGAACAGGATTTCGGCCCAGTGGCGGGCCTCCTTTGGAAACAGGCAATTGCTGCGCACCAAACTCAAGAATTCGCTGCGGCAGGGGGCGGGGATCAGGGTACGGGTGGCCTCGTCGAGCCAGTCCCACAGGATGGCGTCGTCAGCGGCGTGGACTGCCTGCTTCTGCCAGTAATCGAGCTGCTGGGGGTCGAAGCGGGCCGGGGACTTGCCGATGGCGGCCAGATCGAAGCCTTCGCTCAGTTCCGCCAAGGTCAACAGCGCCTCCTCGCGGTAATGATGACCGAGACGGGCGAGCAGGTTGACCACCGCGAGGGGCAGATAGCCCTGCTGGCGCAGCTCGCGGATACTGCGGCTGCCGTTGCGCTTGGACAGGGGGGCGCCGTCGTCGCCGAGAATCAGGGGCAGATGGCCGTAGCGCGGCGGAGTCAGCCGCAAAGCTTCGAGGATGAGCAGCTGGCGCGGGGTGTTGGCCAGGTGGTCCTCGCCGCGCAGCACGTGGGTGACCGCCATGAGGGCGTCGTCTACGGCGTTGCAGAACAGGAACGCCGGGGTGCCGTCGGCGCGGCGGATGATGAAATCGCCGATGTCGTCGCTGCGGAATGCCTGGGGGCCGCGGATCAGGTCGTCGAAGGTGATCTGACGTCCCGGCGGGACGCGGAAGCGCAGCGTCGATTTCAGGCCCCGGGCCAGGCGGGCTTCGACCTCCTCCGGGGAAAGCCGCGCGCAGGTGCCCGGATAACGGGGAGGCTGACCGGCGGCGCGTTGGCGGGCGCGGATTTGCGCCAGTTCTTCAGGGGAGCAGAAGCAGGGATAGGCGCTTCCTGCTTGTTCCAGACAGGCGTAATAGCGGTCGTAGATCGCCTGGCGCCGGGATTGGAAATAATCGTCCGGTGCGGCCGAATGGGGGCCTTCGTCCCAGTCGATGCCGAGCCACTGCAAGTCCTCGATCAACGCGGCGACATACTCGGTGCGGCAGCGCTCCCGGTCGGTGTCCTCGATGCGCAGCAGGAAGCGCTCGCCGGCGAGGCGGTTGAACAGGGCGGTGCGGGCGTTGCCGAGATGGATGAAGCCGGTGGGGCTGGGCGCAAAGCGCGTCTTGCCTGGGCGCATGTCGTTTCATCTGTCAGGGAAACGAGTATTTTATTGAATTTCCACGGAGAACGAAAACAGAGCAGCCCCGGTAAACGAAATCGACAGGCGCCCAGGGAGAAAACATACCCCTTTGCTTGACAGGATGAGGGCAATTCGTAAAAATGAGACTGCTTGCATTTTGCGTAGCACGACCGATTAAAACAAATTTTCAAGGTAGGATCTCATGGGAGCTATACTCGACTTAGTGGAAAAGATGCGCACCCCGGGCGGCATCGTCGTGACCATCCTCGTCATCGTGGCCGCTTATTTCTTCTATAAGTGGGTGATGGCCGAGCCTGAAGATCAGGACAAGGGCGAGTAATCCACGTCTCGGACCTGAATTTCCCCCCGGGGAAAGCACGAAAAAAGCGGGATGTTTCCATCCCGCTTTTTTCGTGCCTGAAAACAGCGCCGCCACCGTTATAATGGGGCCATGCAAGCCACCAGGAGAACAGTGATGCGCCGGCTTTTACCCGTTTTGCTTCAGGTCCTGATCGGCGGTGTAACCTGGGCCGCTGACGATGATGCGCCGCCGCCACTGGAACCGCTGCCGCAAGTGGAAGAGGACCGGGAGCTGCAGCCGGAGGTGACGATTCGCCGCCGCGGCAAGAGTGTGATCGAGGAATACCGCATCGGTGGGCAGCTTTATATGATCAAGGTCATTCCGCCCATCGGTCCGCCCTATTATCTGGTGGATACCGATGCCGACGGCACCCTCGACACCCGCCGCAGCGATCTGGAGGAGGGAGTCCGGGTGCACCAGTGGCGCATCCTGGAATGGTAGGATCTCAGCGCAGCCCTTCGACCACGTGGTCGTGAACGTCTTCCACCTCCGTCTCCGGAATCGCGAAGCTGCGGATGGAAATGCCGGCTTCGTGCACCGTTTCCGGGTCACCGCTCACCAGGGGATGCCACCAGGGTAAGGGTTTGCTCTCCGCCAGCAGGCGATAGGCGCAGGTTTGCGGCAGCCAGTGCAGCGGCGGCAGACCTTCCTTGAGGTCGAGGCAGTCGGGCACCAGCTGGCGGCGGATGCGGTACCGGGTGCAGCGGCCGCCGGCCAGGTCGAACAGGGCGCAGACCACGTTGGTGAACAGGATTTCACCGGTGTCGATGTCCTCGATCTTGTGCAGGCAGCAGCGGCCGCAGCGGTCGCACAGGCTTTCCCACTCCGCCTCGGTCATCTCCGCCAATGATTTGCGCCGCCAGAACGGTTCGGTCATGCCGTCACCAGCGGTAGTCGCTGCGTTGCCGCGGGGTCTGGGCGATATGTTCGGCCAGATAGTCGGGCCGGTGCAGCGGGCCGGCCAGCAGCAACCCGGCGAGGAAACCGCCGGCATGGGCCCAGAAGGCCACTCCGCCCGCTGCGGTGTCGGTCGCCAGGCCGGCGATGATCTGGATCAGGAACCAGTAGCCGAGCATGAAATAGGCCGGCACCGACACGATGGCCAGATAGAAACCCATCGGCACCAGATTCTCCACCCGGGCGTTGGGATACAGGCGGGCGTAAGCGCCCATCACCCCGCCGATGGCCCCGGAGGCGCCGACCATCGGCACCGGGCTGGACGGATCGGCCAGTACCTGGGCCGCAGCCGCCGCCAGGCCGCACAGCAGGTAGAAGAGCAGGAAACGGCCGGATCCCATCGCGTCCTCGACGTTGTCTCCGAAGATCCATAGAAACCACATGTTGGAGATCAGGTGGAACCAGCTGCCGTGCATGAACATGGACATGAACACGGTCAGCCAGGGAGAACGGTTCTCCAGCACGCATTCCACCTCCGGCCCCAGTGGAATGCTGTCTCCAGGTTTGAGATGGCCGAACAGTTCGGCGGGAATCATGGCCCAGTCGCACAGGGCCTGCAGCACCGTCATCGGCTGGCCGAAACCTTCCAGCCCGGCCCAGACCAGCACGTTGAGGGCGATGATGGCCCAGGTGGCGATGGGGGTATGGAGCGTCGGGTTCTCGTCGCGTAAAGGGAACATGGCTCGACCTCGTCGTTATTGGTTTTGGCCTTGAACTACCAGATTCGCCGCCCTGGTCAAACGCCCAGGAACAGCCGCTCCGGCGCCTCCAGGATTTCCTTGACGGTACGCAGGAACAGCACCGCTTCGCGGCCGTCGATGAGGCGGTGGTCGTAGGTCAGGGCCAGATACATCATCGGCCGGATCACCACCTCGCCGTCCACCGCCACCGGCCGTTCCTTGATGGCGTGCATGCCGAGAATGGCGCTCTGGGGCGGGTTGAGCAGCGGGGTGGAGAGCAGGGAACCGAAGATGCCGCCGTTGGTGATGGTGAAGGTGCCGCCCTGCAGGTCCTCCAGCGCCAGGGTCCCCTCCCGGGCCTTGCGGGCGAATTCGTCGATCCGTTTTTCGATGTCGGCCAGGCCCAGCCGGTCGGCATCGCGCAGGATCGGCACCACCAGGCCGCGGTCGGTGGAGACGGCGATGCCGATATCGAAATAACCGTGATAGACGACGTCCTCCCCGTCGATGCTGGCGTTGACGATGGGAAAGGCTTTCAGCGCCTCCACCGAGGCCTTGACGAAGAAGCTCATGAAGCCGAGCTTGATGCCGTGTTTCTTCCGGAACGCCTCGCCGTGGCGTTTACGGATCTGCATGACCTGAAGGAGGTCCACCTCGTTGAAGGTGGTGAGCATCGCGGTGTTGCGCTGCACCTCCAGCAGCCTTTGGGCGATGCGGGCGCGGATACGGGTCATGGGAACCCGTTGTTCGGGACGCTCGCCGGCAGCCGGCGCCGGTGCGGCGGCCTTGTGGCGTTCCAGATAGGCGAGCACGTCTTCCCGGGTCAGACGGCCGTCTTTGCCGGTGGCGGGAATCTGGCTGGCGTCAAGATCGTGTTCGGTCAGCAGGCGGCGCACCGAAGGACTGAGCGCCGGCGGCTGCGCTTCCGGTTTGGCCGGCGCCAGCGGCGGCGGAGCCTGGGGGGCGCCGGTGGGCGGTTTCTCGGCCGGGGCCTCCGCGGCGACTTCACCAGGTTCGAGAACCGCCAGTACCTCGCCGCTGGTGACGGTGTCGCCTTCCGGGTGCTGGATTTCCTTCAGGGTGCCGTCGGCAGGCGCGGGCACCTCCAAAACCACCTTGTCGGTTTCCAAATCCACCAACTTTTCATCGCGGCGGACTGTCTCGCCGGGTTTTTTGTGCCAGGCGGCGACGGTGGCGTCGGTGACCGATTCCGGCAAAGGAGGAACGCGTATTTCCATCAGCCTGCTGCCCGTTTGAGTTCGTCGATTTGGGGATGCAACGCGGCCTCAATGATAGCGTGTTGCCGTTCCACGTGCATGGCGAAAGTGCCTTCGGCGGGGGCGGCCGCCGGCGGGCGGCCCACGTAGCGCAGTTCCACCCCGGAAGGCAGGGTTTCCAGGAAGCGGTGGCGGATTTGGTACCAGGCGCCCTGATTCTTGGGCTCCTCCTGGCACCATACCAGCTCGCGCAACTTGGGATAGCCCTCCAAGGCTTGTTGCAGTGCCTGGACGGGAAAGGGGTAGAGCTGTTCCAGGCGGAGGATGGCGATGTCGTCGATTTGCGCCTGGCGCCGGGCTTCCAGCAGTTCGTAGTAGAGCTTGCCGCAGCACAGGATCACCCGCCGTACCCGGTCGCGGTCGATGGGATCGGTTTCGTCGATCACCAGCTGGAAGCGGCCTTCGGCCAGTTCCTCCAGGGTGGAGACGGCCAGGCGGTGGCGCAACAGGCTCTTGGGGGTGAAGGTGATGAGGGGCTTGCGGTAAGGCCGCAGCATCTGCCGCCGCAGCAGGTGGAAAATCTGGGCCGGTGTGGTGGGGACGCAGGCCTGCATGTTGTCCTCGGCGCACAGTTGCAGGAAGCGTTCGAGGCGGGCGGAGGAATGTTCCGGCCCCTGGCCTTCGTAGCCGTGGGGCAGAAACAGGGTCAGCCCCGACAGCCGCCCCCACTTGGCTTCGCCGGAGCTGATGAACTGGTCGATCACCACCTGGGCGACGTTGGCGAAGTCGCCGAACTGGGCCTCCCAGATCACCAGGGTTTCCGGATCGGCGGTGCTGTAACCGTATTCGAACCCCAGCACCCCTTCCTCGGACAGCAGCGAGTCGTAGAGGTAGAAGCGGGTATCGAAGCGGTAGGCGATCTTCTTCAGGGGAATGAAGGGCTCGCCGGTCTTGTAGTGATAGACGATGCCATGGCGGTGAAAGAAAGTGCCGCGGCCCGAATCCTGGCCGGTCAGTCTTACCGCCTTGCCGTCCGCCAGCAGGGTGGCGTAGGCCATGTTTTCGGCATAGCCCCAGTCCACCGGCAGCTCGCCTTCGGTCATCTTGCGCCGGTCCTCCCAGATCTTGGCGACCCGGGGATGAAGCTCGAAACCTTCCGGCAGCTTGAGCCACTCGTAGGCCAGTTCCCGGAGTTTCTCCAGCGGGAAGCGGGAGTCGTAGGGCGCGTCCCAGCGTTTGCCCACGTAGGGATGCCAGGCGACCCGGTTGCGGAAGGTGGTCTTGGGCAGGGGTTGGCGCAGCAGCGGTCCGCCCTGTTCCAGGGCCTGGGTGTATTCGCGCTCGAAACGTTCAGGGGTGGCCGGATCGATCACGCCTTCCTCGATCAGCCGGCGGGCGTAGAGGAAGGCGGCGCTGGGATGCCGGCGGATGTGGCGGTACATCACCGGCTGGGTCACCGCCGGCTCGTCGGCCTCGTTGTGGCCGTGGCGGCGGTAGCAGACCAGGTCGATGACCACGTCGCGGTTGAAGGTCATGCGGAATTCCAGCGCCAGGCGGATGACGTAGATCACCGCTTCGGGATCGTCACCGTTGACGTGGAAGACCGGCGCCTCGATCATCTTGGCCACGTCGGTGGGATAGGTGGTGGAGCGGGCGTCGAAGGGATTGCTGATGGTGAAGCCGATCTGATTGTTCACCACCACATGGACGGTGCCGCCGGTGTGAAAGGCGCGGGTCTGGGCCATCTGCAGGGTCTCCATCACCACCCCCTGGGCGGCGAAAGCGGCATCGCCGTGAATCAGCAGCGGCAGCACCCGGTCGGGGCCGGTCTTGCCGATGCGGTCCTGGCGTGCCCGGGTCGAACCTTCGGCGACCGGGTCGATGATCTCCAGATGGGAAGGGTTGAAAGCCAGGGCCAGATGCAAAGGGCCGCCCGGGGTGGGGATGTCGGAGGAAAAGCCCAGGTGATACTTGACGTCGCCGGTGGTCCCCCCGCTGGGCTTGGCCTTGCCCTCGAATTCCTGGAACAGCGATTCCGGCTGCTTGCCGAGGATGTTGACCAGCACGTTGAGGCGGCCGCGGTGGGCCATGCCCATGACCATCTCCTCGATCCCCTTCTCTCCGGCGCTCTGGATGAGCTCGTCCAGGAGAGGGATGAGGCTCTCGCCGCCTTCCAGGGAAAAGCGTTTCTGGCCCACGTAGCGGCGGTGAAGGTATTTCTCGATGCCTTCGGCGGCGATCAGCAGTTTCAGGATCCAGCGCTTCTCCTCCGGCGTCAGCCGCGGTTGGCATTCGCGGGTTTCCAGTTGCCGCTGGACCCAGTGACGCACGTCGCGGGAGAGAATGTGCATGGTTTCGCTGCCCACCTTGCCGCAGTAGATGCGCTTGAGCTTGGCGAGAATCTCGCGCAGGGTCAGGCGGTCTGCGCCGTGGATCAAGGAGGCGTCGAATTCCCGGTCCAGGTCGGCCTCGGTGAGGCCGTAGAAGCCTGGGTCAAGCTCCGGCAGGTAGGGCCTGGGGCGCAGCGGCAGGGGATTGGTGTCGGCCACCAGGTGGCCCAGAAGGCGGTACTGGACGATGAGGCGGTTGACCGCGATCTGCTTGGCGCAGGCGGTTTCCCCGCCGGTCGTCGCCACCGCTTTCGCTTCCCGGACCAGGGCGGCGAAACGCTGACGCACCGGCCGGTGGGGGATGTCCGGATGATCGGGCAGCTGCCGCTGCAACTGGCGGAAACGCTCGCGCCAGTGGGGCGGGACGCTGTCGGGATCTTCCAGGAAGCGCTCGTAGAGGGTCTCCAGATATTGGACGTTGCCCCCGTAGAAGGGGGAGGACTGGCGCCAGCGTTCGAAGGATTCGCTCATAGGCCCTCGTCGGGGTTGCGGGTGTTGATGGCGGGGGCAATTGGTACAATGGCCGAATGACCGGTTTTCACGATCGCCGTTCCCCCCCCAAGCTTTGGAATGAAATTATAGGGAGATTGACGCAAGATGCAGGCACTTTCTCACTTTCGGGGTGCGCCGCGCCGATGATCGCCTGGTTGCGCTGGTCCTTGCTCGACCGCTACCTGGCTCTGGAAGTCATGCGCCCGCTGCTGGCTACCGGCGGATTCTTCGTCCTGCTGTTCGGGGGCTACAGCAGCGCCCAACTGCTCGCCGATGCGGTGGCCGGCATCCTCCCCATGGACATCGTCTGGCAGCTGGTGGGTCTCAAGATTCTCATCGCCTTGGAAGTGCTGTTGCCCATCGCCCTGTATCTGTCGGTGGTGCTGGGGCTGGGCCGGCTCTACAACGATGCCGAGATGACGGCGATGTTCGCCTGCGGCTACAGCGAGCTGCGGGTGACCTGGGCGGTCTTGCGTCTGGGGATGCTCGTCGCGCTGGGGGTGGCGCTGCTTTCCTGGTACGTGCGTCCCTGGGCCTATGCACGCAGTTACGTGCTCCAGGATCGGGCCAAGGCCCAGTTCGACATCGACAAGCTGGAGCCGGGCCGTTTCCACAGCAGCGAGAGCGGCCACTACGTGCTGTTCGCGGAAGGCATCGACCGCAGGCAGGCGCGCCTGGAGCGGGTGTTCTTCACCCGTCCCAAGGACAACGGCCGCCGCCAGACCGTCCATGCCCGTTACCTGACCCAGGAGACCACCGAAGACCTGCGCACCGCGCTGGTCTTCCACCAGGGATATGCTTACGATCTGAATCCCGGCGGCCGTGACGATGTGGTGCTGCATTTTCAGACCTTCACCCTGACGCTGGCGGGAGCGCCCAAACCGCTGGGTTACAAAGCCAAGGCCGCCGGTCTGGAAGCGCTCTGGCGCCACGCCGACGACGATCCCAAGAATCTGGCCGAACTCCAGTGGCGCCTGCTGCGGCCCGTCTCGGCCCTGCTGCTGGCGCTGCTGGCGGTCCCTTTGAGCCGCAGCGCGCCGCGCCGCGGCCGCTTCGCCCGGACGATACTCGCCATCGTCCTGTTCGCGGTCTATTACAACCTGTCGGGAATCGCCAAGACCTGGGTCAAGGAAGGCCAGGTGGGGGCCATGCCCGGCCTGTGGTGGGTGGATGCGCTGCTGGCCGTCATCGTCGTGATCTGGTACGCCCCCCTGTTGCTCGCCGCCTGGCGCTCGCGGCATCTCAGGGCGCGTTGGAGGGCCGCCTGATGGGCATCCTCGAGCGCTATCTGGCCGGCCACTTCCTGCGATTCTACCTGATCGTGATCCTGGTGCTGCTGGCCCTGTTCGGCTTCCTGGATCTGGTGGACGAGCTCGGCGAGGTGGGCGAGGGCAACTACCGCCTGCGGCACGCATTGTGGTACGTGGCTTCCTCCTTTCCCACCAAACTGCTGGAATTCTCCGCCATCGCCACCCTGATGGGCGGCAGCCTGGCGCTGGCGGCGCTGGTGGGAAGCCGCGAGATTCTGGCCATGCGCGCGGCCGGGCTGTCGCTGGCGAAGCTGGCCTGGGGGCTGCTCAAGGCTGTGTCGCTCCTGGCCGCCCTGTTGATGCTCGACGCCCAGTTCATCGCTCCCAGAACCTCCCAGTGGGGTTTCGTCATGCGCCAACAGGCCCTGGCGGGGCAGGGAACCCTGCGGACCGAGTACGGTTTCTGGTCCCGGGACGGCCGGCGTTTCGTCAACGTCCACGCCATCCGCCACGGCCGTCTGCCCCAGGACGTGGACATCTACGAATTCGATGCCCAGGGCCGTCTGCTGACCTATCTCCACGCCCGTCAGGCCCAGGTGCTCGACGAGAGAACCTGGCAGCTGCAGCAGGTGACCGAGAAACGCTGGCGGGGCGGCATGCTCCAGACCGAATTTTTGCCCCGGTTGCAATGGCGCGCGTTCCTGTCCCCGAGGCAGCTGGCGACCCTGGAACTGCCGCCGGAAACCCTGGCGCTGGCCGATCTGTGGGGTTACGTCCAGTATCTCAAGGCCACCCGTCAGAAGGCGGAAGGCTACGAACTGCTGTTCTGGCAGCGCCTGCTGCTGCCCCTGAACATGGCGGTGATGGTGCTGTTCCTGCTGCCGGTGGCGGCGACCAATCCCCGCGGCGGTGGATTCGGCTGGCAGGTGGTGGCGGCCATCGTGATCGGGGTGTTGTATTTCCTCGCCACCCAGGTGATCGCCAATCTGGGGCTGTTGTGGAATCTGCCGCCGCTGCTCACGGCGTTGGCGCCGACGGGACTGATTCTGGCGCTGAGCCTGGGGTGGGTGCGTCAGTTGCGGCAGTGAAGCTGGAAGCCACCCTCGTGGCGGAAAGTCCCGCTTGCCGGATCGAGCCCGCGGATTTCCACCGCGATGCGCCAGCCGTCTGCGGCCGCTTCGATGTCGTAGAGGTGATAACGGGCCCGGTAGCCGCGCCGGCGGCCGAGGGCGGAAGCCGAGGGGACGCCGAGGCAGGGGATGGGGCCGGCGGGCCCTTCGAGCCAGTGCAGCTGCCAGTGGTGGGTGTGGCCATGCAGCAGCAGTTCGCAGCCGTGGCGGCGCAGCGCCGCCAGCAGCCGGTCGCGGTCGGTGAGGCGCTTGCGGGCCTTGGCGGCTTCCGGGTGGGGCGGGTGATGGATGGCTACGATGCGGCAGCCTTGGGTTTCCGCCAGCAGGGTCTCGAGACGACGGCACTGGGCGGCTCCGAGCGCCCCGGTGGCCAGAAAGGGGGCGGTGGGTGGCGCCGAATCGAGGCCGATCAGGCGGACCGGACCCAGGATCTTGACGAAGGGAAACCGCCCCCCCTGGCAATAGGGGGCCCACCGGGCCACGGTATCGGCTTCGTTTTCGGTGACGTAGCGGTCGTGGTTGCCGGGGATGACGCTGACCTGTGCCGGCGGGCCAAGGCTTGCCAGCCAGGCGGCCGCCTCCCGGCATTCGTGGGGCAGGCCGATCTGGGTCAGATCGCCGGTGACCACGGTATGGTCGGGGGCCTGCCGCCTCAGATCGGCCACCAGCGCGGCCAGCACCTCGGGGCGGTGTTCGCGGCGGCGGCGCAGGCGCCAGGACAGCCACCCCAGCAGGCGCTTGCTGCACAACTGCCGCAGGCGGGGACGGGGATCGGTGAGATGAGGATCGGAAAGATGGGCGAGACGGAAGCGATGGGACATGAATTATCGGCCTGGATGCGGCAAGTGATCGAAACTCCCGTGCCCGAGGCGGTGCGGGTGCTGGCGGAACGCCTGGCGGCGCGTCATCCGGGTGCGGCGGCGGTGCTGATGTACGGTTCCTGTTTGCGCAGCGGCGATCCCTACGACGGCCTGGTGGATCTGTACGTGCTGGTGGACGATTATACCAGGGCTTACGAACGCCGCTGGCTGGCCTGGGCCAATCGGCTGCTGCCGCCCAACGTCTTCTACGCCGAAATCCGCCACGACGGCAGAACGGTGCGCAGCAAGTACGCCGTGCTCACCCTTGCCGACTTCCAACGGGGCACCCAGGGTTGGTTTCATTCCTATCTTTGGGGGCGCTTCTCCCAGCCCTGCCGTCTGGTCTGGCGCCGTGACGGGGCGGTGGCCGAGCGTATCGCCGCCTGTCTTGTCGCCGCCGCCGCCCGTTTCGTCAGCGAGACCGTGCCTCTGTTGCCCCCCTGTTTCGACACCGCCACCCTGTGGCAGACGGGCCTGCGCTACAGTTACGGGGCCGAGCTGCGGGCCGAGAAAGCGGCGGAGCGGGCCCGGCAGCTGTATCGGTGGGCGCAAGATGATTATCAGCGCCTGACGCCCTTCCTGTTGGCCGGGTTGCCCTATCGGCTGCGGCGCCGGCAGGCGCTTTGGTGTCTCGACATCCCAACGCCGGTGAGGCGCTGGTATCGCTGGCGTTGGCGAGTGCGCGGCATCCAGGGCAAGGTGTTGTCGCTGCTGCGGCTGATCAAGGCCCTGTTCACCTTCCAGGGCGGGGTCGATTACATCCTCTGGAAGCTGACCCGCCACACCGGCCGCACCATCGAAGTCCCCGCGCGCGTCCGCCGCCACCCCTTGATTTACGGCTGGGGGCTGTTGTGGCGCCTGTACCGGGAAGGCGTGTTCCGTTAGATCCGCTTCCAGTGACTCAGGTCCCGTTCCAGCAGGGTCCCGAGGCGGTCGATGTCGGCAGCGAAGGTCTCCACCAGTTCGGCGCGCAGTTCCCGCGGCAGCGGGGGGCGGGGGCGATAGACCGTGTTCCATTTCAACAGCCGCTTGCGCAGGCGTTTGACGGCGGACTTGCGTTTCCCCTGTTTGCGGCGGCGCTGGTGCTCCAGGGTGGCGGCGAAGCTGGCCACCTGTGTCGGCGGCCGCTTGAGCCAGCGCTGCAACCATTTGATGCGGGCGACCTTGTTGCTCTCCCGCGGCGGAAATTCGGCACGGCCGTCGTCCTCGACGCCGATGAAGTCGAGGATGTTCCGATAGACCCGGCGCGGATCGGCGATGAAATCGTCGAATACCTGCACCAGACAGCGTTCCCTGCCGGCCTGGTTCCACAGCCTTTCCAGGTATTTGCCCAGCTGGCCGATCTCGGCGTACTGGAGCAGGAAGGGGTTGCGGCAGGTTTTGGGGATGCGCTCGCCGCGGGCGCGGGTTTTCTGCAGGCGCCAGGCGCTGGCAAAATCTTCCTCGTCCTCGTCGAGCAGGGCCACCAGGCGGGCATGGTAGGAATAGACCAAATCCACCGGATTGCGCACCATGACGATGAAGCGGGCGTCGGGATTGTGACGCAGGATGGTGGCGATGGCGGTGTCGTCATAAAGGTAGGACACCGAGCCTTCCCCCACGGCCCGGTGCCGCTGCGGGTCGTAGTGGGGGAAGCAGTGGGCCAGGTAGTCGGCCACCGTCATCTGCGGCATCAATTGCCGCAGCAGGCTGAAGAAGTGGGGTTCCTTGGGTTTGGAAAAGCAGACCTGCGGATGGTGGCCGAGATAGTGGCTCATGGCCGTGGTGCCGCAGCGGGGGGCGCCGACCAGGAAAAAGTCCGGAAAGCGCGCGCTCCCTGTCGCTTCCGTGCCGACCGATGGCCCCGGTTCAGGCATCGGTGGTGACCGGTTGATTCTCCATGCGCTTGAGGGCGGCCGCATAACGGTCTTCCCACTTGCGCATGTTTTTGACTCCGTCCTTGAAATAGGGCGACGCCTTGATGAGGGCGAGCATGGCGCGGCTGACCCATTGCCCCAGGGGCTTCATGGGGCGGGCGACGTGCACCAGCAACACCACCCGGGTCTCGTCGGTGTCGTTACGGACTTCGTGATCGAAGGTGTCGTCGAACACGAAACACTTGCCTTCCTCCCAGTGGAGTTTGCGATCGGCCACCCGCAGATAGCATTTGTCCCTTTCTTTGGGGATGATGAGCCCCAGATGACAGACCACAAAGCTCTTGCTCGGGCCGCGGTGGGGCGGAATGTGATAGCCGGGGTCGATGATCGAGAACCAAGCGGTCATCATGCCGGGGATCTGTTCCAGTACCCGGGCGGTTTCCGGGCAGCGCCGGCAGTTGGTCTCGATGCGGCGGCCGAAGCCGTAAAGGATGTGGGTTTTCCAGTGATCGCCCTTGGAGATGCGTTTCTGATCCGGTGACACCTCGTGGAAGGCCGGGATCAGCTCCCGCTCTTTGAGCAGCTGCTCGGCCTCGCGGCGGATCGGTTCGTAGTTCTGTTCCAGAATCCGGACCCAGTCGAACCGGGCCGGGTCGAACACCGGGGCATCGCCGATCAGCGACTGGGCGGCGAGGATACGGTCAACCATGCGGGTGAGGAATTTGCCGGTTTTGATGATGGCGCGGCGTTTGATCTGCTGCAGACGCTCCATGAGGACCTCGTAGTTTGCTGATAATTGCCGATGGACAACAAATAATAGCATTTTTGCAACGAGTAGCACATGGAGGATAAGACGGCTGGGCAAAGGTGGGGGGGCTGATGAGAACCACCGCAGCCTCTCTGCCATCCCTGTACAGGATGGAAGCCTCGGCTTTGGCTGTCCCAGCTTCTCCGGACGACCCGCTCCGCCTCCGAAAAGCCCCGAAGGATGCGCCGGCACCCGGTAACCGCATCCGGCAATCTTTTATCGCCCGATGCGCTGCGCTTATCGGGCCTACGACTGGCCCACATCGCCGCCAGGTCTTAATCCCTTTTCAAACAGGTCGCTTTCTAGACTCCGCGAGTCTTTGGTAGCTGTCAAGCCCCGTGAGATTATATACACGTTTTTTGAAGAGCTCCGGCCGCTTCTTCTGCCAGTCTTTGAGGGCCTGTACTGGTGAGATGTGTCCCAGGGCCTTCTGGGGGATCTGATGGTTGTAGACGCTGGCATACTGCATCAGGGCCCGATCCAGATCCTGGCTGCTTTGGAAGCGAGTGGTTTTGAGGATTTCGGCGATCCGACCGTTGAAGCGTTCTACCATGCCGTTGGTCTGGGGGTGTTTGGGCGGGATGAGGCGGTGCTCGATGCCATGGCATTGGCAGACCTGGTCGAAAAGGTGTCGGCCGGTCGGTTCGCGCTCCCCGGTGGCACAGAAGCGGTCGGTAAACTCTTTGCCGTTATCGGTCAGGACCTTGGTGATTGTGAAGGGGGCCTTGGCGATCAGGCGCTCGAGGAAGGCGGCGGCGACCCTGGCTTCCTTGGTGGGATGGATTTCCAGGTAGACCCAGCGGGTGGCCCGATCGATGGCGACGAAGAGGTAACGGCCCCGGCTCTCGTCGGGCATCTTAGGCAGGTACTTGATGTCGATGTGGACAAACCCGGGCTCGTAGTCCTTGAAGCCCTTCTTCTTGCCCTTGGAAGGGGCGTTCTCTCCTTCCTTGGCGGCGATCAGTTCTTTGAGGTTGGAAACCCCATGGCGGCGCAGCAGCCGGTCCAGAGCCGAGCGGGACATCTCGGGATAGATGAAGCGATGAACGACCGCCAGCAGGTCATCCAGGGGCAACAGCAGGGTTTCGCGCAGACAGACGACGATCGCTTCCTGCTGCGGGGTCAGGGTGGCATGGATGCGATGGGGCCGGTGCGAGGCGTCCTCGACCGAATCGCGCTGGCGCCACTTGCGGATGGTATGACGATGAACCCCGTATTTCCTGGCCAGAACCGTGGCCGGCAGCTTGGAGTTCTGGATCTCCCGGCGGATCTCGGGCGTGGTGCGGGCTTTCTTGTGGAGACGGATGACCATGACTTCCTCCTCGTCCATCAAGCTTGAGTCGTCTTTCCGGCCTGGGACTCTGCCATCAGCTCGCTCAGAACATCCCAAGCACGGAACAAAGGATAGCTCCTCTTGGGAATATGATCACACGGGACCCAACAGGTAGCTTCAGTCCGGGCCTTGTCTTAATCCCTTTTCAAACAGGTCGCTTTCTAGACCACCGCAGACAAGTACAATCAGAATCCGGGTCCCGTCTTAATCCCTTTTCAAACAGGTCGCTTTCTAGACTGCACCCTCCTTTTTTCTTCAATGAAATCAAATCGTTACAGAGCCACTTCGAGAGAATCATTCTCATTTGGGCCGAGCAATGGTTATAAGGGATGCAATATCGGTTATATAGTCGTCCCTTTCCACCATTTCGGTTATGTATAGCACGAAAATCATGGCTCTGGAAGCAAATCATCGAACAGGCGTTGCAGGGCGCCGCTGAGACGCTGCGCGTCGGTGAGGTAGTCCAGGACCTTGGCGTTGCGGCTGCGGACGCCGTGGGCCATGGCGTTGCGTAGCTGGGTCAACAGACGGAACGCTTCCGATTCGGCACGCAGGGCCTCGGCGGCCCGGGTGCGGTCGCCGTAGTCGTTCAGATTGCCGCCTTCCGCTGCAATCCTCAGGGATTTGACCGCCTCCAGGCCATAGATGGCGGCACGCAGCCAGTCACCGTGGGTCAGGTAGCGGCGCGCCAGTTCGGCCTCCCACTGGGGGCGGCGGCCCTGTTTCCACCAGCCGATGCGGTGGTGCAGATCGTCGCGGAACAGGTCATAGGCCGGGTTCCCGTCGATGCGGTCTTTCCAGCCGGCCAGCTTTTCCCGGGCCTTGACCGGATTGGTGGTGCGTTCGTAAAAGGCCGCCTGGCGCAGCGCTTTGCCGCTTTCCCCCAGCAACGGGGCGAAGACGCCGTAGTCGCCGTTCCGGTCGTAAACGGCCAGGGCCTGGAGCCAATCCGCCAGGTGCAGCAGGCCGGACAGTTCCAGCACTTGAGCCTTGCCGCTGTCGGGATCGAAACTGCCGTACCAGATGCCGCCGATGTCGGCGTCCTTGACCAGGCGCAGGTGCAGGGCGGCGAGCAGGGCCAGCATCGGCAGGTGGCGGAAACCGTGGGTCACGTCCAGATGCACCGTGTCGCCGCGGCGCACCTGGCCGGCAAGGGTGCGCAGCAGCGCGACTTGTCCCGGTTCGTCACGCGCTTCGGGAATCAGCGCCAGGCGAACGTCGCAGCCCAGCTTTGCGGCCAGCAGCGGCGCCAGGGGCCGCAGGTGATCTTCCCCGACCGCCTTGCCTTCCACCGCTTCGACCAGCTTCAGGCGGGTGGCCTCCGCTTCATTTCCCAGATCGAGATCCCCCTCGAACAGGTGATCCCACATGCTGCCGGCGGTGCCGAGGATGACCAGCCGCTCGGCCTGCAAACGCTCCTGCAACGGCCAGCCGAAGAAGGCCACCGACCCGGTGCGGCTGCCATCCGGAAACTCATAGACGGTGGTGCGGTAGCCGTTTTCCCCTTTGGGAACCCAGCCGAGGAAGGTGATCAGCGTGATCATGGCACGGTTTCCGGTTTTGTTAAACTATCGGGAAATTAAAGCATGGCGCGGATGTCCATGGCCGAACCTGCCCACAAGCCTGCCCGCTACGAGGATCTGTTCGACCTGCCGGAAAACCGGGTGGGAGAGATCATTCACGGCGTGCTGCACACCCATCCCCGTCCGGCGCCCAGACATGCCAGGGCTTATTCCGCCTTGGGCCATCATGTCGGCGGCCCGTTCGACTTTGATCCAAACGGTCCCGGCGGCTGGTGGATTCTGGATGAACCGGAACTGCATTTGGGAGAAGATGTTCTGGTGCCGGATCTGGCCGGGTGGCGGCGGGAGCGGCTGCCGGAGTTGCCCCGGACTGCCTGGTTCGAGCTGGCGCCGGACTGGGTGTGCGAGATTCTGTCGCCCTCGACGGCGCGGCTGGACCGGGCGGTGAAGATGCCGCTGTACGCCCGGGAGGGCGTGGCGCATCTGTGGCTGGTGGACCCGGACCTGCAAACCCTGGAGGTGTACGTGCTCGACACGGCGCACCAACGGCCCGGCTGGCTGCTGCTGGCCATCCTGGAAGGCGATGCCGAGGTGCGCCAGCCGCCCTTCGAGGCGGTGGCGTTTTCGCTGGGGAGTCTTTGGGGCTGAACGCATTGCTGATCACGCCTGGCGCAATGCCGACAGCTTTTCCCTAATCGCCTTCTTTCGTTTCTTCGCCCACGGCAGAAAACGGGCGGTTTCCTCCAGCAGATCGGCGGCCTGGCGGCGGAGTTCCGCGTCCTCCCATTGCAACGCCGCCTCCAGGAGTTTCAGGCGCTGTTCGTTGAGCTCCCCGCCGGGTTCCTTGCAGTTCGCCTGACGGTCGCGTTCCAGCAGGGCGCGCACCGCCTCGATCCGGCGTTCCTCCTCGCTCATGGCGGCCAGCCTGCGGGCCTGTTCCTCCTCGCGGCGGCGGCGTTCTGCCTCGGCCCGGGCCCTTTCCTGCTCCTTCTGGCGTATCGCTTCCAGTTGTCCGGCCAGTCGCCGCCGGCGATCCAAAACTTTTTCCAGCCAGGCGGCCTGTTCCCGATGGATCGCTTCGGTCAGGGATTCGGCCGTGGGCCAGTCCGGCGCCTGGCCCATTTCCACCAGCAGCCAGCCGAAGGGCATCAGGCCATGCCGGTCGTCTTTCTCACGGGCCGCAAGCCACCAGGTCCTGGCTTCCGGTTCCCGGGCAGGCGGTTGTCCCTTGCCCTGCATGATTTTGATATTGCGCACCCCGTTCAACGTCACCGATTCGGCGCCGCTGTGGCGACCCACCCGCAGCAGGAAGGCGCAGTTTTCCTCCAGGCGCTTTTGGAGGCCGGGGTCGTCCAGCAGAGTTTGGACGGTCTGGTGCCAGGAGGCGTCCAGAAAGCTACGGGCCTGGAGTCGTTCGAGTTCGCGATCGAAGATCGGGCGATAAAAAGCGTTGCAGGCGGCGGCGATGGCCTCGAAATCGAAGCGTAGCTTCGGCAGGGCGGGGTGGTCGTCTGCGGCATGGACGTCGCTCACCGCCAGGCTGCTTCGGAAGGCGCGCAGGCGCAAAGGTGCGGCGCATTCGAGGAGCAAGGGCAAATTACCCTGTTTGGCTTGGGAGCGGACTTCTTTGCCGTTTCGGGTCACCGGCTGCTTCTTGCGGTTGACGGCGAACAGGATCTCGGCGCTGTTGAGGGATTCCGGCCCGCACCAGCGGGCGTCGCTCACCTGGACCAGGCGCATGGGATCCTTGTGGAGTTCGCGCATGCTATAGCCGAACAGCCGTTCCTGGAGTTTCTGATTGGCGCGCCGGTCCCCTTTCAGATCGGGTGGCAAAGGGCGGCCCTGGTTGATCTGATCCAACAGCGCGGTGCGGATCGCCCCCTTGAGGCCACTGCCCGGCAGCAGCAGGCGGCGGTCTCCCGGGTTGTAGGCGGCCCGTTCGATGGCCAGTTGATTGATTGCTTCCTTGCCGCTGGCCTCCACGTTGGCGGCCTTGCCCACCCGGGCCCGGTAGAGGGCGGCGACCCCCCGGCAGGTCCTGACCAGATTGACGGCATGGGGAATGAGCCTTTCGCGGCGCTCGTGGAAGAAAGCTTGGACCTGCCTGATCATCCGCGTTTCCGGTTTGCCGTTCAGGATGCGGTCAAGCGCCCGGCGGTCCGCCTCCGGGAGGTTGGTCAGCGCTTCGACATCGAACTCGAACAGCGCCTCGTCCTCGATGACGTAGTTGGTGGGTACGTAATCCTCGCCGGTGCCCATGTGCACCGGCGACAGGGGGGTGATCCACAGGGTTCGGGTGCGCGGCAGTCCACTCATGCTTGTCTCTCCAAACGAATGGCCAGCACCGGGGCGTAGCCCTGGTGGACGGTTTGCGGGATGGCCTTGGACAGGCCGCCGTCGCCGCCCAGTCCCCGGCCGGTGAAGCACCTTCCGGAATCGAAATGGAGCGGGGTGAGGACGGCGCCGGTGTCGGCCAAAAGCACCGGGGTCTTGAACGGGCGGCCGCTGTGGACGGCCGCATCGCCGTGGCGGCCGAAGCGGGTGAATGGCTGATACCAGCAGCCGGATGGGTTCCATTCCAACCCCTGAGGCGCGCAGGGGGCCAGGGTGAGCCAGGCGTTGGCATGTTCCTGGGCCGGCCAGGGGCTGCCGTCCACGGCATCCACCTCGAATTTTCCCAGGCCGATGCTGGCGTCGCGGCCGAAACCGGTCTGGCCGATGTCCCGCAGCAGCGTCGTGAGATCGTCCACCGCGATACGGCCAGGATCGTGGGCCAGATAGACCGCCAGCTTCATCCCCCGGCAGTGCCAGTACTGGGTCATGGCGTAGGGGGCGAATTCCCCGCTGGCGGTGGTGCCGGTCAGGCGGTGGATGGTGTTGTGGGGCTGGGCGCGGGTGGCGATGAGATCCGAGCCGCCGTCAGCGGGTGACCTGGTCGTCCGGCGCCGGCAAGCCTCCGCGGCGAAGTGCTCCACCAGTTCCCGGTCGCTTTTGGCCAGGGCAAGCCAGTCGGCGACGGGCCGCCCGAAATCCGCGCCGGCGATCCAGCGGTTTTTTTTGACCTGCTTGCGCTCGGCGGCGTCCACCTCGCCGAAATGGTGCAGGGGAAGTGCCGGCCGGGGCAGGAAGCCGGCGGGGAAGGCGTCGGAAACCACTGCGAAGGGACGGCCTTCGGTATAACCTTCGAGCAGCTCGGTCACCGCGCCTGACCGAAACGGTTCCGCACCGCCCAGCACAATTGCCCGAAGAGGGTGTCGCCCTTGAGGGGGGTGCCGAAGGGGGACAGGGGGGTGAGGGTGAGTTTGATGGTGTTCATGCAGCGACCCTCGCTAGAGTCAACCCAGCAATATAATGAAAATCACGCCGGTTTCGGGTAGCAAGCATCGCCTGATGAATCAACGCAGTGGCGGCGATCAATGCGTCCGCGATCAACAGGCCGTGACTCAATCGGTATTGCCGGATCAGGTCAACGGCCTTCGTGGAAACGGGTTCAGTAACGGGCAATCGATAAAATCGCCGCAGACAATGCTCGATGGCTTGCAAGTCCTGCTTGTTGCGTGCGCCGACCATCATTTCCATCCAGGTGATGTCGCTGACCATTACAAGATCGTTTTTCTCCCAGGCAGCCAATTGTTCAGCAACCGCCTCATTCCCGCGGGAAAATTCGATCAGCACATCGGTATCCAGCAGAATGCGGTCGTTCACGTTTCAGGTCCCCATTCCTTTTCGCGCAGTCGCCGGACGTATTCCACACTGTCCTTCATGTCTTCGCGCGCCTTCCAGAGACCAAAGAGCGCTTCATTGACCAAGGGGGTGGAAGGCGGTGGCCGGTGCGCCTGTTTTTTACTCAAAAATTCCACGAAGTCGGCCACCTCCTCTTGCTTGTCGGGAGGCAATTGAGCGATCAGTTCGATGATTTTCTCCAGTTCCCTCATGATTTGTTTCCTCACAGCTGGATGTCGTTCAAGCGGTCCTGGATCGGTTGGCCGTCCAGATGCAGATCCCTGAAGGCGATCTTGCCGTAACCGCGCGAGACCGACCCGCCCAGCCCCGAAAGCTCCACCAGCTTGAGGCCGCGCAGCACCGGCGGCAAAAGGTCCTCGCCGTCGATCACCTTGAGGGTGAGGCGGAAATTGAACCGGGCCCCGGCCGGCACCCGCTCGGTGTTGCGGGGATGTTCGGCCACGCCGCGGATACGGTCGATCATGTTCTCCATCTTGGTTTCGGTCAAAAGCAGGTTCTTTTCCTGCATCTCCTCGACCCAGGCCGGATCGAGCCCGCAGTCCCAGAACGACAGGCGGGTGGGGCCGATTTCGGTGACCAGCGCCTCCATGTCGCGGTCCATGCCGCCGCCGGTAGGTGCATAGCCGAACAGCTTGAGAATGGTCAGGCCGGCCTCGCGGTTGCCATCGAGCTGGTCGAGATGCTGGATTCCGAGCGGCTTGCCCCGGGCCACTGCCACCACCCCGGCGTGCCATTCCATCAGACTGCGCATCTTGCCCTTGAGGCTGGAGCCGGGAATGTAGGGCTGACCGGTGACCGGGTTCTTGATCACCGGGCTGTCGGTGCCGCCGATGTGCATCTCGGCGTTGCCGGAGCCGATGTGCAGGCCGGTGACCAATTCGATGGTGCCTTCGAGATTGGCGATTTTGTCGAGCTTCATCTATTTCCCGCGCAGGTTTCCCCCGCCGAAAGGCGAAGGAGGAAAGCGCGGCCTCCTTCAAGTTGTTAAACACGAAACAGGTGCCGGGCTTTTCACCCGGCCGGGCCTTGCGGCTCTGCCCTTACGGGCCTGGTAACGCACCCATTTCAGGGTGTCTCCCTTCGGGAATGTTGCAAGCCGGCCGTCTGTCCCGATCCATTTCGTGGGTACCCGGCCCTTGTCTGCAACCGGGACTTCCAGAGCCTGGGACTGAGGAAGCATCCCAGGGTGGGTCTTTTGGCCTTACCTGCAACGTAGCGGGTTGGTTACCGCTTTCCCTGTTCAACCCCGGGCTTGCAGGTTTCCCCGCAAGCCCCTCCCTTCAGGGAGGGGTGGTTGACGTCAGTCTCCTTTCTCCAGCTTGTAGAAGCCCAGGAAGGCTTCGAGAAACAGTTTGGCGATGCGCAGGTCGTCGGCGGTCCGGACGAAGTCGATGGTCTGGTCAAGCAGATCGACGAAGCGACCGTCCACCAGCTTGCGCCCCTGGGCGTAGGCGGCCTTGGCTTTGAGCATGCGGATAAAGGGCAGGTAATCTTCGAACTTGTCCCGGTTCTGGGTCGTCTTCTCCTCCCACATCACCAGCTCGTCATAGAAGCGGCGCAGCTGGGTGGACTTGTTCACTTCCTTTTTACAGTCAGCCACGGTTTCGGCGGCTTTATGGGCGGTCTTGTCAAACAGCTCCGGGTGGATTTTGCCGTCTTCGGTGCGGAATTGGACGGTGAATCCCAAGGTGCGGTCCTCCCTGCGGTGCGAGGATTTTCGTTGTTGATGGTTCATGGCATGGCTCCTCAGTGACGCTGCTGATACAGATGGATGAACAGGGGAATGACGAAGCGGCTGCCGAAGCGCTCGATGGGCTCTCCCAGGACTTTCCAAAGCTCGGCCATCCGGCGGCGGCGTTCCTGGTCACTCAACCCGCGCATCCGCTCCAGCATCCTGAAGGTGCGGTAGCTGAACCAGGATTTCCAGATGGCGTTCTCGGGCCGCTCGTGCACGTTTCCAGCCAGGTGAGCCAGTTCCTGGAGGCGGTACAGATAGGCGGTGCTGAGGTCGAGATCGCAGTGTTCGATCCCTTCCTTGACCTGCCACAGCTGTTCGAACTCGTCCCAGGAGACGCTCTGGTGGAACAGGGTGACGGCGTTCTTTCCCGGAAGGGCCTTGGCGTCTTCCAGGGCGTCTTCGGCCGTCTTTCCCAGTTGCCGCACCGGCTGGCCGGGTTTGGTCATGGACAGCCCGGCGGAAAAATGCAGCCCGGGATTTTTCGCCACGTAACGATGGAAGCGGTCGCGCATGTCGCGGGCCAGGCGGATGGTGCTGTACCACGGGCCGATGAGGAAAAAGTCGTCGCCGCCGGCGAATACGGTGTAGGTGTCTCGATAGTGTTCCCGGCAGTACCAGGGCAGCCATACGGCGAAAAAGGCGTTCATCTGCCGCGACAGGCTGGCCCATTTGGCAAAGCTCGGCTGTTCCAGGCCCTTCTGGAAGATCAGTCCCAGATTGTCCACGTCCCCCTTGAGCACCGTCAGCGCCTCGGTGCCGACCCAGCCGTCGCCTTCCGGGCGCAGGTCGTCGCGGGCCAGGTGCTCAAAGGTCTTGGGGGCCCTGGGGTCCCAGTCTCCAGGGAGCTCGATGTCCCGGTAGCGGTCACGGTCGTACTGGTTCAAATCGCCGAGCAGGGGGACATAGGCGTTGATGAAACGGCGGGCGTAACCGGAAAACAGCGGTGTCCGTTTGCCCTGCGGCAGGCTGAAATCCCAGGCCCGCCGCAGCGCCCCCTCCCTCACCAGGGGGCCGAACCTGCCGCTGGCCTCCTCGGGACCGGTGAAGCTGATGTGGTAACCGAACAAGTCGAGCCGCAGGGTATGGTGATCGATGGCGCGGGTCGTCACCAGCAGGCGGTCGTGGTGGGCCAGCCATTTGCCGGTATCGATCTGGTCGGCGGCCAGGGGGCTGATGTACCGGTTTTCGGCGCCTTCCAGCTTTTCGCTGGCCGGCGAGCGGCCGTCGATGGCGCAGACGCCCTTTTCGTTGTCGAAGGCATCAAGAAAACCCTTGAACACCGCTTCCGGCGCCTGCGGGGCGCACAGGTTCAGACGCTGGGACTTTTTGTCCTCCAGGCGATCGAACAGGCGCTTTAAGAGCCTTGCGAACGGGCGCTCCGTCTCGCCGCGGCGGTGGAGGAAATCGTTGCAGCAGGCCGCCTGCCAGGCGATGCCGATGCCGGAGGCGGCGTAGGTCCGCTCCAGGAACCAGCGGTCGAATTGCCGCTGGATGGCCGCCAGCCGCCGGCGCACCGCCTCGGTGTTGGGGGCGACGATGAGGAATTTGCCGGCGGCGTTTATCACCTGACTGGTGGGCGGCAGGCCCAATTCTTCGAGAATCCTTAAGGCGGCGCATTCGCACAGCAGGGAAACGTAGAAGGAACGCCCCCGCAGCAATTTGGCCGCCTGGCGCTGGGTTTCGCCGCCGCTGGTGAAGATGAAGTCCTGGATGCCGTAGAAATCGCCGAGCACCAGCAGGAACTTGTTCTCGTCCCAGTCGCTGCGGGTGCGCATCGCTTCCGCTGCGGCCTTCGGGTCGTCGCCGCGGTCGTCGTGCCAGCGCCACAGCGCCGTGGCCAGGGCCGAGGCGGTGCGGGAATGGTCGTAGAGGGACACCTCCGGGCGCACCTTGCCGGCGGTGGCGGCGGGAACGGCATGGGCGAAGGCGGCCCACAGGGAATCGAAATGGTCCAGCCACAGGGCCCAGTCGTCTCGGTGGCTGGCCGGAATCTCCTTCAGGGCCCGGCGGAAGCCGTCCCACAGGCGGCGGTATTCCGCCTGGGCGGCCTGGCGGTCGTTGCCTTCGCAGGCGTCCGCCGGCTGGGGGAACAGGGCCGCGACGCTCAGGGGCTCGAGGGGATAACGCCAGCGGAAATCGGCCCGGTTCCGAGGGGCCTCGCCGTCCAGGCGGATCTGCTCGAACAGGGTCAGAAGGCGGGCGGTGTAGTGGTCGCGGCCGGTGCTGGCGCCTTCCTCGGCCTGGTTGTAACGGTCGAATTCCTCCCGTTCGAAACCGGAGGCCACCCGGTCGGCGGTGGCGACGATCCATTGCAGGAAGGTTTGCGGTTTGTGATGCATCGCCGCGGCGTTGATGAGGGAATCGTCCACGTTCCTTTCCCCCCAGGCGGCGAAGGGAGAGACGTCGCGCCCTTTGAGCGGTGGCAGATCGTCCTCGATCAAATCCAGGGCGATGGCCGTATAGGCGGCGTGGACGTGGGACCAGCGCCCGTTCCAGCCCGGGCAGTACTGCTGCTTGTTGCGATCGGCTACCGAGTTTCCCTCGGCGTCTTTGGCCTCGGCCTCCCCGATCCGCGCCCGCTCGGCCAGTTTGCCCAGGTCGTGGACGTAGGCGGCAAAGGCCACCCGGCAGCTTGGTTCCAGCTTGGTTTTCATGGCGCCAGTCCTTCGCCCCCATGCCTGGGGCTGACGGCGTTGAGAAACATCATTGCCTTGCTTTGAAACATGGTCTAGTATCCCCTCGGTTGGTCAATTAGGAGGTCATTGTCAATGAAAATCGTCAACGTGCACGAGGCCAAGGCGCATCTGTCCGAATATCTTGCCGCCGTGGAGCGGGGCGAGGAAATCGTCATCGCCCGGCGCAACAGGCCGGTGGCGCGGTTGGTGGCGGTGGCGCCCGAGCAGCCGAAGAAGTGCCGTCCCTTTGGTCTGGCCAGAGGCATGGGCCATGTGCCCGAGGATTTCAATGACCCGCTGGACGACGAAGACCTGGCCCTGTTCACCGGTGAAAAGATGCTGCCCGGCGACCCGCTCAATCCTGCCTGGAAGCCGGAGAAACCGTGAATTTGTTGCTCGATACCTGCACCTTTCTCTGGATGATCTGGGACGAACCCAAGATTCGTCCCGCGATACGCAAGCTGCTTATCGACCCAGACAATACGCTGTTTCTCAGCACTATTTCGTTGTGGGAGGCCACTGCGAAATATGCCGCAGGGCGGCTGGAAATTCGGGCGCCGGGTCCAGCCTGGCGTCACTTGGTTGAACAACGTGATGCCCATGACATCAGGCCTCTGTTGCTTGATGAAACCAGCGTGGCGCACGTGGAAACCCTGCCATTCGTACACAAAGATCCCTTCGACCGCCTGCTCATCTGTCAGGCCATCGAACATGGCCTGGCCATCGTCACGCCGGACGATCACATCCGCCGCTATCCGATCAAAACCGTCTGGGAGTAACCCGGACATCGCCACCTGCCCCGCTCGAAACGGTTGCAACCTTACGCCGTTCCTTGGATTTTGCGAATCTCATATTCCTCCAGCCTGGCCCCATATTTGTCCAGCTCCTCGGCGCTCAGCTCCCGCCCCCGGGCCTCGGGGGGAATCTCCAATGACAAGTGTAGATACCTCGCCCCGCGGCGGCACACTTGGGCGGCCAGATGGACCGGCAGGGTGCCGATGACGGTGTCGCCCGGCTGGATCTCTTCCACATCCAGATGATCCACCTGGCGGTCGATCCGAAGCCCCTGCCGCCGGGCCCATTCCACCGCCCCCGGATGGCGGGAGACGAAAAAGGTGGTGCGGCAGTTTGGCTGGGTTTCGCGCATGACCGGCTTTCCTTGGATGATGGTGATGGAGTCAATGGTGGCCTGCCGGCGGCGGCCTGTCAGCGGTGGCAGGCTTGCCGTCCAGGGTCTGGTAACAGATGGCCTCAGGCGGCAGCCTGAGGCGGTAACGGCGGGGGCGGGCGCCGCCGTCGTGGATGAGATAGGGCCCGGCCGCCGGTCCCAGGGCCTTTCTCAAGGCCCGGTGCAGCTTGGCCTTGCGCTGGGAAAAGTAGTCCCCGTCCATGCCGTTTGCCAGCGCCCTTTCGGTGCTTTCCCGGTCTTCCAGCTCGCCCCCGCGGATCAGCCGGTATTCCGCCAGGAAAAGCCGGCCCCATTCGGGATCGGGCACGCCCTTGGGCGGCGCCTGCAGCGGGGATTCTTCGGCCAGGGCGCGGCGGGCGAAAACGCTCAGCAATGCCAGGTCCGCCGGGCGCAGAGGAACGATCCGGCCGGCAGCCTGAATGCGTTGGCCGGCCAGGTCGATGACCAGCCGGGGCGGCGCCAGCGCCCTGCGGGCGGCCGTCACCGCCTCGCAAAAGCGGACTTCCCCGTGCAGCAGCCGCTCATCGAAGCCGTGGCGCAGGCTGACGAAGGGAATCTCCGCCAGGGTCACCTCGGCCTGCTTGCAGTCCAGGGGGATCTGCCGCTTGTCGAGGGAATGGACGATGCGCTGGCAGGGGGTGGGATAGAAGAACTGGGGGTGGGACTCGAACGGCGGCGACACCAGCACGTGGCTGAGCCGGTCCTGGGGACGGCCGAACAGGGATAGGGCGTAACCGGCGTAATAGCCCAGGGTCTTGCGGCCGCCGGCGATGGAGACGTGGAGGGCGGCATCGGGATCGGCGCTCAGTTCCCTGACCGTGTTGGCGAGAAAATCGGCGGCGCTTTCGTTGTCGGCGGGGGTGCGGATGTCCTCCAGGGGCCGGCCGTCGGGGCCGGGAATGACGCGGATCCGGCCGCCGTCGAAGGCGATGTCCGGCAGGTCGTAGTCCCGCCGCAGGCGGTGGAACCAGCCGGGCTCCTCGGAGAGCAGGTCGAGGCGGACGTACTCGGCCCCGGCGCTGGTGGTGACGACCACGATTTCCGTGGGCACGAAGGCAGGCCGGCGGCGGACCGCCAGGGCATACAGGGTCTCGGTGACCACCTGGGGGGACAGGCCCGTGACCGCCAGCAGAATGCGGCGGGGATAGGTTTCGGGACGGTTCGGGTCGGGCAAGGCGGGCCTCCGGCTGAAATCGCTTCGCCGGCTAGCGTAAAGGATGCGGGGCCGGTCTGACAACGCCGGCAAGCCTGCCGCTTCTGACAAATGGCGCCCGCTTTTCCAAAATGCCCTCCGTTCTCACTGCAACGGGGGCGTTATGTTGCGCGTTTCGATCGTCTGTCTGGCCAATTCCTACAAGCACCAAGGTTCCTGCATCGCCGGGAAAATCTGGGACGGAAGCCGGCCCGGCCAGTGGGTCCGTCCGGTCGCTGACGCCGGCGGCGGGGCGCTGCCACGGCGGGCGCTTCAGCCCGGCGCCGTCGTCGAAATGCCTTTGGCCGGCCGGGTTCCTCTTGGGCATCAACGGGAAAATTACCTGCTCGGAGAAGGCCATTGGCGTATGTTAGGCCACCTGCCCTGGTCCGGGTTGACGGATTTTCTCGATCCTCCGGCGCCTTTGTGGCAGTCCGGCCATCACAGCAGCTGTGGCCTGAATGACCGGGTGCCTGCCGGAACCGCCTCCGAGTCCCTGCGTCTGATCGCCGTGGACCGGCTGGATCTGACCGTCACCGACGAAGGCAAACTGCGCGGCCAATTCCGCTACCAGGGCATGGACTACGATCTTTGCGTCACGGACCGCCGCTGGCGGTGCTGCCATGTCCGCTATCTGTGCGGGCGGCCTTTGCAGAACGTAATCCTCTGCATCAGTTTGGGGGAGGACTTCAAGGGTTATTGTTATAAACTCATCGCTGCCATCCTATGGGAACGACGTTACCGATGATTTACACGATCGGCCACTCCAGCCACGAACCGGACGCCCTGTTGACGTTGTTGCGCCGCCATGGCGTCACTGCGGTCGCCGATGTGCGCTCCCAGCCCTACAGCCGGCGCTTCCCCCATTACAGCCGGAAGGCGTTGAAGGGCTGGCTGCAGGAACAGGGCATCGCCTACGTCTTTCTGGGCAGGGAACTGGGCGGCCGTAGCGCTGATCCGGACCATTACGACGAAACCGGCCGGGTGGATTACGGGAAACTCGCCGCCAGTGAGCCTTTCCGTAGCGGCATCGACCGCCTGCGCCAGGGGATGGCGGCCTACCGGATCGCCCTGCTGTGCGCCGAACGCGACCCGCTGGACTGCCACCGCGGCCTGCTGATCGCCCCCCGGCTGCAGGAGGCGGGCGTCGAGGTGGGGCACATTCTGGCCGACGGCGGGCTGGAACCGCATCGGCAGACGGAAGAGCGGCTGCTGTCCCTTTTGGGTCTGGCCGACGATCTGTTCGGGGAGCCGCGCGCGCAGCGGCTCATGCTCGCCTACCGCCGCCGGGCGGAGGAAGCCGCCTACCGGAAACCCACAGGAGGCCGCCCGTGAAAGTGTTCACCATCGGTTTCACCCAAAAAAGCGCCGAGGCATTCTTCGGCCGGTTGCAGCAGGCCGGCGTCAAGCGCCTGCTCGACATCCGCCTCAATCCCGGCTCCCAGCTGGCCGGTTTCGCCAAGCAGCGCGATCTGCCGTTCTTTCTCCGCGCCCTGGCCGGCATCGACTACCGCCATCTGCCGGAGCTGGCCCCGACCCGCGCCATTCTGGACGCCTACAAGAAGCACGGCGGCGCTTGGGCCGAGTATGAGCGCCGCTTTCTGGCCCTGCTGCGGGAGCGGCAGGTGGAGTCGCGTTTCGCCCCGGCGCTGTTCGAATCGGCCTGCCTGCTCTGCAGCGAGCCCACCCCGCAGCACTGCCACCGGCGGCTGGTGGCGGAATACCTGCAACGGCACTGGTCCGGCCTGGAAATCGTTCACCTTTGACCGTTCCACCTTTTCTGGAGAGGCAGCAAGCGCATGTGGTCCGTTTTCGCCGATTTCGTCGTGACCTGGCTCGATCCTGTCGGCGTGGTGCTGGGGCTGATCGCCACCCTGCCGGTGTTCTGGACCTGGTACGAGGTCGTCTTCGGCGAACGCCGCCGCCGGAAGCGCTGGTTCGACGAGGTGCGCCGTCAGCCGGGCCGGCGCCCGGCGATCCTGGTGCTGGATCTGCTGCCGGGAAAGGAGATCCGCACCCAGGTGGAGCACTTTCGCGCCCACAGCGACGCCCTCAAGGACATCCCCGAAGAGCGGGTCTTCGTCATCAGCCGCGAAAAGGCGCTGACGCCGGCGGAGGTTCCCGCCCTGCAGGACGAAATACGCTGCACCGCCAGGCGCATCCTGGCCAGCGGGGCCGACCGGGTCCACTATTTCCACGCCGGTCCCGCCTTCGCCGCCGCCCTGGTGGGAGCGGAATTCGCCAACGCCGCGCCGTTGTTGCTCTATCATTACCAGGGCGGCGCCTACCGAAACTTCGGTCCCCTGAGGATGATGCCGTGAAAATCCACCGCCGTCTGCATCTGGCCGCCTACGACGTCAGCGACGCCAAACGCCTGCGCGCCGCGCTCCATATCACCCGCCGTTACGCCACCGGGGGCCAGAAGTCGGTGCACGAATGCTGGGTGACGGCGGCGGAGAAAGGCCATCTGATCGCCGATCTGAGCCAGGTGCTCGACGAGGCCCGCGACCGTCTTCTGATCCTGCGGCTGGATCCCCGCCAGACGGTGACCGCCCTGGGCCGGGCCGTGCCGCCCGCCGATCCCGAGTGGTTCTACATCGGCTGACGACGGAGGCCGCCATGCAATCGCCCCGCATCCCGCTGGTCCGGTACCGCTTCCACTGCCGCGCCCTCGACCCGATCCGCCTGCCGCACTATGCCGGTTCCACCTGGCGCGGAGCCTTCGGCCACGCCCTCAAGCGCACCGTCTGCGTCACCCGGATGCGCGACTGCCGTCAATGCCTGCTGTGGCGCCAGTGCGCCTACAGCGACATCTTCGAGACCCCGCCGCCGGAAGACACCCCGCTGCTGGCCGATTATCCCGCCGCCCCGCATCCCTTCATCATCCACCCGGAGGCGACCGGTGGCGGCAGTTACGCGCCGGGCCAGCCGTTCCAGGTGGACCTGACCCTGATCGGCCGCGCCAACGCCCAGTTGCCCTATATCGTCCATGCCTGGCGGGTGATGGGGCGGCAGGGCGTGGGAAAGACGCGCAGCCGCTTCAAACTGGAAGCGGTGGCGCAGGCCGATGATGCCGGCTGGCGGGCGATCCACCGCGAGGGAGAACCGCTCACCCCCCGGCCGCCCGCCGTCCCCGTCCTGCCGCCGCCACCGGCGGAGCGCTGCCGGATGGTGCTGGAAACCCCGCTGCGCATCAAACACCAGGGCCGGCTGATGGGCGCCGCCGGCTTCTCCTTCCGCGGCCTGATCGCCAGCCTGTTGCGGCGGCTGTCGCTGTTGCAGCATTTCCACGGCGACGGGCCGCTCGAGGCCGACTTCCGCGCCCTGGTGGCGCGGGCCGGCGCGGTCCGCCCCCTCGAATGCGATCTGCGCTGGTACGACTGGACCCGCTATTCCGCCCGCCAGCGCACCAGGATGCAGATGGGCGGGCTGCTGGGGTGGATCGATTTCCGCGCCGAAGATCTGGAACCTTTCTGGCCCTGGCTCGCCGCCGGCCAATGGCTCCACGCCGGCAAAGGGGCCAGCATGGGGCTGGGGCGCTACCGCCTGGACGGCAAGCCTGCCGCCTGAGTTTTTTCCGCCCGCCTGGGGTAGATTTCCTCCATCGCCGAGCCGATGGAGGGCTTTCATGGCCACCGTGTACGTGGATCACAGCGGCACCCGCATCCGCCTGCAAAGCGGCAGTCTGGTGCTGGAATCCCCCGCCGGCCGCCGCACCGTACCGGCCCGCCTGCTGCGCCGCCTGGTCATCACCGCCAAAAGCGAGCTCGACAGCGGCACCCTGAACCGGCTGGCGGAAGCCGGCATCGCCGTGGTCCTGCTCGATCCCCACCGCTGCCGCCGCCGCGCCCTGGTGCTGGGCGGTCACCAGCCCGACGCCGGGCTGCGCCTGGCGCAGTACCGCGCCGCTCAGGACACCGCCTTCCGGCTCGAAATCGCCCGCGCCCTGGTGCGGGCCAAACTGCAGCGCCAGCTGCGCTGGCTGGCCTCGTCGTCCTGCCCCTCCTGCGATGCCGCCCGCCGGCGCTTGCAAGGGATCCTGACGCGCCTGGACGGGATGGCCGACCCGGCCGGCCTGCGCGGTCTGGAAGGCAGCGCGGGACGGGCGTTCTTCGCCGCCTACCGGCGCCTGTTTCCGGACCACCTGGGCTTCGACGGCCGGCGCCGCCGCCCGCCGCCCGATCCGGTCAACGCCTGCCTGTCCCTGGGGTATGCCTTGCTGCACAGCCGCGCCGTCCAGGCCGCATGGAGCGCCGGCCTGGACCCGATGATCGGCTTCTACCACGAACCGGCCTGGGGGCGCGAATCCCTCGCCTGCGACCTGATCGAACCCTGGCGCCCCTGCATCGAACGGTGGGTGGCCGGGTGGTTCGGGCAGCGCTGGCTGGAAGCTGGTCATTTCTCCCGCCAGGGGGACAGCGTCCGCCTCGGCAAGGCCGGCCGCCAGCGCTTCTTCGGCGCTTTCGAAAAAGGCATGCCGCCGGTCGAGCGCAGCCTGCGCCGTCAAATCCGCCACCTGATCCAGCGTCTGGAGAGGCTGTGATGCTGCAACCCGTCTATCTCAACAGTCCCGGCGTCGTCCGGGTCACCCTCGAAGGCCCGGCCCTGCGCATTCACAGCCGCCACGAAGCGGACCGCTTCCTGCCGCTCGCCCGCCTGGCGCGCATCGTCAGCCGCGGCCGGATTCAATGGAGCACCGCCGCCCTGCTGCAATGCCTCCAGACCGGCGTGCCCGTCACCTTCCTCGACTCGGAGGGGCGGGCCGTCGGCCTCTGCATCAGCGCCTGGCCCCACTACAGCCCTCTGAACGAATTGCTCGAAGGGGTCGTCGCCAGCCCCGAAGGCCCGGCGCGGCTGGTGGACTGGTTCCGCAGCCAGAGCCGCTGCCGCCTGCTGAAGCTGCTGCGTCGCCACCGGCTCGATCCCCCGGACCTGCGCATCCGCACCGTGCGCCGGTATCTGCGTCAAGGGTGGCGGCAGCGCCACGACACCCCCGAACCGGTCACGCCGCTCAAGCCGCTGTTGCTGGCCCAGCTGGTCGAGGTGCTCACCAGCTACCGTATCGACCCGTCCCTGCTGGAAGCCGGCCCCGGTTGGGCCGGGCTGGCCGCCTATCTGGGCGGCGTTCTGGAATGGGAATTGTGGCGCCTGGCCCTGAACGGGCGGCTGGCGGACGCCGACACGCCCCGTCGCCGGGTGGCCGCCTATCAGCGCCACGCCGACCTCCTCGACACCCGAATGCGTCAACTCGTCGGCCAGCTGTGGCGCTGGCTGGAACAGGAGGGCCCGATTTCATGAGCCTGCACGCCAAGCACCCCCATCTGGTTTGCTACGATATCGCCGATCCCCGCCGCCTGCAGCGGGTCCACCGCTATCTGAAGAAATTGGGGCTGCCGTTGCAGTATTCGGTGTTCCTGCTTTTCCTCGACGCCCCGGGACGCCAGCGGCTCGCCGCCGCCCTGCTGGAAATGATCGATCCCCGCCACGACGACGTGCGCATCTATCCGCTGCCCCGCCGTCCCGATTGGCAATGGTGGGGCAAGCCTCTGTGGCCGGACGGCATCCTGCTGCCCGGCCTGGACTTGCCAACACCGCTGAATGGGGCTAAATTTGACCAATGAGCGAGGGAGTGTCCTCATTACCAGTAGTTATCGGCATATAACCATTGCTCGACCCAAATGAGAATGATTCTCTCGAACTGGCTCTGTAACGATTTGATTTCATTGAGGAAAAAAGGAGGGTGCAGTCTAGAAAGCGACCTGTTTGAAAAGGGATTAAGACTTCAGTTCTTCGGCAAACGTTATCAGCTCATTCGTCTAGAAAGCGACCTGTTTGAAAAGGGATTAAGACCCAGCACCAGCAAGTTCCTCAAGCGCCCCCGGGTGTCTAGAAAGCGACCTGTTTGAAAAGGGATTAAGACTCAAACCCGAAAAAGGTTCCGATGCGGCGACCATAGTCTAGAAAGCGACCTGTTTGAAAAGGGATTAAGACGACACGGTGGTGTCACTTTTCACGCAGCCAATGCGCTATCGCCAGGCTGATCGTGTGCCTCATCGTCCTGCGCCGGGTTGACCGAATAGCGCCGCGCAAGCCCCTGCCGGAAGGCTAGGGATAAGCGGCGCCCTGTAGCTGGTTGTATACTATCGCCATGTCCAAGCGCAGCCCATCGCCCTCGTTCGTTCTGGAACTGCCCTTCGGGTCGATAGGGCGGCAGAGCGTGTTTTGATGGCCCGCTTCGAGGCGGCAAGGCAGCTGTACAACGCCTGCCTGGGGGAGGCCCTGCGGCGGTTGGACCGGATGCGGTCCTCCAGGGATTGGCAGGCGGCCCAGCAGATACCCAGGGAGCAGAAGCAGGCAAGGCGGGCGGCGTTCGACGGGCTGCAACAGCGTTTCGGTTTCAGCGCCCATGCCATCGAGGCGTATGGCACGGCCTGCAAGAATGCCTGCTGGATTGGCGATCATCTCGACGCTCACGTCACCCAGAAGACAGCCCTCCGGGCCTTCAACGCGGTGGAGCAGTACCGCTTAGGCAAGCGGGGCCGGCCCCGGTTCAAGGGCCGGATCAAGGCGCTGCAATCGGTCGAAGGCAAGAGCAACGCGGCAGGCATCCGCTGGCGCGGCGACCGGGTGGAATGGAAGGGAGTGGTGCTGCGCCCCCTGTTCGACCGTAAGGACAAGCATGGTGTGCAAACCTTCGCCCTGCAATGCCGGGTCAAGTACGTCCGGCTGGTGTGGCGCCAGCTTCGGGGGCGGCGGCGCTGGTACGTCCAGCTGGTGCTGGAAGGCCGGCCCAAGTGGAAGGACAAGCACCCCATCGGCGAAGGCGACGTGGGCCTGGACATCGGCCCCTCCACCATCGCCGCGGTGGGGGAAGAAGAAGCCCTGCTGGAACCCTTCTGCCCCTCGGTCGAATATCTGGGCAGGAAGATCCGGCGGATTCAACGGGCCATGGACCGCTCCCGGCGGGCCACCAACCCCGACAACTACCACCCGGATGGGACGGTCAAGAAAGGCCCCCAGCGCTGGGTCCATTCCCACGGCTATCTGAGGCTCCAGGCCGAGCTTCGGGAATTGCAGCGCCGTATGGCAGAAGCCCGCAAGACCGAACACGGCCGGCTGGCCAATAGGCTCATGGCTATGGGACGGGTCTTCAAGACCGAAGCCGTCTCCATCCGGGCCTGGCAAAAGCGCTTCGGGCGCAGTATCCGCGACCGGGCGCCGTCCCTGTTTCTGAACCGGCTGAACCGCAAGGCTGAAAGCGCCGGCGGGAGGCTGGAAACCTTTCCGACCCGCACCACCCGGTTGAGCCAGGTGTGCCACCACTGCGGGTCGGTCGAGAAAAAGCCCCTCTCCCAACGCATCCACGCCTGCGGGTGTGGTGTTGTCATGCAACGCGACCTCTACAGCGCGTTTCTGGCCCGCTGCGTTGAAGGAGAGGCCCTCCACGTGGGGCTGGCGCGCGAGCGCTGGCCGGGTGCGGAACCGCTCCTTCGGGCGGCGTGGAGGCGAGCAACCTGCGATGGCAAGGGCAAGGTTCCTGCCACCTTCGGGGCTTTTCGGAGGCAGAGCGGGTCGTCCGGAGAAGGCGGGACAGCCAAACCCAAGGCTTTCATGCCCGGAAGGGATGGAAGAGAGGCGGCGGCGGTTTCCGCCAGAACCCCCTGCCTTTAGGCGTGGGGAGGTTCAGGCAGAACATCTATTCCCACCCCAACCGCTCGGCTAGGCCGGAGGCGCGCTCGACCTGCCTTTTTAATCCTGTCTCCAGCGCGTTTTTCGGCCCGGCCAGGATGCAGCGTTTTCGGGCCCGGGTGATTCCCGTGTAGATCAGTTCCCGGGTCAGCACCGGCGTTTCCGGCGGCGGCAGGAGCAGCAGCACCGCATCGAACTCCGAGCCCTGGGCGCGGTGGACGGTCATGGCCCAGGCCTTTTGCCAGTGGGGGAGCTGGCGCAGAGGAATGCGGCGGATTTCATCGCCGCTGGGGAAGCAGGCGCGGAGATGGCCTTCCTCTTGCCAGAGAATGCCGATGTCGCCGTTGAACAGTCCGGTTTCGTAATCGTTGCGGGTGATGAGGATCGGCAAGCCGTGATAGGGGCGGGCGGGATCGGCGATCTTCCCCCACCGGGAGAGGCCGGTCTCGAACCGGGTCGTCAGTCCCTCCTCCCCCCAGGGACCTGCGTGCACGGCGGTCAGGACCCGGGATTTGGCCAGCGCCGCCAGGGCTTCTCCCACCGTGGACGCCTCGAGCACCGGGCGGTAATGGCGGTCCATCCATTTGAGCACGTGCCGGTCCGGCGCTTCATCGGCCTGCGGCCAGAAATCCACCTCTTTCTCCTCTTTCAGGCAGGCTTTCGCGGCGGCGGTTTTGCCTTCCCGCACCGCCTGCGCCAGGCGCCCGATTCCCTGGTCGCTGGAAAAGCGGTGGCTGCGGCGCAGCTCCACGATGGCGTCGTGAATGCCCCCGAACAGCTCGGGATCGTCGCCCGGATCGGCCTCCAGCCGTTCGAGCCAGGCGGCCATCTCCTGGCTGTAGGCCAGACGCCGGCCCCGGCCGGTGATGTCTCCCAGCACGCTGCCGGCTTCCACCGAGGCCAGCTGATGACGGTCGCCCAGCAGGATCAGCCGGGATTGCGGCGGCAGCGCGGCCATCAGGCGGGCCATCAGCTCCTGGTCCACCATCGAGGCCTCATCGACGATCAGGGCGTCGAGGGGGAGGGGATGGTCCGGCCCGTGGGGATCGGCGCGGCCGATGCCCAGCAGCCGGTGCAGGGTGGCCGCCCGCTCCGGAATCCCGGCCCCGAATCCCGGCGGCAGGCCCGCCCTGCCGGCCGCCAGCGACTCGGCCAGGCGGCCGGCGGCCTTGCCCGTGGGGGCCGCCAGTCCCAGGCGCAGCCCCGGGCGCAGATGTTGCCACAGGGCGATCAGGCGCAGCACCGTGGTGGTCTTGCCGGTGCCGGGACCGCCGGTGATGACCGCAAAACGGCGGGCGCAGGCCACGGCCACGGCGGTCTTCTGCTCGCCGCTTTCGGGAAACAGCTTTTTGAGGGTGGGACGGATCTTGTCAGTCTCGGCCAGAGAATCGAATTCCAGCCGTGCGAGAATGCCCTCGGCGATGGTTTTCTCCGCCTCGTGGTGGCGGGCCAGATACAGGCGGTGGCCGTCGAGGACCAGGGGTTTTCCCGGCCCGATGTGGGGATGGGCCAGCAGTTGCTCACGCCAGGCATTTATATCCGGACAAAGGGGGCCGTCCTCCCCCAAAGGACGCCCGGCCCAGGCGTTGAGATCCAGACAGGTTTCCCCGGCCTGACAGCGTTCCACCAGCCAGGCCACGGTGCGTTCCACCAGGCCTTCGGCCCCGAGGAAACGGGGAAAATGGCGGGCCAGGGGAGAAAGATCGGTCATGCCGCTCATCGTGGAAACACCTCGGTATCGAGCCGTTCGATCAGGGCGCGGGGCGGGCGGGTGGAAAAGATGCCGTAGCGGCGCTTTCCAGGGCGCATCCCGCGCAGGAAGAGGTAGAACACCCCGCCAAAGTGAGTGGCGTAATCGTAGTCCCTCAGGCGCACCCTCAGATAGCGGTGCAGGGCCAGGGTGTAGAGGGCGTACTGGAGATCGTAACGGCGCTGGCGGATCTCCTCGCCCATCCGCTTCGGGCCGTAGTCCCTCAGGCGGGCGCCGAGAAAATCGCTTTTGAAGTCGGCGATCCAGTATCGGCCTTCGTGTTCGAACACCAGGTCGATGACACCGGTGACCAGACCTTCGAACGCCTCCAGGCTCAGGGGCGGGCGCTCGCCTTTGGGTTCCAGTTCATTAAGACAGGCTTCCAGGGTTTTCGGATCGACCGGCCCGGTGGCGAAATCGAACGACAGCTCCCGCAGCTGCCGCTCCAGGGGGATGCCGGCCAGGGTCAGGCCGGGTTGCAGCGGCGTTTGGGCGACCTTCTCGAGCCAGTCCAGCAGGCCGGGCTCCATGTCTTCAGGATCGAGGCCGTGACGGGGGGCCAGGCGTTGGACCAGCGCCGGGATCTGCGCCGCCAGGGAGCCGGCGAAATCGAGGTGCTCCAGCAGTTCGTGGAGAAAGGCCCCGACCAGGGGACCTGCCGGATAGGCCAGGGCCGGATCGGTGACCGCCTCGTCGCGCGGTACCGACGGCGGCCGCGGCAGCCCTTCGCTCATGGCGGTGTAGGACTGGACCTGCCAGATGCGTTCCAGCCGGCGCTGGAACCGGGCCGGCTCCAGATCCTGCGGCGGCGGACGCCGCTGCCGGGTTGCCGCGGCGTCCCCTTCAGGCTCCGGCAGGGGCAGAACCCGGATGTGCTCGGATACGGCCAGCTTCTCCAGCCAGGCCGGATCGACCTTGCCGGGCTTGATCTCCCGGTCGCTGCCCGACAGCAGCCGGGCCAGGGCGGTTCTGCCGGCATGGCCTTCCCGGGTGCCGGCCGGGCCGAAGGCCAGGTAGAGGGCGCTTTCGGCGCGGGTGAGGGCGACGTACAGCAGGCGGATGTCCTCGGCAAGCCGTTCGGCCTCGGCCCGCCGCATGGCCTCGCTGTCCTTGTCCGGCTCGAAGGTGGCCCGCCGGATTCCTTTCTCGTCGTGCCACAATACCAGTCCCTCGGCCTTGCGGGGGCGGCAGGAAAACAGGAAGGGAACGAAAACGATGGGATACTGCAGGCCCTTGGCGGCATGGATGGTGGCGATGCGCACCAGTTTTTCGTCGTCTTCCAGGCGCAGCTCGTTGGCCTCCCCGTGCCGTTCCGCCCGGGTCCGGCGCACCCAGGTCAGACAGGCGTCGATGCCGGCATGGGTGCGGGCCGCCTGATGGATGAGCTCTCCCAGATGGATGAGATTGGTCAGCCGCCGGGCCGGATCGCCGCTGCGGTTGAGGCGCCCGGGCAGCCCGATGCGGCCGAGCAGATGCCAGAACGCCGGCAGAAAGCCCTGTTCCAGCCAGCGGCTGCGGGTCGTCTCCAGGGTTTCCACCCATTCGGCCCAGCCGCGCTCGTCGGCCAGGCGCCGGCCGATTTCCTCCAGGGTCAGCCCCAGCAGGGGCGAGGCCAGGGCCCGGCGGGCCAGCCGACGGTCCTCGGGGGCGGCGACCGCCTCGAGCAGTTGCACCAGGCCCTCGGCTTCCTCGCTCTCCCAAACGCTGTCGCGGGAGATGAGCACCGCCGGAATACCCAGGGCGGCCAGCGCCCGTTTTATCCGGGCCCCTTCGCGGGAAGTCGGCACCAGTACCGCCACGTCGCCGGCCTGGACAGGATCGTCTCCCAGCTTGGTGGTTTTGGCTTCCCCCTCGGCCAGGAGGGCGGCGATTTCAGCGGCGACCGCCCGGGCCACCCTGTCCCGGGCCTCGTCCAGATTCAGCGGCTTGGGCTTTTCGGTCTCATCCCAGGGCAGTTGCCAGACGGTGACCGGCGGCTGGCCATTGCGTATCAGATGCCGGTGTCGTTGCGGCGCCGGCTCTGCCGCAATGAAGGGGATATTCTCGTCCAGGAAGGGATTTTCCGTGATTTGGAAGAAGCGGTTGACCGCCTCGATCAGGCCCGGGGTAGAGCGCCAGTTGGTGACCAGCGTCCAGCGGTTTTCCTTCGGGATCTCGGCCTTGGCGCGGAGATAGATGAACAGATCGGCATCGCGGAAGCTGTAGATGGCCTGCTTGGGATCGCCGATGAGCGTCAGGCAGATGTCGTCCCGATCCCGGTAGATCCGGCGGAAGATCCGGTACTGGATCGGATCGGTATCCTGGAACTCGTCCACCATGGCCACCGGGAACCGCTCGGCCAGGTGGCCGGCCAGCTGCGGCGCGTCGGCCAGGGCCTGGTCGAGGCCGGTCAGCAGGTCGTCGAAGGTGCGAAGGCCCTGGCGGCGCTTGGCCTCGGCGGTTTGCTCGCGGACGTATTGCAGGGCGTCGTGGAAACAGCTGTGGGCCAGATCGGCCTGGATTTCCTGATAGGTTTTCCAGAAGATGCCGCAGGCGTCGAGGAAGGGATCCTGAGGCGCCGGCCCTGCATTTTTCTTCAAGCTGCTCTTTAGTTTCTGCGGCGTCAGCAGTTCCAGCTTGTCCGGGACGCTGTCGATGCCGGGATTGCGGAAAAAGGCTTCGAGCTGTTCGAATGCCTGTTCCAAGGCGGCCTGTTTGTAGCCGCCATTGCGCTTGAGAGCCGGACAATCGCTGAGCTGGCGGCAAATCTTCCCTTTAACCCCGGGCCATTGCCCCGCCAACGTGGCAAGTTGCGCCCTCAGTTTGGGGAGGGTCTTCCGGATTTGCGCCAGGGGCTGTGGCGCCGGGTCCAGTTGTGGCGGTTCGGGACGGTCCAGGGCCTTCATGGTCTGGCAGAAGCGCTCGAAACCGCCGACGGCCCGTTCGATCAGGGCGGCGGTTTCCACCTCGAGGGGGTAGAGGGTGCGCCGCCACCAGTCGGCCAGGGCCTGCTGGCGCAGGGCTTCGTCCTCGCCAATTTCCATGGCGAAGAGCTGGCCGCTGAGGAAGGCGAATTCCTCCAGCGCCCGCTGGCAAAAGCCGTGGATGGTGTAGATGGCCGCCTCGTCCATGCTCTGCAGGGCCAGGGTCAGGCGGCGGATGGTCAGATCCCGGTCTTCGAGCCCGGCGGCGAAACGGGACAGGGCGGCATCGTCGTTCTCCTCGCCGTCGCGCAGCCAGGCCAGCGCCTGGTACAGACGCAGGCGGATGCGCCCGCGCAGTTCCTCGGTGGCGGCGTTGGTGAAGGTCACCACCAGGATGTCGCGGGGCTGGCGGCCGGCGGCGATGTGACGCAGATAGAGGTTGGCGAGGGTGTAGGTCTTGCCGGTGCCGGCGCTGGCCTCGATCAGGGTGGTGCCGGCCAGGGGCAGCTCGAACAGGGTGTCGGTGGTCAGCGGTTTCATTCCAGGACTCCTGCCTCCAAAGGGGGCTTGAACAGCCGCAGCGCCCAATCCTGAAAGTCGGCATCGGTGTAGACCGGATCGCTCCGGCCCCGCAGCGCCAGGGCGACGTAGGCGTCCCGTTCCCGTTCTCCCGAGTACTGCCAGCTGCCTTCGAGCGCCTGCCTGGCGGCCGTTTCCGGGTCCTTTTCCGCGGTGATCCAGGCCCAGGCGGTCTTGGGCGGCAGCGGCAGGGGCCGGTGCAGGGCCTGCCAGGCGATGTCGAGCAGCTCGGCCAGATGGCGGCGGGCCTGGGTTTGCGGCAGTTTCTTCTCGAGGCGGTAGCGCTGGATGCCGGCCTTGCTGCGTCCGTAGTGGCAGGCCTCGCCTTCCCCCGGCTCGGTCAGGGACCAGAGCAGGTGTTCGAGCCACAGGGTCACCACGTCCCGGCCGTCGATGGCGGCCGGGCGCAGCCGCAGCAACCGCTCGCCCCGCAGGGTCAGGCGGCCGTGCAACCGCCAGGGCCGCCCGCCGCTGTCTTGCAACTCGAGGGCGATCGGCAGGTGATGGGGCGCTTCCGGGTCGATTTCCGCCGTCAGGGATGCGATGGCTTCCTGCAGTTCGCGCAGCACCCGGGTTCCCGGGGCGCCGTGGGGCAGGCGGCCTTCGGCGCGAAGGTCCGCTTCCGTGACCGTCCGGCCTTCGAGCCAGGCCTGGAGGAGATGGTCCTCGAGACTGTAGCGCTCCAGCCCCTCGAGGCTGAAGATCTCGGTGTCGGGCGCCGCGTCCGGGTCGTCGAGGCGGAGGCCGAGGCGCCGCTGGATGAAGGCCCGCAGGGGATGGGTCAGAATCTGCCGCAACCGCGCCAGGGAAACGTCCCGGGCGCTGTCGTCGGGGGGCTCGGGATGCCAGGGTTCGGGTTCGCCGGGGGCGGCCGGCCGGGCCAGATGGCGGGCGATCTCGCACCACCAGGGATCGAAACTTGGGCCGTGCTTGAAATTGCGGGGGCTGAAGGGCTGCAGAGGGTGTTCGTGGACCAGGACCTTGCGGGGCTTTTGGCCGCCGATGCGGTAGCGGCGGTCGAGGTCGTCGAGCAGCTCGGACACCAGGGCCGAGGGCGGGATCTCCTCGTTGCTGCGAAGGTCGCGGCCGGTGTAGCTGATGATCAGGCGCTCGCGGGCGGCCAGCAGGGTTTCGAGCAGCAGGAAGCGGTCCTCGTGGCCGGGATGGGGGTCGCCCGGGCGGGGGTGGCCGGCCAGGGCGTCGAACTCGGCCCGGCCGGCCTGGCGGGGGAAGTCGCCGTCGTTCATGCCCAGAAGGACGATCACCCGGAAGGGAACCCCGCGCAGGGGCAGCATGCCGCAGAAGGTCACCCCGCCCCGGAACAGGCGGCCGGGGCGGGGGGTGTCGGCCAGGCAGGTCTGGAGCCAGTGGCGCACCAGGAGCCAGTCCAGGGTCCTGTCGCCTGCCAGTTCGCCCAGCTCGGCGCACGCCTCGCGGATGCGCTGCAGGTAGCCGTCCGGATCCCGGGCGGCCTCACCGAAGAAGGCGTCCAGCAATTGGTTGAGACGCCGTTGCCAGTCCGCTCCGGTGGCCGGGGTTTGCAGGATTTCGCGCCATTCCCGCAGGCGGTCGAGCAGGTCGGCCAGTTTTCCCACGGCGTCGGCGAGCGAACCGCTCACCGGCAGGGCGGCGATGCCGTCGTAATGGCTCGGGCGGCCCAGGGCGTAGCCGAGCAGCAGCCGCTCGAGCCCCTGCCGCCAGGTGTTTTCGTGGGTTTGCGGCAGGTCCAGATCCTGTTTCTGGGAGGCGTCCATTCCCCAGAAGATCCTCGCCTGGTCGCTCCAGTCGTGGATGGCCTCGATTTCGTCGTCGTCGAAGCCGAACTGCCGGGCGACCTGGGGGATGTCCAGCAAGGCGAGCACCTCGGGGCGGGTGAAGCGGCTTTCCGGCAGTGCCACCAGCTGCAGAAAGGCGGTCAGGAGGGGATGGGCGTCGGCGATGGAGACGTCGGCCAGGTGCCAGGGCAGGGCGGGGCGGTCCGGGTGGTCGTCACCGAAGACCGCCTCGATGTAGGGGGCGTAGCTGTTGATCTTCGGCACCAGCACCAGGATGTCCTCCGGTTCGAGGCTGGCATCGGCGTTCAGCAGCCCCAGCAGGGTGTCGTGCAAAACCTGGCATTCCCGCAGGGGGCTGTGGGCCACGTGGATCTGGAGGGAACCGTCGGCCCCGGACAAGTGGCGGATTTTCGGGGTATCCTCGCCGCCCTGAAGTTCGAAGATGTCGGCCTGCACATGCCTGAGCAGGGTGGTTCTCTCCGGCGGGCGCAGGTGCGAAGTTTCGAGGGGGGAGTCGAAGGCGTCGAGCAGCAGATCCTGGAAGGTCTGGCCCTCCCGCCCCCAGGATGCCAGCAGGGGGTGGCCGGTTTCCTGCAGTTCGGCCGCCTCCGGATCGTGCAGGCGGGTGCGGGCCCGGGCCTTGAGGGAGCGCAGGTCGGCCCAGTAGTGTTCGGTGGGGCTCAGCAGCCAGAAATGCAGCTCGGTGTGCCGGCTCAGGGCGGCGAGCAGGGGCATGAAGCCCGGCGGCAGGCTGTGAAGGGCGAAAAAGTCCACCCGTCCGGGCAGGCCGGCCGGCTGTCCGTCTGCCAGCGCCTGGCCCAGGCGGTCGAGGGCGATGACCCGGTGACTGGCGGCGTCCCGGCTGACATGCCGCCACAGTTCGCCCTGCCAGGCCGGCGGCCCCTTAGGGTGCTCGCCGGCGTCCCAGGTCCGGATCCAGTCCGGGCGGTAATACAGATAGCGGTCGTAGACGTCGGCCAGGCGCCCGGCCAGCTGGAAGCGGCCGATGCTGTCGCGGCAGCGCTCGAGATAGGCTTGGACGGTTTCGAATCCGGGCCGGGGGGCCAGTTCGGGCAAGGCTTCGTACAGGCGCCAGGTCAGGCGTTCCCGCGACAGCGGATCGTCGGCCGGCAGGTCCTGCAGCAGCCGCCGGGCCAGGGACCAGAGAAAGCCGCCGGGGAGGGGATAGTCGATGTGGGCAGCGATGCCAAGACGGCCGGCCAGCTGCCATTGCAGCCACAGGGCGAGGGCCGGGGCGCCGACGACCACGGTCTGGGGCGTCAGCGGCGGGGTGCGACTGGCCTCGAGCGCCCGGGACAGTTCAGCCGCCAGAGTCTCGAGGTGGTTGGCGCTGTGGATGTGAACGTGTTCAGGCATGTTTCAAATATAATCGCCGAAGAAGGTTTTTCCATGTACGAGGATCTGTTTTCCGGCCATCAGAGCGCGGTTTCCGTCGCCGTGGGCGATGCCCCTGGAGAATCGCCATGGATGCTTCCCTGGTGCGACGATCGTGGCCGCCCGTTGCCGCTGCCGGCCTTGGCCCGGGCGACGGTCCGTTTTCTGAGACAGGCCAGCCGGCAGCCTGGGCAGACCTTCGATCTGAGTTCCCTGACGTGCTGGGACGGCTATCCTGCCGCGCATGTGGCGCCGTTGTTTGCCGCAGCATCTGCCAATTGCCGGCTGCCTGCCGCCTGGCAGGACTTGTTGAAACCCTGGAACGGGATGGCCGCAAAAACCGTCCGCATCGCCTTGGTGGGGCGGGCGGGCGACAGCCACACTGTGGCGCAGGGGCTGAGCCGCCTGACGGCGCGTCTCGATGCCGCCCGTATGGCGCTGCTGCTACCGGAAGAGGGCGTCCTGGCCGAAGAGGCCAGGGTCTGGGCCGGCCGTCGGGGGATTGCCTGCTACCGCTTTCCCGCCTTCTGGCGGGAGGTGCGGGTGCCCCATGCCGAAATCCGCCACGGTTCGGTCGGCAAGCGCTACAACCTCCGCGCCGGCCGGGACCGGGACGCCAGAATCCTGGCGAACGCCACCCATGTGATCGGCTTTGGTGCTTGGCCCGGTGAGATCCGGGAATTGGTCCGGGCATTGGCGCTGCCCTCGCGCCTGGTCCGCTCATGAGCCGTCCGGTTCGATGCGGTGTTTTTTCAGCAGGTGGTAAGTGCTGTCGTCACGAGTTTATGGGATGCTGAAGTCTGTTTGGACTCGCTATGCCATGACGACACCTGCCCACCGTCGTCACGATATTTCCGGCTGGGTTTGGGGATTGTTGGAACCGCATCTTCCCGGGCGGGATCTGCCGCCGGATTGCGGGGATTGGAAGAACGTCCATCGAAGGTTCTGCCGCTGGCGAGACAAGGGGGTGTGGGAGAAGGTTCTCAAGCAGCTGAAAATACGGCTTCTTTCCTTGCCGCCGTGCACATCCGCTGTATCGCCATTTGGGCATCAATTTTGTGATGACATTATCTAGAGTCCAAACAGGCGCTGTCTTACATATCCAGAAGCGCCCGGATGCGTCGCGTTACCTTGGGCAATTCGTCTTCAAGCGATGGCGGTGACAGGGACAGGATGTCGCCCTGCCCCAAAGGCAGGGCGGCGCCGCTGTGGTAGAGGTGCTGATGGATGTTCTCCAGGCGGCGTTCGTAGCCGATCAGTCCCAGACCGAACAGCAGCTGGCCAAGCCGGGCCCGGATGCTGCCGGGGGGCGGGTGATAGAGCAGCTCTCGCCCCAGCATCCGGGCCCAGGTGTGTCGCCACGACTGCTGGACCGGTAGCGGAAAGATCGCCAGCGGTTTGCCCAGGCGTGCCACTTCCATCATCATGGAAATGCTGTCGCCGGTGACGACGAAGGCATCGCCGTGGGCCAGCAGGCCGAAGTAGGGATTGTCGCCGCCTTCATGCCAGTCGTAGTAGGGCAGGCCGCTGGCACGGACCGCCTCCCGGACCGGGGCCTTGGTGCGCCGGCTGGTGCATAAGAACGCCGTGCCCCTGCCTGCCAGGCGGCGGCTGCGTTCGATCAGGATCTCGGCTTCGGTCCGGCCGAAACGGTAGGGGCGGGTGCGGCCGCCGATCAGGACCGGAACCAATGGCCGCGGCAGGCCGGCGAGATGGTCGGCCCAGGCCGTGCGGGCTGCCTCGATCCTTTCCCGGTCGGGAAAAATGAGCGGAAACTTGAGTTCGAGCACCCGCGGATCGGGGGGCAGGGGATAGTGGGCGGCGGTGATGATGAGGTCATAAGGTGCCCACCCCCCTTTTGGCCGTCCCACCACGACGATCCGGCTGCGCCCGCCGCTCTGTCGTTTGATCCACAGGGCGGCGCTCATAGGACGGCGGCCGATGGTGAGGATCAGATCCGGCCAGGGGGGCGTCAGGGGATCCGAACGTTCAAGATCCAGATGGCTCAGGCTTGGGCGTATCTGCGGTTTGCCTTCCTGGTAGGCAGGTTTGCAGCGCAGGATCTTCCATTCGCACGGAAGCTCCAGGGCATTGGCGATGGCGCGCACCTGGGCGTTGTCGCCCGGCTTTTCTCCGACCACCAACCAGATGCGGGGATCAGACGGTTGTCGCGATGGCATCGGCAAGCTGTTGCAATGATTCGAAAGTATGGGCGGCCAGCTGCAGTGCTTCCGGGGGACGGTATTCGCCCGGGACCAAGACCGGCACGGCGCCGGCCCGGGCCGCCGCCAGCAGGCCGGTATGGGAATCTTCGACCGCCAGACAGTCGCCCGGTGCCTGCCCCAGCCGCTCACAAGCGAGCAGATAGATTTCCGGTGCGGGCTTGCCGGCCTCGACCTCGTCGCGGCAGACCAGTTCGGGGATCTCGGCGCGGATGCCGGCCAGCGCCAGGCATTTTTCCGCATAGGGGCGGCGGCTGTTGGTGGCGACCAGATAGGGGATCTCATGCCGCCGCAGCGCCGTCATCAGCGCCCCATAGCCGGGACGGGTGGCAATGCCTTCCGCTTCGACCTGACGGCGCCAGTGTTCGGCGCTCAAACGCTGGAAGCGCCCGAAATCGAAGCCGGGGCCAAAGGCTTCCGCCAAGATGTGGGCGATGCGGTCGATGCTCTGGCCGCTCAGGCGCCGGGCCAGGGGATCGTCGAGTTCGAATCCCAGCTCGGCGGCGGTCCGGCGCCAGGCGCGCAGATAACCGGCCTCGGTGTCGAGCAGCAGGCCGTCTAGGTCGAGGACGACGGCGCGGAAGGGCGGTAACATCGGGTCTGCCTCCCAAGGTTGGCGGATGCCGGTCATTCGTCCTCCGGGACGCTGTGAATCCTTCCCTGGACGCTCGGTGCTTGGCCATCCAGGCCAAGTACGCCCTGCGAACGAATGACCGGCATCCTCTCTCACGGGGGCCTAGAAGCGCTCGGGGAACAGCCGGCTGGCGCCGTCCATGTCGCCGGTGTCACGGTACAACAGCGGTTCTCCCAGGCGCTGGATCGCCCCGCCGACGACCCGCCCCATCACCACCCGGTGGTCGCCGGCAGGGCAGTCGTGATGGAAGTCGCAGTCGAGCCAGGCCAGGGCGTCGGTGAGGATCGGCGCGCCGCAGTGACCCGCCAGCCAGGGGACGCCGGCCAGCTTGTCGATGTCGCCGGGCTGGCCGAAGTGGCGCGCCAGTTCCAGTTGATCCTTCGCCAGCACGTTGACGGTGAAACCGTCCCCCTGCTTGAGGAGGGCGTAGGAGCGGTGGTCGGGATTGATGCTGAGGGCGACCAGCAGGGGGTCGAAGGAAACCTGCATCACCCAGGCGGCGGTGAAAGCGTTGCGGATCTCGCCCGCCGCCACACCGATGACATAGACGCCGCAGCTGATCAGCTTGAGCAGCTCCGCCGGGCGGGTCACGGGCTGTCCTCCCCGAGGTAGCGGTCGATGTCCTCCTTGGAAAAGCCGACTTCTCTGGCGACCCGGTCGGCATGGCTGACCCGGGAGATGCCGTCGATGAGGCGGTGGGTCGGGCGATCGCCTACGAATTCCACCTGTTTGGCCTGGCTGATGCCCTGTTCGATGAACTTGTCCACCAGCTGATGGTTGTGGGTCACCAGGAGGGTGGTGCAACCCTTTTTGTGGAAGCCTTCCATGATGTCGTAGGAGATCTTGAGGCGTTCCTCGTAGGTGGTGCCTTCGGCCAGTTCGTCGAGGATGACCAGGCTTCTCGGGGTGGCGGCGAGGAAGATTTCCTTGGTGTGGCGCAGCTCGGTGGCGAAGCGTCCCTCGCCGGAGGTGAGCTGGCTGACTTCCGGCACCTGATAGAAGATGCGGTCGGCCACGGTCATCCGGGCTTCGCGGGCCGGCACGTAGGCGCCGATCTGGGCCAGCAGCTGCGACTGGGCGATGGTCTTGCAGATGGCGGTCTTGCCGCCGCTGTTGGGGCCGGTGATGAAGGTGAGGCGGTGCCGATCCAGCTCGATGTCGTTGGGGACGTAGTCAGGATTGGCCTTGCCGAGAATGGGGTTGCGCAGCTCCCGGGCGACGAAGCGGTGGTGGCCGTCGTCGAGAATCTCCGGCAGGCAGGTGGGATGACCGAAGTCCTCCGAGAACCGGTGCAAGGCCAACAGCTCGTCCAGATAGCCGATCGTCTCCAGCAGTTGCTGAACATCCGGGTCTTCCCGGAACAGGCGGCGCAGGGGATAGATGAACTTGTCGCGGTCGAAGGTGCCCACCAGATGGGGGTAGAAGGCGCCCAGGGGCAGCAGGAACAGCCACAGCACCCCGATGGCCGGGCGGCTCATGTTCAGCAGCGCCGGCAGCCCGGCCCAGGCCGCCAGCAGGCCGCCGACCAGGCTGGCGATGAAGACCGGTTTGAACAGGGAAGGGCGGAAGCGGATCGCCGGCAGCCAGCCCTTTTCCTCCTGGGTCAGGAGGCGCTTTTCGGTGCGGTAGACCGGGCCGGTCATGAGGCGGTAGGCGCGGCTGCGGGCGAAGTCCCTCAGGCAGGCCAGAAGTTCCTGGAGATAGGGGCTTTGGGGCTCGGGCAGGTGTTGGGCTTGATCGACGCTTTCGAGCACGAAACGGGTGCCGTTGACGTAGGCTTCGTAGCCGTAGCCGCGCAAGTCGCGGCCGCTGACCGGGGCGCCGACGCCGCCGAGGAAGTTGCAGTAGAGCAGTTTGTAGAACTCGGGCTCGCGATCGCGGCGGGCGGCGTTGGCGAGCAGGTTCTCCAGTTGCCGGCGCAGCGCGGCGTTGTCCTGCAGTTCCCGCAGTGCGGCCTGCCTGGCGCGGATCAGCTCGGCATCGCGCAGGGGTCGGGCCAGGCTGCGGTGCAGCGTTGCCTTGCCCACCTGGGTCCGGGCGGTGTCCAGGGCTTGATACAGGGCCGGCACCTCCAGGACTTCGTAGGTGGGCGGGTCGATGACGCCGTCTTCCGCCGGTGTGACCGCCTCCGTTTCCGGCCCATCGCGCCACAGTTTCAGGAAGGGTGTGTATAGCTGACGCAGTCGTTCGAGCATCGGATTCACCTCATGACTTTGACGTATTCGCCGGGCGCTTCACGGCTGGCCCCTACGATAACACGGCGGTCGCCGGCCTCCGAGATTTCCAGCCGGCCGCGGATCTCCACCCGTTCCCCGCGCCGGGCCTGGCCCATATAGGTGGCGGTGAAACACAGCACTTCAGGGATTTGTGGGTGGTCAAGTCGGTAGCGGGTCGGGGTGGCGAAGGCGTCGGCGTCGTCGATCACGGTGGCCTGCAGGGTGAGATGACCCGCCTTGTGCCAGTGCTGCCCGGTTTCCGGCGCTGGATTTTCCTCCACCAGCATCAGATCGAACTTGGTGCCGTCGATGGCGCCCTTGTTGAACTTGCGGCGTTCGTGCCACAGCCAGGTGGGAAAATCCAGGGGACGGCCGCGCCGCTGCCAGGTGGTGCGCCACAGAGACTCGGACAAGGGTTGCAGCCGGCCGGCCGCGGTCAGGTCGCGCACCGCCTCCCGGGCTTGGTGGAAGGTGTCGCGGTGGTAGCAGACCAGGTCCAAGTCGGAATCGGGGCGGTGACAGCCCAGCAGGAGCGAGCCGGTTATCCCCAGGTGCTCCGTGGCGATGCCGCAATCGGAAAGGCGGGCGGTCAGGCGCTGCAGACGCCGGATCAGAGGATCGTCACGCTCCTGCGCCAAAAGTTCCCTCAGTCGCTCCCGGGGGCGCCGGTGGCGGCGGATTCGGTGGAGGGGAACCGCCTGCAGGATCGCATCGCGCCGCGGTGAATAGTGGAGGTATTGAGGGAAGCGCTCCTGCAACAGCCCGATCGCCTCCCGGCTGCCGACCTTGGTCCAGCCGCCGGCCCCGGGGCGGTAACGCAGGCAGGCGATGATCCGCCCGTCCTCGATGCCGCTCAGAGTCACGGCGAAGACCAGTCCTTCTGCAGTTTCGATGAAGTCACGGGCCAGATACATGGTGCCTATTATACCGGGAACGGGATCGGTCAAAATTGTCAAGAAGGTTTGACAAAAATGCCGCCGATGTCCGTGCCTTTCCATTGAAAAACAGGAAATAGTCTGAATTTCAATGGGTTTTCGAGAATGGCAGGTTTGTTGCTTGACTCATAGCAGAAATATCGTTCTTAAGGAGGATCGTCCCATGCAACATCAACTCAAACGCCTGGTTCAATCGTTTCACGGTTACACCTACGAAATGGCCGGCATGCTCGCCGCCTTCTTCGACGACCCCCAGGAGGCCCGCGCCTGTGCCGAACGCATCACCCGGGAGTGGCGGCGGCCGGTGGAGGTGAACGGTACCAGCATCGTCATTCTGCTGTGATTTCGGTCCGGGCAGCGCGCATCCAGGCGGAGCGGTCGGTGGTTTCGCCTCACGGAGTCGGATTATGGGTCGTTCCGGTATCGTCGCGGCCGTTTTTCTCCACCCCGTCGCCGGTCAGGGGGACGAAGGCGACGCCTAGCACGTCCCGGGTTTCCAGGCGGCCGCTGTTGTCCTTGTCGACCACCTTGAGCATCTGGTAACCGAACGGCTCGCCCACGGGAATCACCAGCCGCCCGCCGGGCTTGAGCTGCTCGATCAGGGGAGGCGGGATTTCGGGGGCGGCGGCCGTGACGATGATCTTGTCGTAGGGTGCGTGTTCCGGCCAGCCATAGTAACCGTCCCCCACCTTGATCTCGACGTTGTCGATACCCAGTTTGCGCAGGCGCTCGCAGGCTTGTTCCGCCAGGACGCCGATGATTTCTACGCTGTAAACTTTCTTGACGAGCCTGGCCAGAATGGCGGTCTGATAGCCGGAGCCGGTGCCGACCTCCAGCACTACATCCTTGGGTTTCGGTTCGAGCAGGTCGGTCATGAGGGCGACGATGAAGGGCTGGGAGACGGTCTGACCGAAACCGATCGGCAGCGGCCCGTCATCGTAGGCGTAGCGGCGCGATTCCTCGGGCACGAATTCGTGCCGCGGCACAGCGGTGATGGCTTCCATCACCCTCGGGTCGAAACGGTCCTTGCCGATCTCCTTTTTGGTCAGATCCAGCTCCCACTCGATGTCGCGGAGCAGCTTGTCGATTTCGGGCGGGCGTTCGCGGGTCACGGTGTGACGTTGACGTTTTGCCGCAGACATCGCAAATAGGCCGTCATGGCGTGATCCTTCATCCCGTCGGTTCCGGGTTTGCCCAGATCGTCAAGATGACCCCGGAGCCGATCCAAGAGCATTTCCCACCAGGACATGGAGAAACGCAGCCGCCCCCTGGCATCGAAATGACAGAGCCGGCCCACGTGGCGGTAATCCCAGCCGAAGATGCCAGGAACGGGGACGCGGGTGACCACGTCGTTGTTGTTGCGGAAGCGGAAGGTGATGCGCCGGCAGCGCTGGTTGAACCGATCGGCGAAAACTTCGTTTCCCACCCGCGGGGAGCCGAAGGTGTAAAGCCCCTGCAGGCGGAAGTCGAAAGCCGGGTCGAACGCCAGCCGGGCGGTGGCGAGCGTGGCCAGGGCCGCCCCGAGACTGTGGCCGCAGAGCCAGATCGGCTGGTCCCGATATACGCTTTGAAGCCACTGCTCGATCGGTTCCCAAACGCCGTTCAGAGCCCGCAAAAAGCCGTAGTGGACCTGGCCGACCGGGCCGGGTGTCAGGACGACGTTGACGTCGGTGAGGATGTCGCGCAGGTCGTGCGGCTCGGTGCCGCGGAAGGCGATGAGGACCATGTGGTCGTTGGCCGCCAGATAACCCTGGGTCCCGTTTTTGTCCAGCCACTGGGTTTGCGGGAAGCCCCAGCGGTCGAGGGTGTCGAGCACCTTGGGGCGGGTTTCGTAGGCCAGGTCGGCCGCCAGGCCGAGCGCCAAGGCATTGCGGCCATGATAGCCGGTGGCGTTGGGGTCGAAATCAAGGAAAGAACCCATGGCAGATCCCTCAGAATGACCAAGGAATCGCATGGTAGCACCGCTGACGGGGAAAGGAAACCGGCGGCCCGGACCGCCGGTTCGCTCAGGACTGCAGTCTGGCGACGATGGCGTCGGCCATTTCCTGGGTGGTGCAGGTCGATCCCGGTTTGAGGTCGGGGGTGACGTGCTTGCCTTCCTTGATGACGGCCCGGACCGCCTGTTCGATACGGCGGGCCGCGGCCTGTTCGCCCAGGTGTTCGAGCATCATCACCCCGGCCATGATGAGGGCGGTGGGATTGGCGATGCCCTTGCCTGCGATGTCCGGGGCGCTGCCGTGGACCGCCTCGAACATGGCCGCTTCCCTGCCGATGTTGGCGCCGGCGGTCAGTCCCAGGCCGCCGACGAGGCCGGAGGCCAGGTCCGAGAGGATGTCGCCGAACAGGTTGGTGGTGACGATGACGTCGAACTGGCCCGGGTCCATCACCATCTGCATGGCGCAGGCATCGACGATGCGGTCCTCGCATTCGATGTCGGGATAGCGCTTGGCCACCTCGCGGCCGATCTCCAAAAACAGCCCGGAGGTGCACTTGAGGATGTTGGCCTTGTGGACGATGGCCACCTTTTTGCGCCCGGTCTGGCGGGCGTAACGGAAGGCGTAATCGACGATGCGCTCGCAGCCGGTACGGGTCACCAGGGCGATGCTCTCGGCGGCAATGGTCTTGCCTTCGGCTTTGATGAAGTGCTCGATGCCGGCATACAGCCCTTCGGTGTTCTCACGCACCGTCACCAGGTTGACGTTATCGAAGCGGGCCTGGGTGCCTTCGAAGGACAGGGCTGGACGCACGTTGGCGAACAGATCGAATTCCTGGCGCAGGGTGACGTTGACGCTGCGGTAGCCGCCGCCCACCGGCGTGGTGAGCGGTGCCTTGAGAGCCACCTTGTTGCGGCGGAAGGATTCGAGGGTTTCCTCCGGCAGCGGGGTGCCGAACTTCTCCAGCGCCGCCATGCCGGCGAGCTGGCGGTCCCAGTGGATCGGCACCCCGCTGGTTTCGATGACCCTGACCGCCGCGGCGGTGATTTCCGGGCCGATGCCGTCGCCGGGAATGAGTGTGACGGTATGCATGGCGCTCACCATTTGGACTCGCCGGTGACCGGGTCGTACATTTCGTGGTGGATCTTGTTGCGGTTCTCGATCAGCTCGTCGATGGTGGGCTCCCCGGCGATGGCACGTTTGATGGCCAGTTTGGTGGCCTCGTAATTGGTGCGGTACAGGTCCTTCTTGTCGGGGTTTTCCTGCTCGGCGCACCAGGGATCGAGCCAGACGTTGACGATGAGGCAGACTTTCTCGGCCCAGTCCTTGGGGATGACGCCGTCGATGACCGAGTCCAGCACCGCGTCGGCGATGGCCGACTGCACCACGCCGAAGAACAGGTTGATGTACTGGGTGCTCTTCATGGTCACCTTGGGCACCATCAGGGTCGCCGGCTTGACCTGCTGATTGCAGGCGCGGATGGCGAACAGGCGGGTGTGGCCTTCGGTCTGGCCCATCAGGGTGGCGAAGGCGGTGCCGACCGGACCGTCCACCGCGCCCAGCACCACTTCGGGCATGGCGTCGGTGCCCTGGTCGTGGCTGGCGAAGACGGTGGCCTCTCCGGTTTTGAAGACGGGTACTTCGGACATGGGCATCCCTCTCGTGTTACGCTTCGAAAACTCGTCATTATACCAGTCCGGTGCCATGCCGCCGCCTGGGGAGCGGCGTGGTAAACTGAATGTTTCCAGGAACATCTCCCGGAGGCTGTCATGACCGATTTCAGCCGGATCCGCGGATTGTTGCTCGATCTGGACGGCGTGTTTTACGTCGGCGACCAGGTGATCGCAGGGACGCGAGAGGTATTGCCCTTGCTTCGCCGGCACTACATCTGCCGCTTCATCACTAACACCAGCACCCGCTCCCTGGACTCGCTTCACGCCAAACTGACCCGTCTGGGATTCGAGGTCGCCCGCGAGGAGATCTTCAGCGCCCCCCAGGCGGTGTTGCGTTTCCTGCAGGCGCAGGGGACGCCGGTGTGCCATCTGCTGCTGGCCAACGACGTACGCCGCGATTTCGCCTTCTTTCCCCAGTCGGATGCGCGCGCCGATTATGTGGTCGTCGGCGACATCGGCGAGCGTTGGAACTATGCGATTCTGAACCGGGCCTTCAACCTGCTGTTCGCAGGCGCCGAGCTGCTGGCGGTGCACAAGAATCGTTTCTGGCAGACGGAAACTGGGCTGAAGATGGACATCGGCGGTTTCGTCGCCGCCCTCGAGTACGCCAGCAACAAGGAGGCGCGGATCTTTGGCAAGCCGGCACCGGATTTCTTCCGCATGGCCCTTGAGGACATGGGACTGCCGCCGGAGGCGGCGGCGGTGGTCGGTGACGACATCGAAACCGACATTGGCGGTGGCCAGCAGGTGGGCCTGACCGGGATCCTGGTGAAGACCGGCAAGTACCGCGAGGCTTTCGTGCGCGCCTCCAGGGTGCGTCCGGATGCGGTCATCGACTCCATTCGCGAGCTGCCGGCATTGCTTGGCATCCGATGACCACCGTCTATCTGGGAACCCTGGCGCATCTGCGCGGCAATCCCTTCGTCCGCCCCGACGGTCTGGAAATCATCGCCGATGGGGCTCTGTGGGTGGACGGGGACGGCCGGATCGCCGGTTACGGCCGTGCCGCCGAGGCCCCCGAGGGTGCGGAACGGGTCGATTTCGGTGCCGCCTGGCTGCTTCCCGGCCTGATCGACGCCCATCTGCACTTCCCCCAATACTATGCCGTGGCGGCGGCCAACCGCGGTCTGCTGTCCTGGCTGCGGGAGACGGTGTATCCCGAGGAGGCCGCCTTCCGCGACGCCGGCTATGCGGCCGGGGTGGCCCGGGCGCTGGTGGCGCGGCTGCTGCACGGCGGAGTGACTTGCGCCTGCGTTTTCGGCTCCCAGTACCCGGAGGCCACCGGAGCCCTGTTCGAGGCGGCCGGGCAGGCGGGGCTGCGCCTGATCGCCGGCATCACCCTGATGGACCGCAACGGGCCCGACGAACTGCTGACCACCCCGGAACGGGCCTGGCGGGCCAACGAAGCCCTGCTGGAGCGGTACGGCGGCGATCCCCGCCTGCACCTGGCCCTCACGCCCCGCTTCGCGCTCTCCTGTTCGCCGCAGTTGCTGGCGATGTGCGGCGAGTTCCGCCGCCGCCATCCCCAGGTGTATCTCCAGACCCATATCAACGAGACCTTGGAGGAGATCGCCGCGGTCCAGCGCGTCTTCCCCGACGCCTGGAACTATCTCGACGTTTACGACCGCTACGGTCTGCTGGGGCCGCGCACCCTGCTGGCCCACGACATCCATCCCCAAAGCGCCGAGCTGAGACGGATGGCGGAGAGCGAGTGCCGCGTCATCCACTGTCCCAGCAGCAACCTGTTTTTGGGCAGCGGCCTGTTTCCCCTGCGCCGCCACGTGGAACACGGCATTCCCCTGGCGCTCGGCAGCGACATCGGCGCCGGGCTGCACCTTTCGGTCTGGGAAGAGCTGTCCGAAGCGTACAAGATCCAGCGGCTGCGGGGAGAGACGCCGACCGCCGCCCAGTTGCTGTACCTGGCGACCCTGGGAGCGGCCGAGGCTCTGGGGCTGGCCGGGGAGATCGGCAATTTCCTGCCGGGCAAGGTGGCGGACTTCTTCGTCCTCGATCCCGGCGGTGACGACTATCTCGATGCCCGTCTGCAGCGCTGCCCCACGCTCGCCGCCCGGCTGTTCGTGCTCATGCAGCTGGCCGGTTCCGGTCACGTCCGCCGGACCTTCGTCGCCGGCAGGCCGGTGTCAGTGTAGCGGCCAGATTTTCGGCACCAGCCACAGCCCCATCAGCCCGACCACGAGCGTCAGGCCGCCGCCGAAGCGCAGATAGTCGCGGAAGCGGTAGCCGCCGGGACCGTAGACCATCAGATTGGTCTGGTAGCCGATGGGAGTGGCGAAGCTGCTGGAGGCGGCCAGCATCAGCACCACCAGATAGGGCAGGGGATTGAGCCGAAAGTGTTCCACCACCGCCATCAGGATCGGGAACACCAGCACCGCCGCGGCGTTGTTGCTGATCAGCGAGGTCAGCAGCGTCACCAACCCGTAGGTCAGCGCCAGCAGCACATAAGGGTCGTCGCTGAGCCGCAACAGGTTGGCGGCGAGAAAGCTGCTGGCGCCGCTGGTTTCCAGGGCGCTGCCCAGGCCGAAGGCGGTGGCGATGGTCAGCAGCACCGAGGTATCGACGTTGCGCCGGGCCTTGGCGAAGGTGCAGCAGCCGGTGACCAGCATGGCCGCCGCCCCGGCCAGGGCCGCCTTGAAGAGATCCAGGATGCCGCTGGCGGCCAGCGCCACCACGGCGGCGAGGATCGACCAGGCCAGCCAAGCTTTCTCGTGCAGGGGCCGGGCAGGGCCGTCCACTTCGCTGACCAGCAGGAAATCGCGGGCGTGGCGGTACTGTTCCACGAAGCTGGGGCGGGTTTCCAGCAGCAGGGTGTCGGCCGGCTGCAGGCGAATCCGTCCCAGGTTGCCTTCCACCCGTTTGCCCTCGCGGCACACCGCCAGCACCGCGGCGCCATACAGGGTGCGGAAGCGGCCGTCGCGGATGGTCTGGCCCACCAGGGCGCAATCGGGAGACACCACCACCTCGACGATGCAGCGGTCCGGATGCTCTGCGAGGCCGAAGCGGCTGTGGGTGGAGGGACGCAGTCCCTTGATCTGCTGCAGATCGAGGGCGGCGTGGGTGCTGCCGGCGAACACCAGGCGGTCACCGCCCCGCAGCCGTTCGCCGGGTCCGACCGCCGCCAAGAGGGCCCCGTCGCGTTCGATTTCCACCAGATAGACATCGCCCAGATGACGCAGGCCGGCGGCTTCGATGGTCTTTCCCACCAGCGGGCCTGCGGGATCGACCTCCATCTCGATGGTGTATTCCTTGGGATCGGCGAACAGCCTGGCGCCGTTGCGGTCGGGAAGCAGCCAGCGGGCGGCCACCAGCAGGTAGGCGATGCCGGCAAGGCCCACCGGCACGCCGATCCAGGCCAGATCGAACAGCCCTAGCGCCAGTTCCGGGTGGCGCCGGGTCAGCAGGCCGTTGACCACCAGATTGGTGCTGGTGCCGATCAGGGTGCAGGTGCCGCCGAGCATGGCGGCATAGCTCAGGGGCAGCAGCAGCCGGGCCACCGGCAGCTTGAAGCGCCGGGCCCAGGTGAGGACCGCGGGAATGAAGGTGGCCACCACCGGGGTGTTGTTGAGGAAAGCGCTCAGCATCCATACCGGCAGCACCACCCGCAGCAGGGCGCCGGCCGGATGACGCGGCCGGCCGAGCAGATGACGGACGATGGTTTCCACCCCGCCGGTTTCGCGGATGCCCGCCACCAGCACGTACATCAGGGCCACGGTGGCCACGCTCGGCTGGCTCAGTCCCGCCAGGGCGATGGGAACGTCGATGACTCCGGCCAGCAGCAACAGGGTCAGGCCGCCGCTGAGAACCAGTTCCGGCGCCCAGCGGCCCCAAGCCAGCAGCAGAATGCACAACCCTGTGACCGCCAGGGCCAGCCAGGCGGAAAGCGGCATCGTCAGGTACGATCGCGGTCGCTCATGGCCTGCAAGTATAGCCGGCAGTAGGCTTCTGCGCTGCGGTGCCAGGAGAAATCCCGGGCCATGGCGTTGCGCTGCAGCCGCCGCCACACTTCCGGTTGCCCATAGAGCAGCCAGCCGCGCTTGACCGCTTCCTCCAGGGCACCGGTCTCGGGGTGATCGAAACTGAGGCCCGTGGCCTCCCCGAGCCGGCTGGGAAGGGCGTCGGTGACGGTATCGGCCAGCCCTCCGGTGCGGTGGACGATGGGAAGCGTGCCGTAGCGCTGGCTGTACATCTGGTTGAGCCCGCAGGGCTCGAAGCGCGATGGCATCAGGAACAGATCGGCGCCGGCCTCGATCCGGTGCGACAGGGCCTCATCGTAGCCGATGTGGACGGCGACCTGCTGCGGCTGGCGCCGGGACCAGTACAGCAGGCTGTGTTCGTAATCGCTGTCGCCGGAACCGAGGAACACGAACTGCAGGGGGTGTTGCAGCAGTCCCGGCAGGGCCTTGAGGATGAGATCGACGCCTTTCTGGGACACCAGCCGGCCGATGAAGGCGATCAGAGGGACGATGGCTTCCTGGGGCAACCCGAAGTGGGCCTGCAGGGCCTGCTTGTTGGCCTGTTTGGCCTCCAGGTGGTCGCTGTCGTAGTTCGCGGCGATCAGGGGGTCGGTGGCCGGATTCCACTTGTCGGTGTCGATGCCGTTGAGGATGCCGCTGAGGCGCCCGGCCCGGGCCCTGAGCACCCCTTCCAGGCCGCAGCCGAAACGCGGGGTCTGGATTTCCCGGGCATAGGTGGGGCTGACGGTGTTGACCCGGTCGGCATAGACGATCCCGCCCTTGATGAACGACAGCTGGTGGTGGAATTCCAGCCCTTCCGGATGCCACAGCACCTTGGGAAGCTGCAGTTTTTCCACCGACTCGGCCGGGAACACCCCCTGATAGGCCAGATTGTGGATGGTGAACACCGAGGCCGGCCGCTGCGGCTCCAGCGACAATAATGCCGGGATCAGGCCAGTCTGCCAGTCGTTGCAGTGGACCACGTCCGGGCGCCAGTCGATTCCGGCGCGGCCGCAGGCGAGCGCGAGCCCGGCCCGGCACAGGGCGCCGAAACGGACGTCGTTGTCGGGCCAGGGTTCTCCCTCCGGGGTCAGGTAGGGATTGCCGGGGCGGTCGAACCAACTTGGAGCGTCGAGGAGCCAGACGGGGGTCTCGCTGCCGGGGACGGTGTCGGCGAGCAGGCGCACCGGCTGGCCGAGGACGGTCAGTTCCGCCACCGGCCGGGCTTCGGGCAGTTTCTCCTTGACCGACTGGTAGCCGGGCAGCAGGACGCGCACGTCCTTGCCTAGTTCGGTCAGGGCCTTGGGCAGGCTGCCGGCCACGTCCGCAAGCCCCCCGGTCTTGATCAGGGGATACAGTTCACTGGCGACGAAAAGGATTTTCACAGGCGTCTTACTTTTCCGGTTGACGACACAGGACGATGCCGGCCAGGGGCGGCAGGGTCAGGCTGATGGAGTAGGGGCGGCCCATCCAGGGGATTTCCTCGGCCTCCACCCAACCGTTGCCGACGTTGCTGCCGCCGTAATAGCTCGAATCGGAATTGAAGATTTCCTGGTAGGTGCCGGCCTCGGGCACGCCGAGGCGGTAGTCGTAGCGGGGCACCGGGGTGAAATTGAGGGCGACGAGCAGGAAATCGTCGTCGCTCTTGCGCAGATAGGAGAGGGTGGACTGGGCCGAGTCGTGGCAGTCGATCCACTCGAAACCCTGGGATTCGAAGTCGTAGCGATGCAGTTCCGGATGGCTGCGGTAGAGGCGGTTGAGGTCCGCCAGCAGGCTCTGGATCCCCTTGTGCAACGGATACTGGAGCAGGTGCCACTCCAGTTCGGTGTCGAAGTTCCACTCCGCCGGCTGGGCCAGTTCGTTGCCCATGAACAGCAGTTTCTTGCCCGGATAGGTGAGCATGTAGGTGTAGAGCAGGCGCAGATTGGCGAAGCGCTGCCATTCGTCCCCCGGCATCTTGCCCAGCATGGAGCCTTTGCCGTGAACCACCTCGTCGTGGGAGAAGGGGAGGACGAAATTTTCGGTGAAGGCGTACAGCAGTCCGAAGGTGAGCTGGTCGTGGTGGTACTTGCGATAGATCGGGTCCTGCTGGAAATAGGCCAGGGTGTCGTGCATCCAGCCCATGTTCCACTTCATCGCGAAGCCGAGGCCGCCGACCCAGGGCGGCCGGGTCACCTGGGGCCAGGCGGTGGATTCCTCGGCGATCACCACGCTGCCGGGATGCTGTTCCTGGGTGACCGAATTGAGCTCGCGCAGGAAGGCGATGGCTTCCAGGTTTTCGTTGCCGCCATACTGGTTGGGGACCCAGTCGCCCGGTTCGCGGGAATAGTCCAGGTACAGCATGGAGGCGACCGCATCGACCCGCAGGCCGTCGATGTGGAATTCCTCCAGCCAGTACATGGCGCTGCCGAGGAGGAAGTTGCGCACCTCGTTGCGGCCGTAGTCGTAGATCAGGGTGCCCCAGTCGCGGTGCTCGCCGCGGCGGGGATCGGCGTGCTCGTACAGGGGTTCGCCGTCGAACCAGGCCAGGGCCCAGGCGTCCTTGGGGAAGTGGGCCGGCACCCAGTCGAGAATCACGCCGATGCCGTTCTGGTGGCAGTGGTCCACGAACCAGCGGAAGTCGTCCGGTTTGCCGAAGCGGCTGGTGGGGGCGTAGTAGCCGGTGGTCTGGTAGCCCCAGGAGGCGTCCAGGGGGTGTTCGGTGATCGGCAGCAGCTCGATGTGGGTGAAACCCTGTTCCTTGACGTAGGGCACCAGCTGACGGGCCAGCTCCCGATAGTCCAGGAAGCCGCCGTCCTCGGCCCGGCGCCACGAGCCCAGATGCACCTCGTAGATGGACATCGGCGTGTGTTGCCAGTCCCACTGGCGGCGTTTTTGCAGCCAGTCCCGGTCGCCCCACGGGTAGCCGCCTTCCTCGACCACGATGGCGGCGGTCTTGGGGCGCAGTTCGAAGAAGCGGCCGTAGGGGTCGGTCTTGACGAACACGTTGCCGGTGCGGCGGTTGCGGATCTCGAATTTGTACAGCTCGCCCGCCCCGATGCCGGGAATGAAGATTTCCCACACCCCGGCGTCGTAACGGCAGCGCATGGGATGGCGGCGGCCGTCCCAGGCGTTGAAGTCGCCGACCACGCTGACCCGCTCGGCGTTGGGGGCCCAGACCGCGAACAGGGTGCCGTCGATGCCGTCCACGGTGCGTCGTTGGGCGCCGAGCACCCGGTAGATGTGCCAGTGCTTGCCGGTACCGAACAGGTACAGGTCGAAGTCCGGGATCTGCGGCATGAAGGTATAGGGATCGACGTAGCGGTGGGTGTTGCCGGCTTTGTCGTTCCAGATCACGGTGTAATGCAGGGGGAGGTCCCAGTCGCCCACTTCGGCCTGAAACAGGTCGGTGCCTTCGATCCGCTGCAGTTCCGGGCCGTTCTCGATGCGGACGCTCTGGGCCCCGGGCAGGAACACGCGGACGATGTCGCGGCCCTGTTCGTGGTGGCGTCCGAGGACCGAGAACGGATCGTGATGGCGTGCCTGGACGATCAGTTCCAGAGCGGGCGGCAATGGTTCGGCAGGCGAAAGGGTTGTGTTCACTTTGGCGCTTCTCTGATAATGGATTGGACGTTTTTATTCTTGTGTGCGAAAAATAGTAACAAATTCTGCCTGGCCAGGGAGATCCAGTATGTCCGCAAACCGTTTCGTCAGCCGCCTGACCCGTCAAACCGTCGCCATGGTCCTCGCCGGAGGCCGGGGAACCCGCCTGCGCAAGCTCACCGAATGGCGCGCCAAGCCGGCGGTGCACTTCGGCGGCAAGTACCGTATCATCGACTTCACCCTCTCCAATTGCCTCAATTCCGGCATCCGCCGCATCGGCGTGCTGACCCAGTACAAGGCCGACTCCCTGATCCGCCACATCCAGAAAGGTTGGGGGTTCCTGCGCGGCGAGCTGGGCGAGTTCATCGACATCCTGCCGGCTCAGCAGCGCCTCCACGACGAGTGGTACAAGGGCACCGCCGACGCCATTTACCAGAATCTCGACATCGTCCGCAACTACGGCCCCGAATACGTGCTGGTGCTGGCCGGCGACCACGTGTACAAGATGGACTACGGCGCCATGCTGGCCTACCACGTGGAAAACGACGCTGATCTCACCATCGCCTGCATCGAGGTGCCGGTCAAGGACGCCAGCGCTTTCGGGGTGATGCAGGTGGACGAGAACAGCCGCATCGTCGATTTCATCGAAAAACCCGAATCTCCTCCCTGCATTCCCGGCCGGCCCGACATGGCCCTGGCCTCCATGGGGATCTACATCTTCAACGCCAGGTTCCTCTACGAACAGCTCATCAAGGACGCCGACGATCCTGGGTCCAGCCACGACTTCGGCAAGGACATCATCCCCAAGGTCATCAAAAGCCACCGGGTCTTCGCTTTTCCTTTCCTCAACGTCCAGACCGGGGTGCAGAACTACTGGCGTGACGTGGGAACCATCGATTCCTACTGGTCCGCCAACATGGAGCTGATCGGCGTCAATCCGGAACTGAACCTGTACGACCAGGAATGGCCCATCTGGACCTACCAGGAGCAGGTGCCGCCGGCCAAGTTCGTGTTCGAGGACCGTGAGCACGACCGGGTCGGCCAGGCTTTCGATTCCATGGTCTGCGGCGGCTGCATCATCTCCGGCTCCACCGTGCGCCATTCGATCCTGTCGCCCAACGTGCGGGTCAACTCCTGGGCCCTGGTGGAACATTCGGTGGTGCTGCCCCAGGTCAACATCGGGCGTCACGCCAAGGTGCGCCGCGCCATCATCGACCGCGGCTGCGCAATCCCCGAGGGGATGGAGATCGGCTACGATCTGGAAGCGGACAAGAAACGTTTCGACGTCAGTCCCGGTGGCATCGTCACCGTCACGCCCGACATGCTGGGACAGAAGATCCACTTCGTGCGCTGATGGCGGTGGAAAACAGCGTCCTGGAGCGGCGCCGGGCCGGGGTGCTGCTCCACATCACTTCTTTGCCGGGAGAGGGTGAGAACGGCGATCTGGGGGCCCATGCGTTCCGTTTCGTGGAATTTCTCGCCGATCAGGCCCTGAGCGTGTGGCAGACGCTGCCGGTCAATCCCACGGGCAGCGACGGCTCGCCCTACCAATGCCTGTCGGCCCATGCTGGCAATCCGCTGCTGATCGACCTCGACTGGCTGGCGGAAAAAGGGCTTTTGGCCGCGGAGCGGATTCCGGGGGCGAAAACAGCCGCCGCAGGTCGGCTGGCGGCGCTACGCGAAGCCCACGAGGCCTTCCGCCAGGACGACCGGGGCCTAGCGGAGGACTACCGCCATTTCCTCCAGTTTCATCACTACTGGCTGGAGGATTTTGCCCTGTTCATGGTTTTGAAGGCGCGCTTCGACCAGCGCGCCTGGTGGGACTGGCCCGGGCCTTACCGGGACCGCGATCCCGAAGCCCTGTCCTGGGCCCGCCGGGAGCTGGCGCATGAACTGGACCGGGTGCGTTTCGAGCAGTTCGTGTTTTTTCAGCAATGGCAGGCGCTGCGCCGTCACGCCCACCGCCACGGGGTGCTGCTGTTCGGCGACATGCCGATCTTCGTCGCCGCCGACAGCGCCGACGTCTGGGCCAGGTGCCGCTATTTCCAGCTGGACGAAAACGGCCATCCCAGAGTGGTCGCCGGGGTGCCGCCGGATTATTTCTCCGCCACCGGGCAGCGCTGGGGCAATCCCCACTACGATTGGGAGGCGCTGCAGCGCGACGGCTTCTCCTGGTGGATCGAGCGCATGCACACCCAGCTGGAGCTGTTCGACTGGATCCGCATCGACCACTTCCGTGGCTTCCAGGCCTACTGGGAAATTCCCGCCGAGGCCGAAACCGCCGCCGCCGGCCGTTGGGTCGAGGCGCCGGGGGAGGCGTTGCTGGAGGCGATTTTCAATCGTTTCGGCGTCCTGCCGCTGGTGGCTGAGGATCTGGGGATCATCACCCCGGAAGTGGAGGATCTGCGGCGCAAGTTCGCCATCCCCGGGATGCTGGTGCTGCAGTTCGCCTTCGACGGCGGGCCAGACAACCCCTACCTACCCCACAACCACAGCGCCGACCGGGTGGTCTATACCGGCACCCACGACAACGACACCACACTAGGTTGGTTCGAGGCGCTTCCGGATGAACGGAAAGGTCATGTCTACGACTATCTGGGCAATCCCCAGGAAGCGATGCCCTGGGCGCTGATGCGCTGCGCCTTCGCCTCGGTGGCCACGGTGGCCGTCGTGCCGATGCAGGATGTGCTCGGACTGGGCCGGGGCCACCGGATGAACACCCCCGGCACCACCGAGGGCAACTGGCGCTGGCGTTTTTCCTGGGAACAGCTGCGCCCCGAGCATGGCGACCGTCTGCGCCACTGGTCCCATCTTTACGGGCGTGCCGCTGGCTAGCCCTATGGGGGTGCGGGTGGGGACCTGCGGTTTCCCAGAGGTCCGCGCCCGGCTGTTCCGCGATCTCGACGTCGTCGAGGTGCAGCAGAGCTTCTATCAGCCGCCCCGTGCCGAAACCGTGGCCCGCTGGCGGGCCGAGGCGCCTGCCGATTTCGCCTTCAGCCTCAAGGTTTGGCAGCTGATCACCCACCCGCCTTCCAGCCCCACCTACCGCCGCCTGAAACGACCGCTGACCCCGGAGGAAAGGCGGCTGTGCGGTGGGTTCCAGCTCAACGGCCTGACCCTGGAAGCGTGGCGGACGATGGTGGAACTGGCCGAGGTCGCCCGCGCCGTGGCCCTGGTGTGCCAGACCCCGGCCAGCTTCCGCCCCGAGGCGGAGAATCTGGCCCGGCTGCGGCGTTTTTTCACCCGGGTGCCGCGCGGGGATTGGAAGATCGTGTTCGAGCCCCGGGGCGAGGCCTGGACGCCGGCCATCCTACGCTCGCTGTTGGCTGAGCTGGATCTGGTCCACGGCGTCGATCCCTTCCTCACCGCGCCTTTGAGCCGGGAGTGGCACTACTTCCGCCTCCACGGCCGTCCTGCCTACCACTACGACTACCGTTACACCGATGCAGATCTGGCGGCGCTGCGGGACAAGCTGCCGGCGGGGGAGGTGATGGTGATGTTCAACAACGTGCACATGGCCGCCGATGCCCGCCGTTTCAAGCGTCTGCTGGCTTCAGGGGAAAACGCCTGATTTCCCGGAACACGTCGTCGGGGGGATCGCCGCGACGGATCAGGCTCAAATGTGCGACGGCGAAGCGCAAGGGTCGCCACTGGTGCTGCCGCTCGGCGATGAACGCAAGCAGGGCGTCGTGGGAGCCGCTGAATTGGCCGATGCTCAGGTGCGGGGTGTAGCCGTGGGGGAAACGGTCCAGATCGTCGCACTGGGGGAAGGCCGTCACCAGATCGGCGTGCAGGCGCTGGATCGGCGCTGCAGGCTCTGGCGCCAGCCAGACGGTGTAACGCTGCTGGCGGTGGCGGAACCAGGCGAAACTTGCCAAGGTGAGAGTGAACGCGGGATGCCGGGCGCAGATTGCGGCCACGATGGGAAGCGCCGCCGCGAACGCCTGTGGCACCAGAAAGGGATACACCATGTTGATGTGGGGCATCCAGCGCCGCACCTGGCGGTCGTAGCGCCGCCTGAGCGCCTGGATCGGGGGCCAGACCGCCGCTGGCGGGATCACCACCAGGGCGGTCTTGTGGGTCTTACTCGATGACTTCGGTGGTATAGCGGTAGACCTTGAGGGTGTCGGACCAGTAATCCGGCGGCAGGCCCGCCTTCAGTTTCAGATGCCGCAGAAAGTCGCGCTTGTCCGGCAGCTGTTCCCACACCGCCGGCAGGAAGGTGCCGCGGTAGGGGCCGTCCTCCAGCACCAGGCCGTCGATGCCGGGACGGATCTGGCGCAGCAGGTCCGCCTCGGAGGTGAAGCGCATTTCCTCCAGCGGGCCGAGGACGGAAATGTGGATGTCGAGCCGGTCCACCTCGTCCTCGTGCACTGGTGGAAAGCGGGGATCGCCGAAGGCGGCGGCGAAGGCGTTGTGCACCACGTCCTCGGCCAGCGGGCGCCGGGCTTCCAGGGAACCGATGCAGCCGCGCAACCGCCCGTCTTCCTCCAGGGTGACGAAGGTGGCCCTCGGCACCTGCAGGGCTGCGGGCAGGGCTTCCAGGTTCACCGCCGGGGGGCGGCCGTGGCGGGCGCCGTAACGGATCGCCTCGCGCGCCAGTTCCAAGAGCAGTCGGCGTTCCTGTGGTGTCAGCTTGAGATCAGAAGAAGGCATAGGCGCCATACCCCACGACTTGGTCCTTGGGGCCTGCGGTATCCCCGGAGTTGCGCAGATCGACGGTTTTGGCCTTGAGGCCGTGCTTGCGTGCCGCCAGCAGCAGGCCGGCCACGGGAATGCGGCCACAGGCCGATTCCGGATGCAGCCGGGTCGGGTCCAGTTCCTCGATGGCCCGGGAAGTGGCCGAATCCAGGCGGCGGGCGGTTTCGTAATCGTAGTAGTGGCTGAGGTCGGAGCTGACCACGATCAGGGTTTCCGGCCCGCCCCACAGCCGCTCCAGCACCTGGGCCACCTCCTTCGGGGTGGCGTCGCCGACCACGATGGGCACTACCTTGAAATCCTCCAGCACCTCCTGCAGGAAGGGAAGGTGGACCTCCAGGCTATGCTCCGGCTCGTGGGGTAGGTCGGAGGCGTGCACGAAGGGCAGATCGGCGATTTTGGCGATCGCCGCCTTGTCCACCGCCACCGTGCCCAAGGGGGTGATGAAGAAGTCCACGCTCGGCACCGCCAGCCCGCGGAAGGGCACCCGGTGCGCAGGCCCGAGCAGCACCACGCGCTTGATCACGTCCTTGGCCGGGATCAGCAGGCGATAGACGCTCGCCGCCACCGGACCGGAGTAGATATAGCCGGCATGGGGGGCGACGATCGCCTTCGGCACAGGGCCCTCCACGGCGGCGGAGGCCAGAAAGGCGCGGATCATCTCGTCCAGCTCCACAGGGTCTTCGGGATAGAACATCCCGGCGACGGCGGGATAACGTACGCTGGTCATGGTCGTTCTCCGCAAGCTTGAAATAAGGACTCAAAGCCTATATATGAGCACCAAGACCTGAATTCAATGGGGAAATGCCATGTCCACCACAGCCGAAAGCCAGCCCAAAGACAAACACGTGGTGCCGACCAAGTACTGGCACAAGCTGCCGGATGGTCGGGTCCAGTGCGATCTGTGTCCCCGCTTCTGCAAACTCCACGAAGGCCAGCGGGGCCTGTGCTTCGTGCGTGCCTGCCAGAACGGCCAGATCGTTCTGACCACTTACGGCCGCGCCAGCGGCTTCTGCATCGATCCCATCGAGAAGAAGCCGCTGTATCACTTCCTACCGGGAACGCCGGTGCTGTCCTTCGGCACGGCCGGATGCAATCTGGCGTGCAAGTTTTGTTTCCCTCCGGAGACGCTGGTGGCGACGTCCCAGGGGTTACAGCCGATCGGTCGCCTTTTCGATGCCTGTACCGAACGGGTGGATTATGGTGCGGGGAAGATCGCCTTCCCCCGCGAGCTTGAGGTCTGGACCCGGACAGGGGGGCGGTCGCGGGTGACCAAGGTGTTCGGCCGGCCTTACCGGGGTGAGATGTTGACAGTCAAAGCAATGGCAGCCCCCCCGTTGCGCCTGACGCCCAATCATCAAGTGTTTGTTGCCCACCGCGACCATCCGGATCGGCTGTTCAAAATACCCGCGGCGGAACTGAGCGCCGACCATTATCTCGTCATACCCAAGCGGCGCTCCGGAAGCAGTGCTGATCTGGACGTCCTGAAGGTTCTGGCAGAGGTGGAACCTGGTTTCCATGCCCCAAGAACCCGCCGTGTGGCCTTGGATTCGTTACAGGTGGCTTTTGCCGGGCAGGCGACTTCGGCCGAAATCGCGGCGGAACTGGGATATCATCCTGCCTACGTTCGTCGGTTACGGGGACAGTGGCAGCGGGGTGAACTGACCGAAATGGCGCCGCGCCCAATCCGGACAAGGGTGGAAAACGGATGGGTCCGTTTTCTGGGGGAACGGGGGCGCGGGGTGCCCGTCACGATCCCGTGGACGCCGGAATTTGCCTGGTTGCTGGGCTTTTACTGTGCGGAGGGGCATGTCGGCGTTCATCCCCAGCGGCCGAATTCCCGGTATCTGGTTTTCTCCACTGGCCATCACGAAGCGCATCTGGCGGAAAGAACAGCGCAGCTGCTGGCGAAGTACTTTGACGTCAGGCCTCGGATCCGTCGGCGGCGTACCACCCTGACGGTGGAGTGCACCAGTACTTCCGTGGCGCATCTCTTCGTCGCGCTGTGCGGACGGGGGGCCAAGGGCAAACAGGTGCCGCCACCCTTGATCCAGACCTCCGAGCCGGTGATCCGGGGATTCCTGGAAGGCTACCTCGCCGGAGACGGGTATGAGGCCGAAACCCATCTCGTCGCCACGACGGTTTCCAGTCTGCTGGCATATGGACTCTATGAGTTAGGTTTGCATTTGAATCTGTTGCCGACTTTCTTCGTGCATCATCCAGCACCCCGGAAGCGGATCGAAGGGCGTGAGGTTGCCCAGGCCACGACCTACATCGTCAAATTCAAGCGCGATCGTTTCCACTGCGCCGACAGACGCTGCGAACGTGCTCCGTGGCGGGATGCCGGGGATCATTTTCTGGTGCCCTTGCAGCGGATCGAAAGGGAGGCTTATGACGGTTGGGTTTACAACCTGGAGGTTGATGATGCCGACCATGCCTATCTGGCGCCGTTCATCGCGGTTTCCAACTGCCAGAACTGGGACATCAGCAAGGCCCGCGAATTCGACATCCTGACGGTGGAGGCCCCGCCGAACGCCGTCGCCCGCGCCGCCCGCGAACTGGAGTGCAGGAGCGTGGCCTATACCTACAACGACCCGGTGATCTTCCACGAGTACGTCATCGACACCGCCAAGGCATGCCGCGAGTACGGCATCAAGAACGTGGCGGTCACCGCCGGTTACGTCACCGAAGAGCCGCGGCGGGAATTCTACCAGTATATGGATGCCGCCAACGTCGATCTCAAAGCCTTCACCGAGGATTTCTACCGCAAGATCTGCGGCGGCCATCTGCAGCCGGTGCTCGACACCCTGGAATACATCAAGCACGAAACCGACTGCTGGCTGGAGATCACCACCTTGCTGATTCCGGGGGAAAACGATTCCACCGAGGAGATCGACAAGATGACCCGCTGGGTGGTGGAGAAGCTCGGGCCCGACGTGCCCCATCACTTCACCGCCTTCCATCCCGACTGGAAGATGATGGACCATCCGCCGACCCCGCCGGAAACCCTGCTGCGCGCCCGCAAGATCGCCATGGAGAACGGCCTGCGCTACGTCTATACCGGAAACATCCATTACCCGGAAGGGGACAGCACCTGGTGCCATCACTGCGGCCAGCTGCTCATCGGCCGTGACTGGTACGTCCTCACCGACTGGAACCTGACCCCGGATGGACGCTGCTGCCAGTGCGGTACCCCGGTGCCGGGGGTGTTCGAACCCAAACCGGGGAACTGGGGGGCGAGGCGGTATGTGGTGGATATGGCGCGGTTTGTGGGATAACGCCTCCCAAATACCGCCATCCGGAAAATCCGGAATTGACCTGGAGCGGCCGGGGCCAGATGCCGCGCTGGTTGCGGGAGCTGGTGGATGCCGGCCACGACAAGGAAGCGTTCCGCATCCGCGACTGACCACGCTCAGTCATCCAGCCAGCGCCGGGCCAGGCCCTCGTAGGCGTCGATACGCCGGTCACGCAGATAGGGCCAGATCCGGCGTGTCTTTTCGGTGCGGGCAAGATCCACCCGGGCCGAAACGAGGGTTTCTTCGGTTTTGGCCCGGGCCAGATATTCCCCCTGAGGCCACCCTATTACCCACATCTCCTGCAACTCATAGAAATCAATGTCTTATCCGTTTTTTCTGCGGGAACTTGATCTCGGCCGTCTGGATGGCAGTCACGGCCTCCACGTAGGCGCTCAGTTTGGTCATGCCCTGCCACAAGGCTTTGGGGCCGGGCGGGGGATCGTTCTTGCGTCCCAGCCAGCCGCCAAAGCCAGCTACGAGACGGACGATCGTGCCCAAATCCGGCGGCTTCGAGGGTGGTGGGGTGCGATGGTGGATGGCCCAGGCGGTCTGCCATTCTTCGACAGAAAACACCACTTCACAACACCACTCGGGATGTTCCCGCCCGAGCGTCATCAGCATCAGGATGCGCCAGGCGACGATCAGATACAGCACCAGGGCCCGTTCCAGGCGTTCCCGGGTGCGAAGTTGCAAGGCTTCGATGCGGCAGCCGCTTTTGAGAATACGGAAGTAGACTTCGATCCACCAGCGTTTGCGGTACCATTCGATGCGCGCTCTGGCCTGTTCCAGGGTGGTGATTGGCTCATTGGTGATCAGACACCATTCGACCGCTTCCCGTCCTTCGGGGGGCGCCTCTTCCCAGGCCAGGATGACGGTGACTTTTGGACCTGGGCCGTTTCGGGTTTTCAGTTCGAGCCGGGCGACTCGGAGCGTCTGTGTGACCTGCCGGGCCGGGCGGTTGCCGCTGGCCGGAAGGTCGAAGGCGATCGTCCCCAGCACCGGCTGGGCTTCGACCGCGGCCCGCAGTTTGCCATCCAGGGGGTCGTTGAGCTTGCGGTCGTGTCGTACCCGGATCAGGTAATCGGCGGCAAAGCCCAGTTGTTCGGCCCGGTCGATCAGGGCCCGAAGGTCGCCTTCCCGGTCGGCGACATACACCAGCCGGGTCTCAGGCGCCAGGGCGGCCAGCTCGGCCACCCGCTCATAGCCTTCCACCCAACGCAGGCTCTCGGCCAGGTCCGGCTCCCCCTTGGGAAGACGCGCCCAGTGCCAGCAGTCGGTCACCCCCAGGGCCACCCCCGCCTCACTGATCACCAACGTCGGATGCAGGTACAACCCCTGGCGTTTCTCATAGTTCAACCGTCCCAACCCAGCCATTGACGGCCGCCCGGAATAATCCAGCTCGGTGGTATCCTGCAGGCACAGCACCCGCGACTGCTGCCGGATCCGTTCCAGGGTGGGCACGCTGTGGGCCCGCAACACCTCCCGAAAATCCAGCCTGGGATTGTCCAGCAACCGGTAGGCTGCCTTGGTCTCCGCCCAACCGCCCCCGCAAACGCTGGGAATGCTCGCCATCGGGTCGCTTGCCATCGCTTCTATCACCTGACACAGCCGCCGGTTCAGGCGGGCATCGCCCAGCGCCAGGTAAAAAATTCTTGTTCAGCCCAGCTCATGTCAACGCTTATCCAGAAAAATCAACATCTTACTACAGGGGTGGGAGATGTGGGTAATAGGGTGGGATAACGCCGGTCGCTATCGATAGTGCTTTTGATAAAGGAATTCGGCGAAATCCAGATCGATGGGATCGTCAATGTTGGCCGTTGGCGTCTCGATCACGACGCCTGCGCAGTTTCCTTCCACGATGCGCCTTTTGGTCACGATGGTATCCCGCCAGGCGGCATAGCACGCGCCGGTGCGGTAATAATACCGCGGTGCCTGCTGGCGGTTGGACAGGCTCTTGTCCAGATAAGGGCGGACACAGCCACTTTCATCCAGACGCAATATTTTTTCCGGTACGAAATGGCCGGGAACCGGCGCGATGGTGGTGGCGGCCTCGAAGTTGCCTGCCGACAGTGCCTCGACGGTTTTTTCGATATGCTCGGGACGCCGCAAAGGCGTGGTCGGTTGGAGATAGACGGCGAGATCGAACTGCCGTCTCCAGTGTGCTTCCGCCGCCAGCCAGGCATGGCGCCAGACATCGATCCCCAAAGCGGTATCGGTCGCAAGCTCGGGCGGGCGCAGAAAGGGAACCGCCAGGCCGGAACGGCGTCCTTCCTCGGCCAGGGCAGGATCGTCGGTGCTGAGAAGCGCCTGGTCAATCCAGGGGATCTGGTCGATCAGCCAACCGGTCCACCCGATCAGGGAGCGCCCGCCCACTTCGCGTAAGTTCTTGCCAGGAATGCCCTTGCTGCCGCCGCGGGCGGGGACGACGGCGAGAACGCTATGGCCTTTCCACATGACGGATGCAGTAGTAGTTGGTGTCCAACGCAACCGCCTCGATGCCGTCGAAGCGGTTCAGCAACCGGGCATAGGCGACGATACGCTGGTTGATTTCCGCGACCGGCGTCGGTGGGAACACGTCCCTGAGCGGTGTCTCGGTTTCCCCGAGCAGGCGGCGCTGGATCTGTTTGCGAACGCCCCGCCAGCGGCTGCGAAGCCGTTTCATCCGGGAGATCTGCGGAAAGGGTACCGTTTCCAGGACATCGGCAATGCGTTCGCTGGCCAGAGGGCCGTCCAGTGCTGCCACATGTTTTCCCAGGAGCGCTTCTTGTTGGGGTTTCAGGCGGTAGGTTTTCTGCTCCAAGGCCGAGGTTAGCGCCTGCCGTAGGGTGTCAGGATCTTCGGCCTGCAGGCTCAGCTGGATGGGCAGGTGGGGATCCATGGACGCTTCGCGGTAAGGGCGATAGCAGAGCACGGGTTTGCCGAGGATGGTCGCCTCCACCGCCGTGGTGCAGCTGTGGTGCAAAACCGCCTCGCTGCCCAGGATCCAGGGGGTGACCTCCCCTTCGTGCAGCACGGTGCAGTTGGGCAGATGGGCGGTGGCTTCCTGCCAGGGTCCCGGGTTTTCCGCCGGATGCGGGCGAATGATGAAATGCAGCTGTGGCAGGGACCGGGCCAGTCGGGGCAGCGCCTCCAGGTAAGCGCGGAACAGGCGAATGCGATAACGGGCCAGATCGGGATTGTAGAAAGCCGGCACGGGAAAGCGGCCGGCGGCGACGTCGTCCGGGTCCGGCAGGCGGGTTGCCGCCGCATCTCGGGTGTTGACCCAGTGGAAGTTGCTGTTGAACAGCACGTAGCGGCCGAACCGGGCCTGGTAGGCGGCGGCGCGCTGGCGGTAGATCTCCCGCAAGGGGGTGCGCAGCAGATCGAAGCGGGGGTTGCCAGTGATGTGGATCCGTGACGCGTCGCCCAGTTCCTCACGCCAGATGGCGGCATTGGCCGGGCCCCAGGCGAACAGGGCCTGGGGGATGCGGATGGTGTCCCGGCCGATTCTGCGGGTGCGGTAGATTTCCGGGGAATAGATCACCAGCCCCTCCTCGTCCAGTGCCGTGATGCAGTGCCCCATGTCACGCAGCCAGCGATAGCGCTTTCCCACCGATTGGGTGATCGTGCGTCCCAGATAGACCAGGGGCGGCAGGGTGTGGGCGGTCCGTTTGGAATGTTTATGATTGCCGAGCCAGACCTGGTGTCCCCGTTCTGCGAGGAGGCAGGCGAGGAGGATGGTGGCGTCCAGTTCTCTGGCCTTGATTTCGATCGGGAGGAAAAAGGAACGATGTGCAGTCATTTTTCGTAATGCAAAGGTTCGGTGGCGAGCAGGTCGGCGATGCGCTCACCGGCACGGCCGTCACCGTACAGGTGGCTCGGCTGGGGGCGTGGTTGTCGTTTGACCGTTTCGATCGCAGCGAGGATTTGGCGGCGGTCGTGGTCGATGTCGATGACGTTGGGAGCCCGGTCGCGGTTCTGCTGGCGTTTGCCGATGTTGACGGCAGGGACGCCGAGGAAGGCACACTCGCGGATGCCGACGCTGGAGTTGCCCACGATCGCCAGGGAATGGTACACCAGCCGCAGAAAATCGTCGGGCGGCAGATTCTTGAAGAAATGGATGTTCTGCGGCCGGTAACGTTCCCGAAAGGCGCGGATGGCGTGGGAGGTAGCGTCGGAGCCGGCATCGATGTTGGGCCAGAACCAGAAGGTGGGGATGCCGCTTTGGTGGACGGCGTGCAGCGTTTCCTCCGCCTGAAAGCCGGCGGCTTCCGGTTCGGTGGTGACCGGGTGCTGGAGCACGACCAAATAGGGCTGATGCCAGTCGAAAGTGGGGCCGACGCCCTTGTAGGCGGCGAACAGATCGACCTTGATTTCCGGATCGCGAAGGATGCGGGCGGCCAGATCGATGGAAGGGCAGCCGGTGACGTGAACGGTGGCGGGTTCTTCTCCCATGGCGATCACCCGCCGGCGTGCCGGTTCGGATGCCACCAGGTGGAGGTCGGCCAGTTTGGTGATGGCGTGGCGCACCTTGTTGTCGATGTTGCCGGTGATCTCCCCGCCCTGGATGTGCACCAGCGGAATGTTCATGTAGGCGGCGGCCACGGCGGTGGACAGGGTTTCGAAGCGGTCGGCGATGGTTACCACCGCATCCGGCGCCAGCGCCTGGAACGCCGAAGTCAGCTCGATGATGCCCAGACCGGTGGATTTCGCGGCGGTGACCAGATTGCCGCCTTCGAGCATGGTGTGGAGCTTGTAATCGATGCTGAAACCTTCGGCCTCGATCACCCGGTCGGGAAAACCGAAACGCTCCAGGATGGCGGAAGCGGCGGTGATCACCTGAAGTTCCAGCTTTGGATGTTCCCGGATCGCTTCCATGGCGGTGCGGATGCGGGCGTAGCTGGGACGGGCGGTGATGACGACGCAAATCTTGCGGCGGTGCATTAGTCCTCCAGATCCTCCGGCGTCAGGATGTGGTTTTCCGGTACGCTGTTGCGCAGGCGTCTGCCTATGAGGCGGTCGAAATCCCACGCCGGAATGCCGGTTCCCGGTTTCTTGGTGGTCAGGTGTCCGGCCTCGAGGCGGGTTCCGGCCGGGAGCGCCTGGCGGGTTACCACGCTCTTCATGAAGATGGGGCGCAAGGCTTCGACCGTCTCCGGCATCCGGTCCTTGTCCTGGGGGTGGGCCAGCATGGTTTCGATGAAGCGGATGCCTTCCACCAGCCGGGTCAGTTCCTCTATCGTCAGCGATGCGGGTACGTCAGGGCCGAACATGTGGCGGCTGAGGGTGACGTGGACCTCGACGACCTGGGCGCCCAGCACCGCCGCGGCCAGTCCCGGATAAATCGTGCCGGAATGATCCGAGAGACCGGCGGCGCCATAGCGTTCCCGGAACAGGACGACGTTGTTGATGCCGATGTGCTCAGGGCCGCAGGGGTATTCGGACGTGCATTGCAGCACCGCCAGGGGCGAGGAAAAGCCTCGCAGCCATGCCACGGTGCGGTCGATCTCCGCCAGCGGGCTCATCCCCGTGGACAGCAGCATGGGCAGCCCGGTGCGGGCCATGCGTTCGAGCAGGGGCTTGTTGGTGATCTCTCCGGAGGCGACTTTCCAGGCGGCCACGCCGATGCGGTCCAGGAGCTCGAAAGCCGGTTCCGAAAACGGGGAGCTGAGAAACAGCAGGCCCTTTTCCTCACAGTGGCGCTTGAGCCCGGCCCATTGCTCGGGGGTGAATTCCATCCGCTTCCAATAATCGTAACGGGTTTCGTCTTGAGGGCTGAAGCGGACCCGCCAAGGCTCGCCCGGCGTGCTTTCCGCCGCGGCGATGTGGGTCTGGAATTTCACCGCGTCGGCGCCGGTGGTGGCGATGGCGTCGATGAAGGCGTGGGCCATCCCCAGACTGCCGTCGTGGGCCTGGGCGACCTCGGCAATGACGGTACAGGCCGCCTTCTCAGAAGGCGTATGCAACCAGGTAGGTGGGATCATTTTGCAGAAGGTGGTGATTGTCGCAGAATCAGTTCGTCCCCGAGGGCGATGCCGAGGGGGAACCAGAAAACCGTCAGTACTTCTTTGACTTTGAAGCCGGGGTAAAACAGCTCCCATTCATTGGCCTGCATGGCCAGAAAAGCGAACGCCAGCAGCGGGACGGCCAGGCCGTCAAGCTGCATTTTCCGCCAGCCCCGATAACTGTAGCCAAGAGCGGTGCCGATCACAGCGACAATGGCCAGGACACCGGCGATTCCCAACGCACGGAAATGTCCCAGGAGCAGATTGTGGGCATCGCCGTAGTGGAAAGGGTGGCCGTCGATGGTGACGTTCCCGCCGGGATCGGAAAGCAGGCCGGAACCCAGAAAGGGATGTTGCAACGCTTGCAGGAAACTTGCCTGCCAGATGTAAGGACGGTAGGGAACGGAGCGGAAGATTTCACTTGCCCAGGCAGGTTCGGCCAGGTAAAGGATGCACAGAGAAACCAACAGGATGCCCAAGATGGCGGCCAGGCGGAGAACAAGAGACTTTGGATCGACGCCGGCCAATATCGCCGTGACGGGCAGGCAAACCAAGCAGGCGATCAGAATGCTGCGGCTCTGGGAGAGGGCCAGATACAAAAGCAGGGGTATTTGAAGCGCTAGATAGCGGTTTTGTCCAGTTGTCAGAAAAAGGTGGAAAGCCATGATTTGCGCCGCGGCGATGATGGCGGTGGAACGTATAGGGCTGTCTATCTGGCCGATGCCTTCCAGCCTCGACAAGGGAAAGGGATGGTCATGATACCAGACGCCCATATCGATTGCCGCCGCCAGGCTTGCGGCGATGACCAGGCTCGTTGCCAAGCTTGGGAAATCAGGCGTAAACCGCTGGCGGAAATAGGCGGTCGCAATCGTAAAATGAAGGATGAGGACGGTGTTTGAAATCAACTTGAAAACTATGTGCTCGTCAGAGGCCGTTGGAACGTGCGACCAGGCGATGCTGGCGAGCGCCAGGACCGTATAGAGGGAAATGAGGCGGAACAGCCGGCTGGCGGTAAGGGTGCGGAACCAGCCCTCTTGGACCATGATCCAGGTCAGGATTGGCAAAACGGTCAAGGCATAGAAGAATTCCATCCATTTGCTGCCGGGGAGAACGACGGCAAGCGGGATCAAGGTGAGGTAGGCTCGGTACCCCAACAGAGCGGGTCTGTGCATGCAAATGATGTCGTGCGGATGCCGGCATGGGCCGAAAAAATACAAACGGTTATTTTTGCCGCTGATACGTCCCGATCAACACCGCCTCCTCCAGAACATGCCCCTTCATCGCCTTCTCCAGCTTTTTCTTGGTCGGCGTGTCGAGATCCGGAAGCACGGTGTCGAGCGCATACAGCTTGAAGAAATAGCGGTGCCGTCCCCGGGGCGGACAGGGGCCGCCGTAGCCGGTGCGTTTCCAGTCGTTCAGCCCTTCTCTGGTGCCGGGGGGCAGCTGTTCGGAGGTGACGCCCTCCGGCAGTCCGGTCGCCGTGGGCGGGATATCGTACAGGATCCAGTGCACCCAGGTCATGATCGGGAAACGGGGATCGGGGGCGTCCGGATCGTCGACGATGAGGGCCAGGCTCTTGGCCTCGTCGGGAATACCGGACCACGTCAGAGGTGGGGAGATGTCTTCACCGTCACAGGTATACTTGACCGGGATCTCGCCGTTGTGGGAGAAGGCGGGGGATTTCAGGACCATGGTCACAGATTGCCTCCTGTCCGCGAGGACGTTGTGGGTGACCAGAAACAGCAGCAGGCAGCTGCAGAGGAAGCGGGCAAGTGCGTTCATGCGGAACGATGTTAATTTCCCTGCAGGGATGAATCAACCATGAACCGGACTTTTTTCGGTGAAATCGTGCGCCGGGTCGATCCCGGCTTCAGGCTTGCTGCTTACGCGCCGGTCACGGGGGGCTGCATCCACGAGGCCTGGCAGGTGACAGGTGGAAGCCGGCGTTATTTCGTCAAAACCGCCGAAGCCGCCCGTCTGCCGATGTTCGCCGCCGAGGCCGAAGGCCTGCGCGCTTTGGCTGAAACCAAAGCGGTGCGGGTGCCGGCGGTGCGCGATTGGGGGTGTCTGGACGGAAAAGCCTTCCTGATTCTCGAATGGTTGCCTTTGACCTGCCGGGATGGCGATGCCGATGCCCGCCTGGGTGAACGTCTGGCGCGGCTGCATCAGGTTCCGCAGCCGCGATACGGTTGGCCTTGCGATAACTTCATCGGCGCGACGCCGCAGCCCAACGGTTTTGCCGACGACTGGATCGCGTTCTGGCGCCGGCGCCGCCTGGGTTACCAGCTGGCGCTGGCGGCCAGGCGGGGATACGGCGGGAAAATTCAGGAACTCGGCGAGTGCTTGCTGGTCAATCTGGACGCCCTGTTCTCCGGCCACCGGCTGGTTCCCTCGCTGTTGCACGGGGACCTGTGGTCGGGGAACGCTGCGGCGCTTCCGGAGGGAGATCCGGTAGTCTATGACCCGGCCTGTTACTGGGGAGATCGGGAGGCCGATGTGGCCATGACCGAATTGTTCGGCGGTTTCGATGCGCGTTTTCACGCCGCCTACCGGGCGGCCTGGCCGCTGGATCCCGGCTACCCCGTCAGGCGGGATCTCTACAACCTCTATCATGTCCTCAACCATCTGAATCTCTTCGGAGACAGTTACCGCCGTCAGGCCGAAGTCCTGTTGGCGCGTCTGGTGGCGGAAATCCGTTGACCGGCTGAAGGAGGTGACGACGATGGAGATGTCCGAACGGTTGCAAACCGACGACCACGACAACATCGACCAGGAAGTGGAGGCGCTGTTTTCCCAGTGGCGCGAGGACCGGAAGAAACTGGCGGCCCGCCGTCAGGTGGAACAATATCTGGAAATGAAGCGCCTCCGCGAACAGATCGGCGACGTGTTCGATCTGGAGGATTTCTGATCGGCCGGCTGTACGCCGGCCTTTTCAATGCATTGCCGAATTCCCTGGTCGGAGAGGGGATAACCGGGCTGACCGCCCCGATGGGTCAGTCCGGTTCGTCGTTTCGATCCGTTGGCGGTTTTTCCGGCGTTTCCGTGGTTCTGGGCGCTGGCAGAATGTTGGTGGCCGGTGGGGGGGTGAGCGTAGCCTTGTCTGTCTCAGGCGCAGGTGTGTTTTCCGCCGTCGTTTCAGCGTTGTCCGGCCGGGATGGAACGGCAGGGTTGCCACCGGCGCGGCGTCCCCGCCGCCGCCGGCCACCGCGGCGGCTGCTGCGGCGGCGTGAGGGCGCCGGGGTGGGTTCTTCTTCCGCAGGCGGATTTTCCGCTGTCGTGGTTTCTACCGGCGTCGGGGTCGTCGGTGCGGCGCTGCGGTTCGCGGTGCCGCGACGTCGTCGCGGGCGTCGCGGCCTCGGCGGCTGGGTTTCCGTGGTTTCGGTAGCCTGGGATTCGTCGGGGCGGTCCTGCGGTTCTGCGGTGCGGGCGCCGCCGACCAGCTTCTGCCAGAAGCGTTTGATGAGCTCGGTGGAGGAGGTCTTGCTGCGGATCGGTGCCGGCGTCGAGGGCAGGAAATCCTTGACTGCCGGTTCTTCCACCTTGCGGCCTTCGGCGGTGGCGTATTCCGGCAATTCGCGTTCTTCCTCCTCGATGCGTTCGTAACTGACGGCTTCCTCTTCTCCCTCGCTGGCCTTGATGCGCTGGATTTCGTACGCAGGGGTCTCCAGATGGCGCGCCGGGATGATGACGATGCCGACCTGGTGGCGTTTTTCGATCTGCCCGAGCACCTCGCGTTTCTCGTTGAGCAGGTAGGTGGCCGGCTCGACGGGTAGTTGCACCACGATCTTGCCGGTCTGGGGCTTGAGCGCTTCTTCCTCGATGATGCGCAGGATCGACAGCGCCAGGGATTCGGTGCTGCGGATGGTGCCCTGTCCCTGGCAACGGGGACAGGGCACCAGGCTGGATTCCCCCAGGGAAGGACGCAAGCGCTGGCGGGACATTTCCAGCAGACCGAAGCGGGAGATGCGGCCGATCTGGATCCGGGCCCGGTCGCTTTTGACCGCCTCGCGCAGTTTGGTTTCCACCGCCCGCTGGTGGCGCATGGCGGTCATGTCGATGAAGTCGATGACGAACAACCCCCCCAGGTCGCGCAACCGCAGTTGGCGGGCGATTTCCTCGGCCGCCTCCAGATTGGTGTTGAAGGCGGTTTCTTCGATGTCGCCGCCTTTGGTGGCCCGGGCCGAGTTGATGTCGATGGTGGTCAGGGCCTCGGTGTGGTCGATGACGATGGCTCCGCCGGAAGGCAATGGCACCTCGCGCCGGTAGGCCAGCTCGATCTGACTTTCGATCTGGAAACGGCTGAACAGGGGAACGGAATCTTCGTACAGCTTGGCCTTGTTAATGAAATGCGGCATCACCTGCTGGAGGAAGTTGCGCACCATGCGGTAGGTGGCCGGGTTGTCGATGAGGATCTCATCGATGTCGGCGCGCAGGTGGTCGCGCAGGGCGCGGATGATGACGTTGCTTTCCTGGAAGATCAGAAACGGGGCTTTGCGCTGGGCGGCGGAGCGTTCGATGGCCTCCCACAACTGGAGCAGGTAGTTGAGATCCCACTGCAGTTCCTCGGCGCTTTTGCCACCGGCGGCGGTACGGACGATCAGCCCCATACCTTCCGGAATGTCGAGGGAAGCGAGAATTTCCTTCAGATCGCCCCGGGCCTCGCCCTCGATGCGGCGGGAGATGCCGCCGGCACGGGGATTGTTGGGCATCAGCACCAGATAGCTGCCGGCCAGGGCGATGTAGGTGGTCAGAGCCGCACCTTTGGTGCCGCGCTCTTCCTTCTCGATCTGGACCACGACCTCCTGGCCCTCCCGGATCAGGTCCTTGATGTCGGAGCGGCTCTGCTGTGGTCCAAGGGGCTGAGAGAAATAGGTCGGGGCGATCTCCTTGAACGGCAGAAAGCCGTGGCGCTCGGCACCATAGTTGACGAAGGCGGCTTCCAGGCTGGGTTCGATGCGGGTGATGATGCCCTTGTAGATGTTGGACTTTTTCTGTTCTCGGGAGGGAACCTCAATGTCAAAGTCGTAAAGTTTCTGCCCTTCCACCAGGGCGACCCGCAGCTCTTCCGGCTGCGTGGCGTTGATGAGCATTCTTTTCATTGCGAGGGTCCTTTTGGCATGGGGCGAATGCGCACACGGCGGGACCGGACCGGAACACGACGTCGGTCTCAAGGATAGCGCTCTCCGGAAAGCGGGAGCTGCGTTCCTGCTGCGGCAGGGGACGATCCCGGTTAATGGGTTGCTGCATTCGCATCCTGTGATTTAAACCAGTTGATTTACAATGGGTCTTCTATGGAAGATTTTGTTTCTTCTAAGACTCCGTGGCCGGCGCTTGGTTCGGGGAAGGCGCGGGAGGCGGTCTTCCGGCCGGCGTGTCCCCGGCTGGATGCCTGTCAGGCAAAGGAGGGGAGCAAACATCGGACAAAGCATTATAAACAGGCCATGCCATGAAATCCATGAAAGGACAAGTTTCTGATTCGGCGCGAAAAACGCCAGTGCGCCAGGTCGAGATCGACGCCGACGAAGCCGGTCAGCGCATCGACAATTTTCTCCTCGCCCGTCTCAAGGGAGTGCCCAAGAGCCGTATCTACCGGATGCTGCGTACGGGCGAGGTGCGGGTCAACAAGGGGCGGGTCAAGGCCCCTTACCGCCTACAGGCCGGGGACGTGGTCCGCCTGCCGCCGGTCCAGGTCACAGCAGTCTGTTCCCCGGTGGCGCCGGGAGACTGGGGGCGGCGTCTGGAAGCGCGGATCGTGTACGAAGACGAAGACCTGCTGGTGCTCGACAAGCCGGCGGGGATGGCGGTCCACGGCGGCAGCGGATTGGCGGGCGGGGTGATCGAGGCGCTGCGGGCGATCCGTCCCCAGGCCCGCTTCCTGGAGCTGGTGCATCGTCTCGACCGCGACACCTCCGGCTGTCTGCTGATCGCCAAGCGCCGTTCCGTGCTGCGGGCGTTGCACGAGCAATTGCGTTCCGGTCGGGTGGAAAAGCGCTATCTGGCCCTCTTGGAAGGCGGGTGGCGCCGTCGATTCCAGCGGGTGGACGTACCGCTGCGCAAATTCGTGCTGCAGGGCGGGGAACGGTTAGTGAAGGCGGCCGAAGACGGCAAACCGTCGCAGACGCTGTTCCGCCGCATCGAGGCTTTCCCCCATGCCACGCTGGTGGAGGCCGAACTGCTGACCGGCCGCACCCATCAGATCCGGGTCCACGCCGCCTGGCTGGGACACCCCCTCGCCGGGGACGAGCGCTACGGCGACAAGACGGCGAACCGCCGCTGGCGCCGCCTGGGGCTCAAACGCTTGTTTCTGCACGCCTGGCAGGTGGCGTTCCATCATCCGCGCCGGGACGTTATGATACGTCTCGAAGCCCCGCTGGATGGGGAGCTGGAGGCCCTTCTCGATCATTTAAGGCAGTGATGAGTCTCCGGGACTCTGCCGATGTTCCCGGTTTTGCCGCCGATCACCTGATCCGGATGCAAGATGAGATCACTTTTTCTTCTTTCTTCCCCGGATCGCCCACAGCTGGACAGTGCCGTCTGATGTGGCGCTGAGCAGTCGTTTCCCCGCCTTGACGAAACGCAGCGCCAGCACCGGCGCCGAGGTGGGTTTGAGAATGCCGGTCTGACGCGGTAGAAACTCACGCAACAGCTTGCCACGTTTGAGGCTCCAGAGCTTGATGCCCCGGGAAGGGTGGCCGGTGGCCAGCAGCCCCTCCGAAGGGGTGAAGGCGGCGCGGGTGACGGTGACGTATCGAGGCCCGAGTTGCCGTTTCAATTTGCCGTTGGCGGTCTTCCAGACCTGGATCGGGCCGAGGAGGGGGTTGGTCAGGGCGTAGGTGCCACGGCCAGAGAGGGCGACGGCGGCCAGTTTGCCCCGTTGTTTCCAGGTGCGGCGCAGCTTGCCGCTTTGCAGATCCCACAGTTTGGCGGTGGCATCGTCACTGCCGGTGAGGGCGAAACGGCCCTGGCGATCCAGGGCCACGGTCTTGACCGCGCGGTCGTGGGGGAAGGCGAAACGGGTCTTGCCGTGGCGCAGGGAGAAATAGACCGCCCGGTCCCCGAGACCGATCAGCGCCCACTGGCCATCGGCCGACAGCGCCAGGCTGTGGATGCCTTCCAAGGTCCAGGACGCCAGCGGCCGCCCGCTTCGGGTGTCCCACCAGGCCAGGCCGTTGCGGTCGGCGGTGACCGCGAAACGGCCGTCGGCGGTGACGGCGACGGCGATCATCTCCTGTTTTGCCTGGCTGTGCCGGAAGGTATGAAGCAGCTTTTTCGGTTTCAGTCGCCACCACTGGGCCCCCTGGTCGATGCTGGCCAGCAGGGCGTAATTGTCGGCCACCGCGGCGGCGGTGATGCCACCGGGGACCAGTTTCCAGGTCTTCAGGGGCGGATTGGCGTCGCCACAGGCGCCCAGAAGCAGGGTCAACAACAGGGGCAGGAGCGTTTTCATCGATGGTTTCCTTGGAACCAGGCCAGTTTGTCATGCAGGCGCACCACTTCGCCCACGATCACCAGAGTGGGCGGGGACACGCCGGTCTGCCGGGCCCTGTCGGCCAGCGTCGCCACGGTGGTCACCACCACCTGCTGCTGCGGGGTGGTGCCGGCCTGAATCAGGGCCGCGGGCATGGCCGGATCCATACCGTGGGCGACCAGAGCCTGACAGATTTCCTCTAAGCCTAGCAGACCCATGTAGATCACCAAGGTCTGACGGGGGGCGATGAGCCGGTTCCAGTCCAGGTTGGGGCGGTCGTCGCGGCGGTGGCCGGTGACGAACAGGCAGGACTGGGCATAGTCGCGGTGGGTCAGGGGAATGCCGGCGTAACTGGCGCAGCCGGAGGCGGCGGTGATGCCGGGGACCACGATGAAGGGCACGCCTTCGTCCGCCAGGGTCGCGATTTCCTCGCCGCCGCGGCCGAAGATGAAAGGATCGCCGCCCTTGAGGCGCACCACCCGCTTGCCCTGTTTCGCCAGCCGTACCAGCAGCGTATTGATGGCCTCCTGGGGAAGGGCATGGTCGGCGCGGGCCTTGCCGGCGTAGATCTTTTCCGCATCGCGGCGGACCAGCTCCAGAATCGGTTGCGACACCAGGCGGTCGTAGACCACCACGTCGGCCTCCTGGAGGAGGCGCAGGGCGCGCAGGGTGAGCAGTTCCGGATCGCCGGGGCCGGCCCCCACCAACGCCACGTAGCCGGGGAGGGGACGGTCCGTTTCCGCCGCCGTCAGGGCCTGTTCCAGTGCCTGGGCGGCGGCCTGTTCCTGACCGGCGTGCACCAACTGGCCGGGAGCGCCGTCGAAGACCTGCTCCCAGAAACGCCGCCGCCGCGGGGGCGGGAGGCGGCGCTTGACCGTTTCCCGGAAGCGGCCGGCCAGGTGCGCCAGCCGTCCCAGTCCGGCCGGTAGCAGGGTTTCCAGCCTGGCCTTCACCTGCCGGGTCAGGACTGGGGCCCGGCCGCCGCTGGAGACGGCGACTACGACGGGGGAGCGATCGACGATGGCCGGCAGGATGAAATCGCAGTCGTCCGGCTGATCGACGGCATTGATCCAGATGCCGCGCCGGCGTGCCTCGGTCGCGATGCGGTGGTTGAGGGCGCCGTCGTCGGTGGCGGCGATGACCAGCACGGCGCCGTCCAGGGCAGCGGGGGTGTAATCCTGACGCCGCAGCCGGATTTCGCCCCGACGGGCGAGGGCTTCCAATTGCGGGTGGAACCGGGGGGCGATGACGCCGACTTCGGCGCCTGCCCGGCGCAGCATTTCAGCTTTCCGCAGGGCCACAGCACCACCGCCGACCACGAGACAGAGGCGGCCGGTGAGCTTCAGAAAGACCGGCAGGTAGTCCATCGGCGGCAGACGGGTTTTGCTATCATTTACCTTCAATCGGAAGACTTCGACGTGTCATGGAATTCGATCGCGAACTGGACACCAGCGGGTTGCACTGCCCGCTGCCGCTGCTCAAACTGAAGAAAGTCCTCAACGAGATGGCCCCGGGCCAGATCGTCCACGTCATCGCCACCGACCCGGCGTCGGAGCTGGATTTCGGCGTCTTTTCCGAGCAGAGCGGCAACGAGATCCTGCAACGCCGTCGCGAAGACGGGATACTCCATTACTGGATCCGCAAGGCCTGAGACGCCTCCAGTTTCACCGGTTCCGTGCCCTGGCGCAGGCTGAGGATGGGCCAGCCGCGCTTTTCCGCTTGCGCCGCCAGGGTCGGGTCGGGATCGATGGCGACCGGGTGGCCGACCTGTTCCAGCAGCGGCAGGTCGTTGTGGGAATCGCTGTAGAAGGTCGCCTGGCGCAGATCGAAATCGTGGTGCTGCAGCCACTGGCGCAGCCGTACGACCTTGCCTTCCTGGAAACAGGGGGTGCCGACGAAATCCCCGGTGTAGCGGCCATCCTTGAATTCCGGCTCGGTGGCGATCAGGTCGTCGATGCCGAAGCGGGCGGCGATGGGGGCGGTGACGAAAGCGTTGGTGGCGGTGATGACCACCAGCCGGTCGCCGCGGCGGCGATGGCATTCCACCAGCTTTTGCGCCGCCGGGAGCAGGATCGGTTCGATCTTCTCGGCGAGGAACTGTCGCCGCCAGGTCTCGAGCCGGGCGGGATCGTGTTCGGTCAGCGGTTTCAGAGCGAAACGCAAAAAGGCGCGGATGTCGAGACGGCCGCGGCGGTAGTCTTCGTAGAAGCGCCGGTTGGCGGCCTCGTAGCGGTCGCGGTCCACAAGGCCCCGCTCGACCAGGAACTGGCCCCAGAGATAATCGCTGTCACCGCCGAGGAGGGTGTTGTCGAGATCGAAGAGCGCCAGGGCAGGCGCGCGCTGAGGGTCAGATTCGGGAATCACGAAAGTTGCCTGTGGTACCGGGTGGGTGTAGTTTATGGAAAATGAAAGTCAAAATTCTATCACCGAAAGTGACTCGTCGGCTTGGACATGATTGACGCCGATGGATTCCGTCCCAATGTAGGGATCGTGCTCTGCAACGACGCCGGCCATGTGTTCTGGGCCCGGCGGGTGGGAATGCGGTCGTGGCAGTTCCCCCAGGGCGGCATCAAGCGCCGCGAGGATCCCGAGGCGGCGATGTACCGGGAGCTGTATGAGGAGACGGGGCTGGCTGCGGACGATGTCGAACTGATCGGCCGGACCCGCGAGTGGCTGCGCTACCGCCTGCCGGCGCGCTACATTCGGCGTCATTCCCTGCCGCTGTGCATCGGCCAGAAGCAATTGTGGTTCTTGTTGCGCCTACGGGCCGACGAAACCCGGATCTGCCTTGACCGTTGCGGTAAACCGGAGTTCGACGCCTGGCGCTGGGTGGAATACTGGCACCCGTTGCGTGAAGTCGTCTATTTTAAGAAAGAAGTCTATCGCCGGGCGTTGACCGAACTGGGGCGTCTGTTGGTTTCGGATTCGGTGCCGATCGATCCCCGAGGGTTTCTGGCGGCGGACTAGGGCGACTCCCGCAACTTGCGCTTGGTATCCCGAGTGACTGGAGGAAGTTTGTTCGTTTTTGGAGGCGTTTGGCGCATTGCCGTTTTCCTGCTGATGGGCCTGGTGTTGTCGGTGGGGGAGGGAGGCGAGGACCCGGTGCAGGACGTCGTCGTCGCCGTCCATCCCGGTGTTTCCGTCACCCGCCTTGCCCGCAACGAGCTGCGCGCCATCTTCGCCATGCGCCGGCGTGCCTGGCCTGACGGCACGCCGATCCGGGTTTACGTGCTTCCGGATGACCACCCCCTGCATCGGACCTTTTGCAAACGCATCCTTCACGTCTATCCCCATCAACTGCGCCGGATCTGGGACCGCAACGTCTATTCGGGAACCGGCCAGGCGCCGGTCGAGGTCGACGACGTGAAAACCCTGCACGCGCGCATCGCTGCCAACCCGGGGGCGATCGGTTATCTCCCCCCCGAATGGATCGACGAACAGGTAAAGTCGGTCGAGGTTCGGTGAGGGGATGGATACTATACTCGAAGCATGAAATTCGTACGCAAGTGGCTACTGATTCTGATTGTCACCTGGGGGACGGTGCCGGCTCCCGCCTGGGAGGTGCCGGGTGCTGACGGCTTTCAGGTGCACGGTTTCCTCAGCCAGGGCTTCACCTGGACTTCCGGCAATCGCTGGTACGGCAGGAGCGAGGACGGCAGCCTGGATTTTCTGGAAGCCGGGGTCAATGTTTCCTACCGTCCCACTGCAAACCTGATGCTGGCGGCTCAGGGACTCTACCGCCGGGCCGGCCGGGTGGATCCCAATCAGTTGCGCCTCGACTACGCCCTGGCCGACTGGACCTTCTGGTCCCGGTCCGCCGGCCGGGCCGGGCTGCTGCTGGGGCGGGTCAAGAATCCCTTCGGCCTGTATAACGAAACCCGCGACGTCGCCTTCACCCGCCCTACCATCTTTCTGCCCCAGAGCATCTATTTCGACCGTACCCGCAATCTCGGGCTCGCCAGCGACGGCGTGCAGTTCTACGGCGAACGTTACGGCGACTGGGGCGATTGGTTCCTGCGCCTGGGACTGGGATGGCCCAACGGGGTCGGAGACAAGGAATTCGAGCGGCTGAATCTGGGCGGGGACCGGCCGGGGGATTTCGAGTCCCGCCTGTCCTACATCGGCCGTCTCAGCTACGAATACCAAGGGGGGCTGGTGCGGCTGGCCGTGACCGGCGCCGTCGTCGATACTCATTACCAGCCGGGGCGGAACGATTTTTTCCAAGCGGGGGAGTCGCCTCTGAAACCGCTGATCTTCTCCGCCCAGTACAACGGCGAGCGCCTGTCGCTGACCGGCGAATACGCTCTGCGCTTCATCGACATTCACGGTTTCGGTCGTTACCTGCCCGATACCGAAATGACCGGGGAGAGCTATTACCTGCAGGGCAGCTATCGGGTGCTTCCCAAGCTGGAAGCGGTGCTGCGCTACGATGTCTATTTCGCCGACCGTGACGACACCAGCGGCCGCCGTTACGCCCGCCTCACCGGCAATCCTCGCCATGCCCGCTTCGCCCGCGACTGGACCGTGGGGCTGCGTTGGGACGTCACGCCCTGGTGGATGCTGCGGGCCGAGTGGCACAAAGTGGACGGCACCGGCTGGCTCGCCGCTTCCGAGAACGACATGCAGGGACGCCAGCGGCGCTGGCACCTGTTCGCGCTGCTGACCTCGTTCCGTTTCTAATAGCCTCTGGTGTCGAAGTCCAGCCCGCCGGGGAGATCGGCCAGGCGTTCCACCCAGGTGCGGAGACGGCCGTGGGATGACAGTTCGAGCCAACGCCAGCCGGGGGGCAGGGCGTCGACAGCGAAGTCGTCGCTGCCGGGTTTGAACTGGAAGCAGGTGGAGGGCGCACTCCACAGGGGGATGTCCCGGCAGCGGCCGCTGAATACCTGGTGGACGTGGCCGAAGACGATGCCCTTGACCTGAGGGTATCCTTCCAGCTGCCGCCAGAAGGTTTCGGCGTTCTGCAGTTGCATGGTGTCCATCCAGCGGCTGCCGACGGCGACCGGCGGGTGGTGGAGGGCGATCAACGCCGGTAGCCGGCAGCGCCCGAGACAATTCCCGAGCCAGTCCAGCTGGGAAGGGGCGAGCCGGCCGGCGTGGGAGCCGGGCAGGTGGCTGTCGAGGGCGATCAGCTGCCATGCGTCGCCCAGAATGACCTGACCGGCACAATGATGGCGCTCTCTGCAGAGAATCTGCGCCAGCAGCCGGGGATCGTCGTGGTTGCCTGGAAGCGCCAGCCAGGGACAGGGGAGCGAGGCCAGGTAGCGGTGCAGGCGCCGATAGGGGGCGGCCAGGGGTTCCTGGACCAGATCGCCGGTGAGCAGAAGGAGGTCCGGCGGCCATTGGGGGTGGCGTTGCAGGGCTTCGAGGACGGCTTGAAAGCGCTTTTCGGTGTCGACGCCTATCAGGGTGTCCCCCGGTTGGGGGAGAAAATGGCAGTCGGACAGTTGCAGCAGGCGCAACGGGAAACGATCGGCCGGCAGCCGCCAGGTGGTCAGAGACATTTGATCAGCACTTTGGAATTGCGCTGGGCATTGTAGCAGCGCTGGCGCTGGACCGGCAGATCGGTGAAGGCGGCCGGCCGGAAGCCGCGCTCTCGGAACCAGTGCAGGGTGCGGGTGGTGAGGACGAACAACCGTTCCAAACCCTGGCGGTGGGCCTGGGCTTCGATGTGTTCCAGCAGCCGCCGGCCGCGGTTTTCCCCCCGGTAGTCGGGATGCAGGGCCAGGCAGGCCAGTTCCCCCATCTTCACTTCCGGGAAGGCGTGCAGGGCGGCGCAGCCGATCACCAGGCCGTCGCGTTCGATGACGCAGTAGTCGGCCAGGTCCATCTCCAGTTTCTCCCGGGAGCGTTTGACCAGGACCCCTTCCCGCTCCAGGGGTGCGATGAGCTCCAGGATGCCCGGGATGTCGTCGAGACGGGCCGGGCGCAGGGATTCGAAGGGCTGGCGGGAGATCAGGGTGCCGGCGCCGTCGCGGGTGAACAGTTCCAGCAGCAGGGCGCCATCGAGATGGCGGTCGAGCAGGTGGACGCGTTCGACGCCGCCTTCCGCGGCGGTCACGGCCGCCTCCACGTGGGGGGCGACCGGTGCCGGGAAACGCGCCTGGTTCAGGTGGGTTCTGGCCTCGCTGCTGGTCAGCTGGGCCACCGGCTCCTCATCCAGGTAGCAAGGCCGTTCCATCAGGATCAGGAATTTGTCGGCCTTGAGGGCGGTGGCGACGGCGGTGGCCACGGTCTCGGCGCGGAGGTTGAAGACCTCGCCGGTGGGGGAGTAACCGAGCGGGGGGATCAGCACCAGGCGTTCCTGGGCCAGCAGCGCCTGGATGCCGGCAGCGTCGACCCGGCGCACCTCGCCGGTGTACTGGAAGTCGATGCCGTCGATGACGCCCAGGGGTTTGGCGGTGATGAAGTTGCCGGAAATCACCGGCAGGCGCATCCCGGCCATGGGGGAGTCGGCCACCCCCAGCGACAGCCGGGCCTCGATTTCCACCCTAACCTGGCCGGCGGCTTCCTTGACGCATTCCAGGGCGGTCGCGTCGGTGATCCGCTGTCCCCGGTGGTAGCGGCAGGCGATGCCGCGTCGCTGCAGGCGGGTTTCGATCTGGGGGCGGATGCCGGGGACCAGCACCAGGCGGATGCCGAGGCCGTGGAGCAGGGCGATATCGTGGACCAGGCTGGCGAAGCGGGGTTCGTCGGCCACCGCCTCGCCGCCGAAATGAATCACGAAGGTCCGCCCGCGGTGCGCATGGATGTAGGGCAGGGCGCCCCGGAACCAGCGGACGAAGGCGGCAGGGTCGATCATGGGTGGCGTGTCAGTTGGCGGGTGTGGGGTTGCCGGGACGCCGTGAACCCTTCCCTGGGGGCTCGGACCCGGCCGTCCAGGCCGGGTACGCCCGGCAACCCCACACCCGCCACCAGGGAAGCACCAGCCTCAATCATGGGGTACCGAGCGGTTGGATGGCCTCGGGGAATGGTCTTGCGGGACGCCGTGAATCCATCCCTGGAGGCTCGATAACCGGCCGTCCAGGCCGGTTACGCCCTTCAGACCATTCCCCGAGGCCGCCGGTGCCTGTGTGGTTCCTGCCCACGGATTAGAGCTTGTCGGCGAGATCCTTGTCGGTGACCGCGCCTTCCGAGGCGGAGCTGACCAGCGCCGCGTACTTGGCAAGGATACCACGGGTGTAACGGGGGGCGGGTTTGCGCCAGCGGGCCAGGCGGGCCTGGATTTCCTCGTCGCTCAGGTGCAGGCGCAGCTCCCGGGTTTCGGCGTCGATGGTGAGGGTGTCGCCGTCCTCGACGATGGCCAGGGGGCCACCGACATAGGCCTCCGGGGTGATGTGGCCGACCACGAAGCCGTGGGTGCCGCCGGAGAAGCGGCCGTCGGTGATGAGGGCCACGTCCTTGCCCAGCCCCTTGCCCATCACCGCCGAGGTGGGTGACAGCATCTCGCGCATGCCGGGGCCGCCCTTGGGGCCTTCGTAGCGGATGACGATGACGTCGCCCTTCTGCACCGTGCCGTCGAGAATGCGCTGCAGGGCTTCCTCCTCGCACTCGAACACCCGGGCGCTGCCGGTAAAACGCAGACCTTCCTTGCCGCTGATCTTGGCCACCGCCCCTTCGGGAGCCAGGTTGCCCTTGAGGATGACCAGGTGGCTGTCCTTCTTGATCGGGTTGTCGAGGGGACGGATGATGTCCTGGCCTTCCGGATAGGGGGCGACGTCGGCCAGATTCTCCGCCAGGGTCCTGCCGGTGACGGTGAGGCAGTCGCCGTGCAGCAGGCCGGCGTCGAGCAGCGTTTTCATCAGCGGTTGGATGCCGCCGATCTCGATCAGGTCGGCCATGTGGTAGCGGCCGCTGGGTTTGAGGTCTGCCAGCACCGGCACCTGCTTGCCGATGCGGGTGAAGTCGTCCAGGCTCAGCGGCACGTCGCAGGCGTCCGCCATCGCCAGCAGGTGGAGGACCGCGTTGGTGGAGCCGCCCAGGGCGATGACCACGGTGATGGCGTTCTCGAAAGCCTCGCGGGTCATGATGTCGCGGGGCTTGAGATCCAGCTCCAGCAGCCTGAGCACCGCCTCGCCGGCGCGTTCGCAGTCCTGCTGCTTCTCCGGGGAAACGGCGGCCTGGGCCGAGGAGCCGGGCAGACTCATCCCCAGCGCCTCGATGGCCGAGGCCATGGTGTTGGCGGTGTACATGCCGCCGCAGGAGCCGGGGCCGGGGATGGCCTTGGATTCGATCTCGTGCAGGGCGGCATCGTCGATCTGGTCGTTGGCGCGGGCGCCGACAGCTTCGAACACCGAGACGATGTCCATTTTCCTGCCGCCGCAGCTGCCGGGCAGGATGGTGCCGCCGTAGACGAACACCGCCGGGCGGTTGAGACGCGCCATGGCGATCAGGCAGCCGGGCATGTTCTTGTCGCAGCCGCCGATGGCCACCAGGCCGTCGTAGCCCTGGCAGCCCATCACGGTTTCGATGGAATCGGCGATCACTTCGCGGGATACCAGGGAGTACTTCATCCCCTCGGTGCCCATGGAGATGCCGTCGGAAATGGTGATGGTGTGGAACAGGATGCCCTTGCCGCCGTTCTCCTCGATGCCGCGGATGGCGTACTGGGCCAGCTGATTGATGTGCATGTTGCACGGGGTCACCATGTTCCAGGTGGAGGCGACGCCGATCTGGGGTTTCTGGAAGTCCTCGTCCTTGAAGCCCAAGGGGTGGAGCATCGCCCGGCTGGGGGCGCGCTCGTAACCATCGACGATCTTGGAGGAGTGGGGGCGTTTCTTGTCGGTCATGATCGGATGGATCTCCGTTGCGAATCGGTTAGAGAGAGGATAGGGAATCCCAGCCGCGCTTGCGGCGCCAGCCCAACCGCGGCAGGATCAGCCCCAGCAGAATGCCGCCACCGAGAACCCCGGCGCCGATGAGGAACCAGCGCTGCGAGTTCTCCCGGCTCAAAGCCTGGTTTTCCAGCTGCAGTTGCTTCAGCTGCCGCTCCAGATCGGCGACCCGTTCGCGCAGACGGTTGCGTTCGTCCTGGATTTCCAGGGCGTGGGCGGCGGCGTTGCGGATGCGCTGCAATTCCGCTTCCAGCTGGGCGCTGCGCTGGGCCAGCTGGGCGCGTTCGCTGCTCAGACTGCCCTGCTGCGACTTCAGTTCGGCCAATTCCTTTTTCAGTGCGGCGTTTTCCTGGCGCAGGCGCTCCAGGGCCGCCTGGACCTGGGCCAATTGCTGACGGGCGCTGGGTTGATCGGACAAATAGCGGGTCAAGATCCAGCCCTCGGTGCCGTCGCGGAGGCGGATGCGGGAATAGCCGCTGTTGCGATCGCGCTCCAGCACCGTGACCGGATAGCCGCTGGGGAGGCGGCGCAGGATCTTGTACTGGGTGCCTTTGCCGGTCCGCACCAGCACCTCGACCCGGTCGGTGACGTAGGCAGTCTCGGCCGCCAGAACGATCGCCGGCAACCAGGCCAGAAGAAATATCAGAACTTTCACGGCAGCTTCCTGGACCCGTGGTGAAAAACAGGCATTGTAAATCCTCCAGGGACAATGCCAAAGAGACGGTGCGGGTTTACCCCGCCAGGAATTCCATCAATGCCTTCTGCGCGTGGAGGCGGTTTTCCGCCTCGTCCCAGACCACGCTTTGCGGGCCTTCCAGCACCTCGGCGGCGACCTCCTCGCCACGATGGGCCGGCAGGCAGTGCATGAACAGGGCATCCGGCTTGGCCAGGGCCATCAGCGCGGCGGTGACCTGGAAATCCCGGAAGGCGGCGATGCGTTGCTGCTGTTCTTCCTCCTGTCCCATGCTGGCCCAGACGTCGGTGACCACCAGATCGGCATCGCGGGCGGCCGCCTTGGGATCGTGGCCGAGGGTGACGTGGTCGCCGGCCTCGGCCACCAGTTGCACCTCGGGCTCGTAGCCGGGGGGGCAGGCGATGTGGAGATGGAAATCGAACAACACCGCGGCGTTGATGTAGGACTGGCACATGTTGTTGCCGTCGCCGATCCAGGCCACCTTGCGACCGCGGATGTCGCCGCGGTGCTCGACGTAGGTCTGTATGTCCGCGAGCAGCTGGCAGGGATGGAAGCGGTCGGTGAGGCCGTTGATGACCGGCGCCGATGAATGGGCGGCGAAACGTTCCACGGTGTCGTGACGGTGGGTGCGCAGGACGATCAGGTCCACCATCCGCGACATCACCCGGGCGGTGTCCTCCAGCGGTTCGCCGCGGCCGAGCTGGGAGTCGCGCGGCGACAGGAACACCGCCGCCCCGCCCAGCTGGACGATGCCGGCTTCGAAGGACACCCGGGTGCGGGTGGAGGCCTTTTCGAAGATCATCCCCAAAAGCTTGTTGCGGAGGGGCTCGTAGGGCGCCTTGAGGGCCTTGAGGGCGATGGCGCGGTCGATGAGGTGATGCAGTTCCTGCGGGCTCAGGTCGCGCAGGGTGAGAAAGTGGCGTGGTTTCACGGTTTGTCCAGGGTTTGAATGATGAGGGTTGAAAGGGTGTCGAGCAGCTGCCTCGCCTGGTCGTCGTCGAGGATCAGGGGCGGCAGCAGCCGGACCACGGAGGTGGCGGTGACGTTGATCAAAAGTCCCGCCTCCAGCGCCTGCGATACCAGCGTGCCGCAGGGACGGTCGAGCTCGATACCGAGCATGAGGCCCCGGTAGCGGATGTCCCGGACCCCGGGGAGAGCGCCGAGACGCTCCCGGAAGCCGGCGGCCAGCTGCCGGCCCAGGGTCTGGGCCCGGGAGAGAAGATTTTCCGCTTCGAGGACGCGGAGCACTTCCAGCGCCACCCGGCAGGCGAGGAAGTTGCCGCCGAAGGTGGAACCGTGCATCCCCGCCTGCAGCACCTCGGCCGCTTCCCCCCGGGCGAGGCAGGCACCGATGGGAAAGCCGTTGCCCAGGGCCTTGGCCAGGGTCATGACGTCGGGAACGATTCCGGCATCCTGATGGGCGAACCAGTGGCCGCAGCGGCCGATGCCGGTTTGCACTTCGTCGAGCATCAGCAGCCAGCCGTGACTGTCGCAGAGCCGGCGCAGCCGGGCCAGGTAATCCGGCGGCGGCACCCGCACCCCGCCCTCGCCCTGGACCGGTTCCACCAGGACGGCGACGATGTCGGGATCGTCCGCCAGGGCCGCGACCGCCTCCGCCTGCCCGAAGGGGCAGTGGACGAAACCCGCCGCCAGGGGCTCGAAACCCTGCTGGATCCTGGGATTGCCCGTGGCGCTGAGGGTCGCCAGGGTGCGGCCGTGGAAGCTGCCTTCCATCACGACGATCTTCGGCGTTTCGATGCCGCGGCGGTGGCCGTAAGCGCGGGCCAGCTTGATGGCGGCCTCGTTGGCCTCGGCGCCGGAGTTGCAGAAGAAAGCGTTGTCCATCGCCGCTAGCCGCGTCAGTTCGGCCGCCAGCCGCTCCTGGGGCTCGATGCGGTAGAGGTTGGAGGTGTGCCACAGATTGCCGGCCTGGTCGCACAGGGCTTGGGCCAGACGCGGATGGGCGTGCCCCAGATTGCACACGGCGATACCGGCCAAGGCGTCCAGATAACGCCGGCCTTCCGTGTCCCACAGCCAGGCGCCTTCGCCGCGGACGAAGGCCACCGGCAGGCGGGCGTAGGTGGGCATGACGGCGGAGGTCATGAGCGCTTCCCTCAAGTTCGGTGGAAAACAAAAAGGCAGCCGCGTGACTGCCTGAAATGGGCAATTCTAACGGAATGGGTCGGCAGGGAACAAGCTGCGACAGGGCAATCGCATGAACGCTGCGCTCATCCAGGCCGGGGTGTCGAGGTGGTGGATATCCTTCCACCGGGCTTGCTTCGACAGCTCAATCACCGTATCGTGCATCTTTGCGGGGTATCGTTCATGGCGCCTCATCATCCGACGAGTCTCGAACCATGAGGAGCCTACGACACCCCCGCTCACTCGGCGAGTTTTGTCAGGCAGTCAAGTCGGCGGCCTGTATTGTCTGTGATATCGGGGAAGGCAGCTGTAAGGATTTTCCCTGCAGGCCACTTAATTTGTTGATTCAATCGTCAAGGAGTCGTTCGTGATGAGCAAGTACCAGTTTTCCCGGGGTGCGGTCTTGGCGACGGCGGCCGCGGCCATCTTCAGCGCTGGCTGTACCTCGCAGAATCAGGCTGAACAGGAAGGCAAGGCGGCTGCCGCCCAGCCGCAGGCGCTCCGGCCCGGTCAGGCGCCGATGCAGCAGCAGGGTCAAGAGGCCATGCAGGGCATGGAAGGCAAGGCCAAGGGCATGATGGAAGGCATGAAACAGCGGATGCAGGGGGCCGTGGATCAGGCGACCGAAGTCAAGGTGGCCTGTTTCGGCATCAACGCCTGCAAGGGCCAGTCCGAATGCGCCACTCCCAACAACGCCTGCAAGGGCATGAACGCCTGCAAGGGCCAGGGATTCCTGTACGTCAGCCTCAAGGAATGCGAGGCCAAGGGCGGCAAGGTCATCACCCCCAGCATGTGAACCGGCGGCCCGCCGTCAGGCAGGCCGTTCAGATACCATGACGCCCCGTCCCTTTCCCGGCTTCGGCCTCGGCCTGCGCAAGGAGCACTACGAAGCCGTGTTGACGCAAAAGCCGGCGCTCGGCTGGTTCGAGATTCTCACCGAGAACTATCTGGTCGATGGCGGCAAGCCGCTGCACTATCTCGACCGCATCCGCGCCGACTACCCGCTGGCCATGCACGGGGTCTCCCTCTCCATCGGCAGCACCGATCCCCTGAACCGGGATTACCTCGCCCGCCTCAAGACCCTGGTCGATCGGGTCGAGCCGCTGTGGGTGTCCGACCACCTGTGCTGGACCGGGGTGGACGGCCTCAACCTCCACGACCTGCTGCCGCTGCCCTACACCGAAGAGGCGCTCGGCCACGTGGTCGCCCGGATCGGGCAGGTGCAGGACTTCCTGGGGCGGCGGATTCTGCTGGAGAACGTCTCCAGCTATCTCAGCTATCCCGAATCGGAGATGGCCGAGTGGGAATTTCTGTCTCAGGTGGCCGAACGGGCCGACTGCCTGATCCTGCTCGACATCAACAACATCTACGTCAGCGCCCGCAATCACGGCTTCGATCCCGACGCCTATCTGGCAGCGATCCCGCCCGGGCGGGTGTGGCAGTTCCACCTGGCCGGTCACACCGACCTGGGGGAGGTGGTCATCGATACCCACGATCACCCCGTCCGGCGGGAGGTGTGGGACCTGTTCGCCCGGGCCGCGGCCCGCTTCGGGCCGGTGGCCACCATGATCGAGCGCGACGACCGCATTCCGCCGCTGGAAACCTTGCTTCAGGAGCTGGACCAGGCCCGTCGCATCGCCGAGCCCCTGTGGACCCATGAAGCTGCGTGAGCGCCAGCGGCAGCTGCAGCAGGAGATCGTCACAGGCCGGAGGTTGGACTGGCCGGGGCTGGCGATCTACCAGAACGCCTACCGCCTGCGCCTGACCGAGGCCCTGGCGGTGGATTATCCGCTGCTGCGGCGCTGGCTGGGGGAGGCGGCTTTCACTCGCCTGGCTCGGGATTATCTTGCCGCCTACCCGTCGCGTCATTTTTCCATCCGCCGGATCGGCCGCCGGCTGCCCGAATTCCTCGCTCGGCAGGGGGAAGCGGCGCTGGCGGATTTCGCCGCCTTCGAATGGGCCCTGGGGCTGGCCTTCGACTGCGCCGACGCCCGGGCCTTGAGGCCCGCCGATCTGGCTGCGGTGCCTCCGCAGGACTGGCCGGGGCTGCGCTTTCGTTTCCATCCCAGCGTGCAGCTCCTCTGGCAGCGTCACGCCATTCTGCCCCTCTGGCGCGCCCTGCAGGCAGGCGATCCTCCGCCCGCCTGCCCGCCCTTGGAGACGCCGGTGCCGGTGTTGATCTGGCGGCGGGAACTGCGACAGTTCTTCCGCTCTCTGACGCCGGAGGAGGCCGGCGCTTTGGAGCGTCTGCGGCAGGGGGAGGATTTCGCCGCCTGCTGCGAATGGCTGGCGCGACGACCTGCCGTGGATGATGCCGCCCACCGGATCGCTTCCTGGCTGCAATGTTGGCTGCGGGAAGGTTTGATCGTCGGATTTCGTGTTTGACAGACGACCTAAAACATTCCCGAGACCCACACCGTCACCTGATTCCCATACCCCGTCCGGCCCCGCTTGAGGCCGAAATTGTGGGCGTAGTCCACCACCAGCAGCAGTCCACCCGGCAGCCCACTGCTCAGGCGCACGCCGGCGAAGGGCATCAGGGTGTTGTGGCGCTGGCGTTTGCCGTGGCGGTATCGGATGGGATCCAGGTGAGCGGTGCCGCCGTAGAGGTGGACGAAGCTGAAGAAGGTGGGGGCGAAGCGGTATTCACCATAGCCGATGGCGTAGTGGCGGGGGAAGAATTCCAGATAGGCGGCCCCCGGGATAACGGGAAAACCGGTGGTGTGGAAGTCCATTCCCAGGGGATTGATGCCGCCGCCGAGGCGGCGGGTGACGCTGCGGTTGAAGCGGTCGGGGTGGTGGGTGATGCCTGCGTTGACGGCGGCGATCAGGCGGTGGCGGCCGCCGGCGAAGGGGACGGGCAGGGCGGCCAGGGCGTAGCCGCTGCCGGTCAGGTAATGGCGGTGGCCGTTTTCCCGCCGGTCGACGCCCCAGTCGCGCCAGTTCGCCCGCCAGCCCCAGACGCCGTCGGCGCCGAAGGCCAGTCCTCGGTCCGGCAGGCTGAGCAGGTTGCGGCGCAGCCCGTCCCAACGCAGTTGCAGCCGCGAGCGCAGCTCGAAGGTGTCACCGGGCGAGCGGAAGCGTTGGGCGTGGTCGCCGAAGTAGAGCAGGCCGGGTTCCACGATTAGATCGGCGGCGGCCATGTTGTCCACCGCCGGCCCCACCTGGCGGCGGTAGCCAAGGCCGATGCCGGGGCGCACGTAGCCCCATTCGGTTTCACCGTCCTCGTCGTTGCGGCCTTCGATCAGCTCCCCCTGCTGCAGTTTGGGAAGCGTGTAGTTCTCGAAGGTGGTGACCCATTCGAAGGGCGAGCCGTCGCGGAAGCTGCGGGCGTGGAACAGATGGTTGTAGACCAGGGCGATGTCGCCGTAGAGCAGGTGGTTTTCGTCGGGCCGGCGCCACAGGTAGAGCGATCCGGCCGGATCCACCGGGCGGTCGCCGGGGGTGGGGAAGTTGAAGGTGAGTCCCAGGGTCCAGGCGTCGAGACGGCGGCGGTCGAAGCCGGGGAAGCGGATCTCGCGGCCGAGGAAACGGGTGTGGAAGGGCTCGCCCAGGGCGGGGGGATCGTCCGCCAGTGCCGCCGCCGGCGTGAGGCCGCCGGTGGGTTGCGCCGCCAGCGCCGCACTGCACAAAGCCGCTGCGATGCCGTGAAACCAACGCCTTTTCGCCATCGTCTCAACTCCTGTTTGACAGTTGGAAACCACCCAAGTAACTTTAACCCATTTATCTCACCGACTGAACGGATGGAAGAATTCCAACGCATCAAGCGCCTGCCTCCCTACGTCTTCAACATCGTCAATCAGCTCAAGGCCAGGCAGCGGGCCGCCGGCGAGGACATCATCGACTTCGGCATGGGCAACCCGGACCAGCCGCCCCCGCGCCATATCATCGACAAGCTGGTGGAAGCGGCCCAGCGCGACAACACCCACCGCTATTCCCTGTCGAAGGGGATTCCGCGCTTGCGCAAGGCCATCTGCGACTGGTACGCGCGCAAGTACGACGTCCAGCTCGACCCGGAAACCCAGGCCATCGTCACCATCGGCTCCAAGGAGGGGCTGGCCCATCTGGCCTTGGCGACCCTGGGGCCGGGGGACGTGGTGCTGGTGCCCAACCCCGCCTATCCGATCCACCCTTACGGCTGCGTCATCGCCGGGGCCGACATCCGTCACGTGCCGCTGACCTCGGGGCGGGATTTCTTCGAGGAGCTGGAGCAGGCCATCGCCGATCTGTGGCCCAAGCCCAAGATGCTGATCCTCAACTTCCCCGCCAACCCTACCACCCAGTGCGTGGATCTGGCGTTCTTCGAACGCGTGGTAGCCATCGCACGCGAACACCGCATCTGGCTGGTGCACGACATCGCCTATGCCGAGATCGTCTTCGACGGTTACCAGGCGCCGTCCATCCTCCAGGTGCCGGGGGCGATGGATCTGGCGGTGGAGTTCTACTCCCTGTCCAAGACCTACAACATGCCCGGCTGGCGGGTCGGTTTCATGTGCGGCAACCGCGAGCTGGTGGCGGCCCTGGGGCGGCTCAAGTCCTATCTTGACTACGGCATGTTCACGCCGATCCAGATCGCCGCCATCACCGCCTTGGAGGGCACCCAGGACTGCGTGGACGAGATCCGCGCCATGTACAAGCGCCGCCGCGACGTGCTGTGCGAAGGCTTGAACCAGCTCGGCTGGGAGGTGGAGAAACCCAAGGCCACCATGTTCGTGTGGGTGCCGATTCCTGAAAGCTACCGGGCCATGGGATCGCTGGAATTTTCCAAGAAGCTGCTGCTGGAGGCCAAGGTGGCGGTCTCCCCCGGCGTCGGCTTCGGCCAGTATGGAGAGGGTTTCGTGCGCTTCGGCCTGATCGAGAACGAACACCGCACCCGCCAGGCGATCCGCGGCATTCGCCATATGATGCGGCGGGACGGGACGTTATAATGCCGTCAGTCATCCCTGAACGAGGAGTGAGGACATTGGAACCGGTCAAAGTCGGCCTTCTGGGGCTGGGAACCGTCGGCGGGGGCACGGTCAACGTGCTGGCCCGCAACGGCGAGGAGATCGCCCGCCGCGCCGGCCGGGCGCTGGTGATCGCAAAAGCCTTCACCCGCAGTCCGGACAAGCCGCGCATCTGCGACCTATCCGGGATCGAGCAGGTTACCGATCCCTGGCAGGTGGTGAACGATCCGCAGATCGCCATCGTCGCCGAACTGATCGGCGGCACCGACATCGCCCGCGAGTTGGTGTTGGGTGCCATCGAGCGGGGCAAGCACGTGGTCACCGCCAACAAGGCGTTGATCGCCCTCCATGGCAACGAGATCTTCGCCAGGGCCTCGGAAAAGGGGGTGATGGTGGCCTTCGAGGCGGCGGTGGCCGGCGGCATCCCCATCATCAAGGTGCTGCGCGAGGGGCTGGCGGGCAACCGCATCGAATGGCTCGCCGGCATCATCAACGGCACCGGCAACTTCATCCTCACCGCCATGCGCGACCAGGGGCGCGACTTCGACGACGTCCTTGCCGAAGCCCAGCGTCTCGGTTACGCCGAGGCCGATCCCACCTTCGACGTGGAGGGCATCGACGCCGCCCACAAGCTCACCATCCTCGCCGCCATCGCCTTCGGTATCCCGCTCCAGTTCGACAAGGTCTATACCGAGGGCATCACCCGTATCACCCAGGAGGACGTCCGCTACGCCGAGGAACTGGGCTACCGCATCAAGCACCTGGGGATCGCCCGCCGCCGTGAGAACGGCGTGGAACTTCGGGTCCATCCCTGCCTGGTGCCGGCCCGGCGCCTCCTGGCCAACGTGGACGGGGTGATGAACGCGGTGGTGGTGAAAGGGGACGCCGTCGGCCCGACGCTCTACTACGGTCCCGGCGCCGGGGCCGAGCCGACCGCCTCGGCCGTGGTGGCCGATCTGGTGGACGTGGTCCGCACCATGACCGCCGATCCGGAAAACCGCGTCCCCCATCTGGCCTTCCAGCCTGACGCCCTCTCGGACCTGCCGCCCCTGCCCATGGCGGCGGTGGAGACCGCCTATTACCTGCGCCTGCGAGTGGCCGACCGTCCTGGGGTGCTGGCTGACGTGGCCCGTATCCTCGCCGACGAAAACATCAGCATCGAAGCGGTGATTCAGAAGGAGCCCCAGCCGGGCCAGACCGACGTGCCGCTGATCTTCCTCACCCACCGGGTGCGGGAGCAGGCTTTCGACGCCGCCCTGGCGCGCATCACCGCTCTCGACAGCGTCAAGGCCCCGCCATACCGTATCCGCCTGGAAACTTTGGAGTGAATCCGTGACCCGTTACACCGGCCTCATCGACCGTTACCGCGACCGCCTGCCCCTGCAGCCCGGCACCGTCCCCGTCTCCCTGTGCGAGGGGGACACGCCCCTGATCCGGCTGGAGAACATCCCCAAGCTGATCGGCCGCGAGGTGGCGCTGTACGTCAAGTTTGAGGGACTCAATCCCACCGGCTCCTTCAAGGACCGCGGCATGACCGTGGCGGTGACCCGGGCGGTGCGCGAGGAGGGCAGCCGGGCGATCATCTGCGCCTCCACCGGCAACACTTCCGCCTCGGCGGCGGCCTATGCGGCCCGCTGCGGTATCAAGTGCTTCGTGCTGATTCCGGAAGGCAAGATCGCCCTCGGCAAGCTGGCCCAGGCGCTGATGCACGGGGCCGAGGTGATCCAGATCCAGGGCAACTTCGACGACGGCATGCGCATCGTCAAGGAGATCGCCGACCACGCCCCGGTGTCCATCGTCAACTCCATCAATCCCTACCGCATCGAGGGCCAGAAGACCGCCGCCTTCGAGATCGTCGATGCCCTGGGGGACGCCCCTGACTATCATTGCCTGCCGGTGGGCAACGCCGGCAACATCACCGCCTACTGGAAGGGATACAAGGAATACCACGGCGACGGCGCAGCCTCGAAGCGGCCGGTGATGTGCGGCTACCAGGCCGAGGGGGCCGCGCCCTTCATCAAGGGCGCGCCGGTGGAGAACCCGGAAACCGTCGCCACCGCCATCCGTATCGGCAATCCTCAGTCGTGGGAGGGCGCCGTGGGCGCCCAGCGCGAATCCGGCGGCTGGTTCGAGGCTTTCTCCGACGAGGACATCCTCAAGGCCCAGAAGCTGCTGGCCGACCGTGAAGGCATCTTCTGCGAGCCGGCCTCGGCTACTTCCGTCGCCGGCGCCATGCACGATCTGAAGACCGGCAGGATCCCCGAGGGCAGCACCGTGGTCTGTACCCTCACCGGCAACGGCCTCAAGGACCCGGACACCGCCATCCGCCAGTGTCAGGTAGCCCCGGCCGCGGTTCCGGCGGATCTGGAAGCGGTGAAACGGGCGATTTTGGACCGGCTGTAAGCGGTGCGGCGCAGGAAGCTCGTTCCCCGGCCGCTTCCGAAGGACGGCGGCGACCTGCCGCCCCGCCTCCATCCTGTCCTTGCCCGCATCTACCTGGCCCGCGGGATCCGCCGGGCCGAGGAACTCGATTACACCTTGAAGCGCCTGCCGCCGCCCGGTGCCCTCAGCGGCATCGAGGCGATGACCGAGCGCCTGGCGGCGGCCATCGAGCGGGATGAGGCCATCCTGGTGGTGGCCGATTACGACGCCGACGGGGCGACCGCCTGTGCCCTGGCGGTGTCGGGGCTGCGGGCCCTGGGCGCCCGGCGGGTGGATTTCATCGTCCCGGACCGCTTCAGGCTCGGTTACGGTCTGACGCCCGGTCTGGTGCGGGAGGCGCTGGCCCGCCGCCCCGACGTGCTGCTGACGGTGGACAACGGCATCGCCAGCCTTCAGGGGGTGGCGGCGGCCAAGGAAGCCGGGCTGGACGTGCTGATCACCGACCATCATCTCCCCGGCGAGGCGCTGCCTGAGGCCGACGCCATCGTCAATCCCAACCTTCCTGAAGACGCCTTCCCCAGCAAGGCCCTGGCCGGGGTGGGGGTGATGTTCTACGTCCTCATCGCCCTGCGGGCGAAATTGCGGGCACGGGGGCGGGCGGCGGAGGTCAATCTGGCCGACTGGCTCGATCTGGTGGCGCTGGGCACGGTGGCCGACGTGGTGCCCCTGGACGCGGTCAACCGCATTCTGGTCCACCAGGGGCTGGAACGGATGCGGCGGGGGCGGTTGCGGCCTGGCATCCGGGCGTTGCTGGAGGCGGCCGGCCGCAGCCTCGCCGATCTGGTGGCCAGCGATTTGGCTTTCGCTGCCGGCCCCCGCCTCAACGCTGCCGGCCGCCTCGACGACATGACCGCCGGCATCCGCTGTCTCCTCAGTGACGATCTCCGTGAGGCCCGCACCCTGGCGGCCCGGCTCGACGCCCTCAACCGCGAGCGCCGCGACATCGAGGCCCAGATGCAGGCCGAGGCCCTGCGGATTCTGGACAGCCGCGACTGGGAGGACGGCAGCGCCGCCATCTGTCTTTACGACCCCGGCTGGCACGAGGGGGTGGTCGGAATTCTGGCCTCGCGGATCAAGGACCGCACCGGCAGGCCGGTGATCGCCTTCGCCCCGGGGGAAGACGGCCTGCTCAAAGGTTCGGCGCGCTCGGTTCCGGGGCTCCACATCCGCGACGTGCTCGCCGCCATCGATGCGGCCCGGCCGGAGCTGATCGCCCGCTACGGCGGTCATGCGATGGCGGCGGGTTTAAGCCTGGCGCCGGAGAATCTGGACCGTTTCGCCGCCGCCTTCGAGGCTCAGGTGGCCGCCGCCGGAATCGCCGCCGACGAGGTCCTGGTCACCGACGGTACCCTCGAACCGCCGCAGTTTTCCCTGAATCTGGCCGAAACCCTGCGCCGGGCCGGTCCCTGGGGACAGGCGTTTCCGGAGCCCCTGTTCCACGGCGACTTCAGCGTGCGCCAGGCCCGCATCGTTGGCGAGCGCCATCTGAAACTGACCGTGGTCCCGCCCGGCGGCCCGGCTCTGGACGCCATCGCCTTCAATCTGGACGACCCGGCCGCTTGGCTGGATTGCGCCCAGCTGCGCCTGGCCTATCAGCTCGACGTCAACGAATTCCGCGGCCGCCGCAGCGTCCAACTGAAAGTGGATTATTTGGAGCCTTTGCAATGATCGTCGATCGTGAGCAGATCCGGGCCTGGCTGGCCGAGGACGTGGGCAGCGGCGACCTCACCGCCGCCATCATCCCACCGGATCGGCAAGCGGGCGGGGAGGTGATCACTCGCGAGTCCATGGTGCTGTGCGGCCGCGACGGGTTCGAGGCGGTCTTCGCCGAGGTCGATCCCGCCTGCCGCATCCACTGGGAGGCGGCCGAGGGGGAGGCGGTGGCCGCCGATACCGTCCTGTGCCGGCTCGAAGGCCCGGCCCGGGCGCTCCTGACCGCCGAGCGCACCGCCCTCAACTTCCTCCAGACCGTGTCCGCCACCGCCACCGTCACCCGCCGTTACGCCGAGGCCGTCGCCGGCACCGGCGCGGTGGTGCTCGACACCCGCAAGACCCTTCCGGGGCTCAGGCGCTGGCAGAAGTACGCGGTCGAGGTGGGGGGCGGGGTCAACCACCGCATGGGGCTGTACGACGGCATCCTCATCAAGGAGAACCACATCGCCGCCGCCGGTTCCATCGCCGCCGCGGTGCGGCAGGCCCGGGCCCTGGAAACCGGGCTGCCGGTGCAAGTGGAGGTGGAGTCGCTGGCGGAGCTGGAAGAAGCCTTGGCAGCCGGCGCCGACATGATCCTGCTCGACAACTTTTCCCTGGAAGACCTGCGGGCGGCGGTGCGCCTGAACGCCGGGCGGGCGCTGCTGGAGGCCTCCGGCAACATCGGCCTCGACGACATCCGCGAGGTAGCCCTGACGGGGGTCGACCGGATCTCCGTCGGCGCCCTGACCAAGCACGTGCGGGCGGTGGATCTGTCGCTGCGCCTCACCCTGGAGGAATGAGCATGTCGCGCTGGGGCCAGAATTTCGTCTTCCCCCTGTTCACCGTCACGGCGGCGATTCTGGCGGTGGTTTTCTGGCTGTGGCCGCCGCTGCTGGTGGGGCTGAAGCAGTACTGGCTCTGGGTGCTGTCCGTGGGCGTGGTGGCCCTGGTGCTGGTGTTGCTGTTGGCGTGGCGTGGGTTGCTGTCCCCGGCGCGGCGTTACGATCTGCTACTGTGGGCCTCGCTGTGGCTGTGGCTGGGCGGTTGGCTCAACGTGTTCTTTCCCGAAGCGCCGCTGTTCAAGATCTACCCGGTCTATTTCGTGCTTCTGGACGTGTTCGTCGGCCGCTTCCGCTTCGCCGCCGAGATCGGCTTCGCCGACCCCAGGGAGCGGGAACTGGTGGAGACGCTGCTGCGCCAGTGGTGGTTCAGCGCCCCGCTGTGGGCCGGCATCGTGCTGCTGACCCTGCTGTTTCCCCAGCGCTATCTGGCCTATCCGCTGGCGGTGAGCGTGCTGACCCTGCGTTTGTCCTTGGGGTGGGTGCTGGGGGAAGATTAACCTTCACCCTCGATGGCGTTGCGGATCCACTCGATCCGGTAGCCATTCCGGTCGGGGGTGAGGGCGACCACGTCGAAACGCGCCGGACAGTCTCCGTGGCGGGCAAGGAACAGCGCGGCGCCCTGCCGCAGCCGCCTCTGTTTGCACCGGTCGATGGAGGCGGCGCCGTCGGCGAAGGCGTTGGGACGGCGGCAGCGCACCTCCACGAACACCAGCCATTCCCCCTCGCGCAGGATCAGGTCGATCTCCCCGCCGCGCCAGCGCCAGTTGCGGGCGACCAGCGTCAGGCCCCGGCGCTGCAGCCAAGCCAGGGCCGCGTCCTCCGCCGCCCTGCCGATGTCACTGGGGGTGCGGCGCGGCATCGGTGAGCGCTTCCGGGGCCAGGCCGTACACTTCCGGCACGCCGTGGCGGAATTCGGCGCAGGTCAGGCGGCGGCGGACCCGCCCTTCCGGACCCAGGCTCAGCAGGCCGGTCGCCCCCTGGACCGGTTGCTGTTCCACCAGCAGGGTGAAGGGCAGCTGCCAGCCGTCCATCCCCAGGGCCGCTAGGCGCAGCCAGCCGCCCGGATGCAGCCCGTACTCGGCCTCGAAGGCGTCCACGGTGGGGAGGTTGCCGACATCGCCGCCCAGCAGCCAGGGGATGTCGCAGAAGCGGATGCCGTCCAGGTCCTGGTCCCGCTGCGGGTCAGGATGGCCTTGGTAGATGTCGCGGGTGGCGTAGACCGGAATGTGCTCGGCGCGGTGGAACAGCAGCTGCGGGCGGATCAGCCGCCCCTGGCGTGGATCGGCCTGGAGGAAGAGGAAATCCGCGTCGCGCCGCACCCGGGGCTGGAATTTCACCTCCCACACGACTTTGCGCAGACGCCGGTAGCGGCGCTTGCTTTCGTCGATGTTGAGCACCTTTTCGATCGCGGCGGTGTGATCGGCCTGGGCAGGATCGTAGCGGGCCGTTTCCAGCAGGCGGCCGCCCAGATTCTCCCAGGTGGCGGCGAAATGGCCGCCGATGCGTTCCCCCGTTGGCGTATCCGGCAACAGGGCCAGAGCGCGGCGATGATCGTGCATCCAGGCGCTGGCGGCGACCTGTTCGACGCTTTCTTCGGGAGACAGCGCCAATTGATAGAGCCCGGGGCGGGCCGTCTGCGCGAGCCGGTTGAGGGCCAGCACGGGGGGATCGAAGCCGGGCAGCGCCGCCAGGCGTTCCAGCCTGGGCTTCAGCAGCGGGCCAAGGACCATCTGCGCGCCCTCGTCCGCCGCCTGACGGTAAAGCGCCACGGGATCGCCGGATTCGCTGTCGTAAAGCGCGAAGTCGGCCTCCCAGGCCGTCGGCTGGCGGCGCAGGGCTTCGATACCGGCCAGCACCGCCTCGCCGGCCTGCCGGTAGGGGCCGGAGGTCGGCAGCAGCGCGGCGATCTTTTGCGGCCGTTGCAGCGGCGGGGCCAGGGTGGTCAGATAACGTTTGAGAAAGCGATGGCGGTCGGCCGGATGATAGGGATGACGGCTGCGCCATTCGGCGACGGCCGCATCCAGGGCCGGTGAGCGGTTGGGATAGCGGCGCAGGATCCGGGCCAGCTCGACCCAGCCGGCCAGTTCCCGGTCGCCGCTTTGGGCCAGGGTCTGCAGCGATTCCTGCGGCAGATGCAGCAGCGCTTCGAGGATGGCGGCGTTGTTGTCGCTGACCGAGCGCGGGTCACGCAGGAAACGGGCCAGGGCGATGCGTTCGCGCACCTGGGCGGCCAGGTCGCCGGTCAGGGCGTAGGCGCGGGCCTTGAGTTCATGCAGTTGCCGCTGACGGATGGGCGGCAGCCGGCGCGGGTCGATGCACTCCAGATGGCGCAGCGCCAGCTCCGGCCGTTCCGCCGCCAGCGCCAGGCGGGCGCTGAGGAAGGCGTAATCGAGCTGTTCCTCCGCCGGCAGGAGGGCGGGGTCGATCGCCGCCAGCAGCCGGCGGGCGTGGGCGGTTTCCCCGGCCCGGTACCAGGCTTCGGCGGCGTAAAGGCGCGCCCGCAGGCTTTCTGCATGTGGCAGGTTCCCGGCCTGGCTTTCGTAGAGCGAAGCGGCTTGGCGATACTGGCCGGCCTGATACAGGTTTTCCGCTTGGCGCAGGGGCGACGGGGGGGCGGGGCGGTGGGGGACGGCGCAGGCGCTCAGCAGTAACGCCCCCAGGCCGGAAAACAGCAGGCGGCGCATCGGCTACTTTTCCCCACCGCCCCAGAACCGGCTCCAGGTGCGTTGTCCCGGTGTGGGGCGCTTTTCCATCGGCACGAAGGGACGCTGGGGGGCGCCGACGTAGAGCTGGCGTGGGCGGCCGATCTTGGACTCGGGATCGGAGATCATCTCCTTCCAGTGGGCTACCCAGCCGACGGTACGCCCGATGGCGAACAGCACCGTGAACATCCGGGTCGGAAAACCCATGGCGCGCAGGACGATGCCGGTGTAGAAGTCCACGTTGGGATAGAGCTTGCGTTCGATGAAGTATTCGTCCTGGAGGGCGATCTTCTCCAGCGCCATCGCCAGCTCCAGCAGCGGGTCGTCCTCGTGTCCCAGGGCTTCCAGAACCTCGTGGCAGGTCTCGCGCATGATCGCCGCGCGCGGGTCGTAGTTCTTGTAAACCCGGTGGCCGAAACCCATGAGCCGGAAGGGGTCGTTCTTGTCCTTGGCGCGGGCGATGTATTCGGGGATGCGGCGTTTGTCGCCGATCTCCATCAGCATCTTCAGCACCGCCTCGTTGGCGCCGCCGTGGGCCGGTCCCCACAGGGAGGCGATGCCGGCGGAGATGCAGGCGAAGGGATTGGCGCCGGAGGAACCGGCCAGCCGTACCGTGGAGGTGGAGGCGTTCTGCTCGTGGTCGGCGTGGAGGATGAGGATGCGGTCCAGCGCCTTGACCAGCACCGGATCGGGGCGGTATTCCTCCGACGGCACCGAAAAGGTCATGTAGAGCAGGTTTTCGGCGTAGCTGAAGTCGTTGCGGGGATAGACGAAGGGGCGGCCGATGGTGTAGCGGTAGGCGTAGGCGCCGATGGTGGGCATCTTGGCGATGATGCGGTAGGCGGCCAGCATGCACTGCTCGGGATCGTAGATGTCGGTGTCCTCGTGGTAGAAGGCCGACAGCGCTCCCACCACCCCGACCATGATCGCCATCGGATGGGCGGCGCGGGTGAAGCCGCGGAAGAAGTGCATCAACTGGTCGTGGAGCAGGGTGTGGCGTTTGATGTCGTTGACGAATTCCGCCTTCTCCTCCGTCGAGGGCAGTTCGCCGTAGAGCAGCAGGTAGCAGACCTCCATGTAATCGCTTTGGGTAGCCAGCTCCTGGATCGGGTAGCCGCGATAGAGAAGGACGCCTTGCTCACCGTCGATGAAGGTGATCGCCGATTTGCACGAGGCGGTGGAGGTGAAGCCGGGGTCGTAGGTCAACACCCCGGCCTCGCCGTAGAAATTGCGGATGTCGATGGCCGACGGTCCCAGGGTGCCGTGGAGCAGGGGGCGCCGGTAGCGTTTGCCATCGCGTTCGTCGATCAGGGAAAAGTGGTCGTTCGTCCGGGTCTGGTTCTCCGCCATGACGAAAACCCTCGTAGTCGCTGATATGGCTTAAGGTTATCACGAATCCTGGCAGGGAACAGGATCACGTCAGTTCAAACACGTGATGGATTGATCGAGGAGGCAGGTGGTCCGATTCGAAAGCCTCGCCGGCAGGGAGGCCGGCGTGGAGCCTACAGGGAGGTATTGACGGCATCTTTCGAAGCGGACCACCTGCCTCGAGTGCCACGAGCCCGGCGGCAGGGAATGAAAGGCGGCGTCGCCGGTCCAACAGCCGGTATAATCGAACGCTTTTTTCAGACCACCACCATCCATGACCGATCTGCACCAGGAAATCGCCAAACGCCGTACCTTCGCCATCATTTCCCATCCGGACGCCGGCAAGACCACCCTGACCGAGAAGCTGCTGCTGTTCGGCGGCGCCATCCAGATGGCCGGCGCGGTCAAGGGCCGCAAAGCGGCCCGCCATGCCACTTCCGACTGGATGGAGCTGGAGAAGCAGCGCGGCATTTCCGTGACCACTTCAGTGATGCAGTTCGAGCACGGCGGCTGTCTGCTGAACCTGCTCGACACCCCGGGGCACGCCGATTTCTCCGAGGACACCTACCGCACCCTGACCGCGGTGGACTCGGCCCTGATGGTGATCGACAGCGCCAAGGGGGTGGAGGAACGCACCATCAAGCTGATGGAAGTGTGCCGCATGCGCGACACCCCCATCATCACCTTCATCAACAAGCTCGACCGCGAGGGCCGCGAACCCATCGAGCTGCTCGACGAGATCGAAGCGGTGCTCGGCATCGCCTGCGCGCCGCTCACCTGGCCCATCGGCATGGGGCAGCGTTTCAAGGGCGTCTATCATCTGGAGGAGGACGCCGTGCACCTGTTCGACGCCAGGCACCGCGACCGGGTGGTCAAGGGGGAGGTCATCGAGGGACTGGACAACCCCTTGCTCGATGCGCGTCTCGGGGACCAGGCCGGGGAGCTGCGCGAGGAGATCGAACTGGTGCGCGGCGCCAGCCACCCCTTCGATCACGAGGCTTATCTGCAGGGCCGGCAGACGCCGGTGTTCTTCGGTTCGGCGATCAACAACTTCGGCGTGCTCGAACTGCTCGACGCCTTCGCCAAATATGCACCGCCGCCGCGGCCGCGGGCCGCGCTCGAGCGGGTGGTGTCGCCGGACGAGCCCAAGTTCAGCGGTTTCGTGTTCAAGATCCAGGCGAACATGGATCCCCAGCACCGCGACCGCATCGCCTTCCTGCGTATCTGCAGCGGCAGCTACCGCAAGGGCATGAAGCTGTACCACGTGCGCCTGGGGAAACAGATCACCGTCGCCAACGCCATGACCTTCCAGGCCGCCAGCCGCCAGCATGTGGAAGAAGCCTGGCCCGGCGACATCATCGGCCTCTACAACCACGGCACCATCCAGGTGGCCGATACCTTCACCCAGGGAGAAAAGCTCAAGTTCGGCGGTATCCCCTATTTCGCCCCGGAGCTGTTCCGCCGTGTGGTGCTCAAGGATCCGCTCAAGGCCAAGGCGCTGCACAAGGGCCTGCTTCAGCTCAGCGAGGAGGGGGCGACCCAGGTGTTTAGGCCACTGAAGAACAACGACCTGATCCTGGGCGCCGTGGGGGTGCTGCAGTTCGACGTCACCGCCTTCCGCCTCAAAAGCGAGTACAACGTGGAATGCGGCTACGAGCCGGTGGGTGTCGCCACCGCGCGCTGGATCGAATGCGACGATCTCAAGTTGCTGGAGGAATTCAAGCGCAAGAACTTCGAATATCTGGCCGAGGACGGCGGCGGTTTTCTGGTCTATCTGGCGCCGACCCGGGTCAACCTGCAGCTGGCCGAGGAACGCTGGCCACAGGTGCGCTTCAAGGCGACGCGGGAACTGTAAAGGAGGGGGCTGGAAAGGGGTTGCCGGCGGCCAGGGACGGCCGCTCCGGGCCTAAATTCAGGGAAGAATTTCGGTCTGGCAACCCCTTCCCAGCCCCCGGAAGTGCAAATCGATAGGTGTTAGGCTGTGAAAAATTCCCGCCGGAGGCAGCGCCGGGCTTTGCTATAATTCTTTGCTTGTGTACCCGTTTCAGGATGGCGGTCCCAAGGGGGTTCAGTGAGGATTCAGAAGATGACCGCTATCCTGTCACTACCGACAATCCGCAAAGGAGGACCTGACTGATGAAACTGCGTAAACTGATCATGGGTGTGGCGATGGCAGCCGGCATGGGCCTGACTTCCCAGGCGTTCGCCGTCGAGTTCACCCAGGACGAAATGCTGTGGCTGGGAATGAAGATCTACGAGCGCGCCGCCGGCCGCGGCTGCGGCACCTGCCACGACGTGCGTCCGTTCCCGGACCTGACCGAAAGCATCAAGAAGCTGAGCAAAGAAGAATTCCTCAAGGTGGTCAAGGAAGGCCGTCCAGGCACCATCATGACGCCGATGGCACCGCAGATCATGAAAATCGGCCTGGTGGAAAAGGCCTGCATGACCGAAGATCAGGCCCTCGACGCCCTGTACGCCTATCTGAAGGCTTTGTCCGAGGGCAAGATCAAGGGCAAGGTCAAAAAGCCCAAGACCCTGAAGGACAAGATGAAGGCCTGCAAGGCCGGCGGCTGAGCCGTCACGGCATCACGAGGAAACGGCCCGGTCATGACCGGGCCGTTTTCGTTGGCGGTACGGCGGCATGGGTCCCCTGTCCCAATTGGATTACAATATCCCCATGAAAACCCTGTATCCGCCCATCGAACCCTACGCCACCCACTGGCTCGAGGCCGACGGCCACCGCATCTACTACGAGGAATGCGGCAATCCGGATGGGCTGCCGGTGCTGTTTCTCCACGGCGGACCCGGTTCCGGTTGCCGGCCGGATCACCGCCGTTTCTTCGATCCGGCCCGCTGGCGCATCGTCCTTCTCGACCAGCGCGGCAGCGGCCGCAGCGAGCCCCAGGGGGAACTTCGCGACAACGACACCGGCAAGCTGCTGGAAGACCTGGAGGCGATCCGCACCCGCCTCGGCATCTCCCGTTGGGCGGTGTCCGGAGGCTCCTGGGGGGCGGCTCTCGCCCTGCTGTACGCCCAGAAACACCCCGAGCGGGTGCTGGGGTTGATCCTCAGGGGCGTGTTCCTGGCCCGGCCTTACGATCTCGACTGGTTCATCCGCGACGGGGTCAAGCGTATCTATCCGGACCACTGGCATCAGCTGGTCAGCAGCCTGCCGGTTTCAGGCTGGAACGACCTGATCCAGGGTATGTACAAAGCGGTCACCGGCGGCAACGAGGCCCTGCAGCACCGGGTCGTCGAAGCCTGGGCCCGCTGGAGCAACGCGGTGACCCTGGGACGCGACTTTGACCCCGACAAGCTCCCCGATCCCGAGTCCGCCCTGCCCAAGGTCAAGATCGAGCTCCACTACGCCGCCCACCGTTATTTCCTCGACGACAACCGTATCCTGCACGACTGCCGCTACATCCGCCACATTCCCGCCACCATCGTCCACGGCCGCTGGGATCTGGTCTGTCCGCTGGAGGCCGCCTTCGTCCTCAAGCGCCAGCTGCCGGGGGCGGAACTTAGGGTGCTGGAGAACGCCGGGCACATCGCCGCCGGCGAGGAGATGATCGACGCCCTGGTGGATGCCGCAGACCGCTTGGCCGAGCGCCTGAGCGCCCCATGAAAAAGCGCCTCGTCGTCGCCCTCACCGGCGCTACCGGTGCCGTCTACGGCGTCCGCATTCTCGAGCTGCTGCGGCCGCTGCCGGCGTGGGAGACCCATCTCATCGTCTCCCGCGCGGGCGTGATGAACCTGCATCACGAGCTGGGAATGAAGAAACCTCAAGTGCAGGCACTGGCGGACGTCCACTACGACATCGACGACATCGCCGCCGCCATCGCCAGCGGCGCCTTCCGGGTCGCGGGCATGGTGGTGGCGCCCTGTTCCATGAAGACGCTGGCGGCCATCGCCCACGGTTTCGGCGACAACCTCATCAGCCGCGCCGCCGACGTCACCCTCAAGGAGCGCCGCCCTCTGGTGCTGGTGCCCCGCGAAACCCCCCTGAATCTGGCCCACCTGCGCAACATGACCGCGGTGACGGAAATGGGCGGCATCGTCTTTCCCCCGCTGCCGGCCTTCTACGGCCGCGACAAGACCCTGGCGGAGATGATCGACGAGAGCGTCGGCCGTATTCTCGGCTTCTTCGGCATCGAAATCGACGGGCTGGTAGAATCCTGGGAAGGTCTGTAGCGGAGGAAAACCCATGGGCCAAACCGCCAAGCGCCACGCCACCTACGAGGACATCCTCAACCTGCCGGAGAACCTGGTCGGCGAGATCATCGGCGGCGCGCTCTACACCCAGCCGCGGCCGGCGCCGAAACACGCCGTCGCCCATTCGGTACTCGGCTTCAGTATCGGCGGGCCGTTCCACGGCGGCACAGGCGGCCCTGGCGGCTGGTGGATCATCGACGAGCCGGAGCTGCACATCGGCGGCGACATCCTGGTGCCCGACCTGGCCGGCTGGCGGCGCGAGCGGATGCCAGCGCTGCCGGAGACCGCCTGGTTCGAGCTGCCGCCCGACTGGGTCTGCGAGGTGCTGTCGCCTTCCACCGCCCGCATCGACCGCAGCCTGAAGATGCCGCGCTACGCCCGCTGGGGCGTGCCCTATCTGTGGATGGTGGACCCGTCGCTGCGGACGCTGGAGGTTTACGCCCTGGAGCAGGGCCGCTGGTGTGTGCTGACGACCCTCAAGGACGACGACCCGGTGCGTCAGCCGCCCTTCGAGGCGGTCGAATTTCCCCTCGACCGGCTCTGGGCCTGAGCCAGCACCCGGCAGATGCCTTCGGTCAACGCCGCCAGGTCCGCATCGCCCATCACGTAGGCCGGCATGGTATAGATCAGCCTGCCGAAAGGCCGCAGCCAGATCCCGGCTTCGACGAACTTCGGGGTGATCTGCGCCAGATCCACCGGTTCGGTCGTCTCCACCACCCCGATCGCCCCCAGGACGCGCACGTCCGCCACCCCCGGAAGCGCCCGGCAGGGCGCCAGCCCGGCGCGCAGGCCGGCCTCGATCCGCGCCACCCGGGTCTGCCAGTCGGATTCCAGCAGCAGGTCGATACTGGCCGCCGCCACCGCGCAGGCGAGGGGATTGGCCATGAAGGTGGGGCCGTGCATCAGGCAGCCGGCCTCGCTGCAGCGCAAGGTGTCGGCCACGTTTGCAGTGGTCAGGGTGGCGGCCAGGGTCAGGTAGCCGCCGGTCAGGGCCTTGCCGAGGCAGAGGATGTCCGGGGCGATGCCGGCGTGCTCGCAGGCGAACAGCCGCCCCGTGCGACCGAAGCCGGTGGCGATCTCGTCGGCGATCAGCAGCACACCGTGTTCGTCGCACAACCGCCGCGCCCCGCGCAGATATTCGGGATGATAGAACCACATCCCTCCGGCGCCCTGGACCACAGGTTCCAGGATCAGCCCCGCCAGTTCGCCGCCGTGGTGCGCCAGCAGGGCGGCCAGGGGCTCCAGGTCCGCCGGATTCCAGGAGGCGTGGAAGCGGCAGGCCGGACGCGGGGCGAACCGCTGCTGCGCCAGCAAGCCGGAGAACAGGGTGTGCATGCCGGTGACCGGGTCGCACACCGACATGGCGCCGAAGGTGTCGCCGTGGTAGCCGCCGCGCAGGGCCAGAAAGCGGCGCTTCTCCGGCCGGCCGCGGGCCTGCCAGTACTGCAGCGCCATCTTCAGGGCCACCTCCACCGCCACCGAGCCGGAATCGCTGAAGAACACCTTCTCCAGCGGCGCCGGGGTCAGATCCACCAGCCGTCGGCCCAGTTCCACGGCCGGGGCGTGGGTCAGGCCGCCGAACATGACGTGGGCCATCTGCGCCAGCTGGTCCCGGGCGGCGGCGTTGAGGCGCGGGTGGTTGTAGCCGTGGATCACGCACCACCACGAGGCCATGCCGTCGATCAGCGCCCGGCCGTCCGCCAGGTGCAGGCGCACCCCCTTGGCGCGCGCCACCGGCCACACCGGATAGTGGGGCGGCAGGGTGCTGTAGGGATGCCACAGGTGCGCGCGGTCGAAGGCGAGGGCGGCGTTCCAGTCGTTCACAGCTCAATGTCGATGGGATGTCCCAAGGCCTTTTCGGCGATATCCTTCTGCCGCAGGGCGGCCCAGCGTTCCAGCAGCAGGTCGCCCTTGCCGAGGCAACGGATCTCGATGCGCTTGCCGTCGAAGTGGCAATGGATTTCCGCCACCCCACCGCAGCGTTCCTTGTCGAAGGCGATGGCCAGCCGCAGCAGCGCGACCAGTTTGAGCCAGCGTTCCCGCGCCTTCTTGTCCAGCGGGGCCAGCAGCGGGTCGTCCCCGTCCGGCAGTTTCTTGCGCTGGCAGCGCACCACCAGGGCCAAAAGTCGCTGCTCGGCGTCGCTGATGCCCAGCATCGGCATGGCGCTGAGCAGATAGTGGGCGTGGCGGTGGTGGCCGTCGGGGCGGACGAAGATGCCGATCTCGTGCAACAGCGCCGCCAGTTCCAGCAGCAGGCGGTCGCGGGCCGGCAGGCCGTGGACGGGGGTGAGCTGGTCGAACAGCTGCAGGGCCAGGTGGCGCACCTGGTCGGCGTGTTCCCGGTCCACGCGGTACTTGCGTGCCACCGAGGCGGCCCAGGCCAGGGCGTCCTGATGGGCGTTGCCGCGGCGGCGCTGGAGCAGGTCCAGCAGCGCCCCCTCCGCCAGCCCCACGCCGGGGATCAACAGATCTGGTTTGCCCACCAGTTTGAGCACCTGCCGCAGCACGTGGCTGGCGGGGATGATGACGTCGGCCCGGTCCGGGCGCAGTTTGAGTTGCTCCAGCCGCTCCTCGTAGCTCAGCGCGTCCAGACGCTTGCACAAGGCCTTGAGCTGGCCGTACTTGAGGCGCTTGGGCGAACCTGTGTCCAGCAGCTGCCGCCCCAGCTGTCCCAAGGCCTCGATGTTGCCGCCGGTGCCAACGGCGATGTCGATGGGGGTGCCGTCCACCAGTTCGCGGATCTTGCCGGCGTTGGCGTCGAAGAACTCGTCCAGCAGACGGACGAAGCGTTTCTGGTCCTCGCCGCCGAAGCGCGACAGCAGCCGCACCGTGCCCATCTTCAGGCTTTCCAGGGCCGTCACTTGCCCCCGCTCCAGCACCACGAACTCGACGCTGCCGCCGCCGATGTCGATGTGGAAGGCGTTGCGCTTCTCCAGCTCCGGGAGCGCGTGGCGCACCGCCAGGGAAATCAGCCGCGCCTCTTCGGTGCCGGAGATGACCTCGATGACGATGCCGGTTTCCGCCTTTACCTGCTCGATCAGCGCCTGACGGTTCTCCGCCTCGCGCATGGCGCTGGTGGCGATGGCGCGTACCTGGGTCAGGGGGACATGCTTGCGCTCCAGAAGATGGCGGAAATCACGGAAGGTCTCCAGGGCGCGGGCGATGGTGTCCTCGCCGAGGCGTCCCCGGCCGAAGGCGTCCTGTCCTAGCCGTACCGGGGCGCGGATGGCTTCGATGATGTCGAGGCGGCCGCCGTGTCCCAGTGCGCCCACCCGCAGGCGGACGGCGTTGGAGCCGATGTCGATGACGGCGTGAAGCGGAGAGGATTCGGGCACGCGAAACTCCATTGGCAAAGCGGGCATCCAAGTATAGCGAATTTGCCACCTGCGGGCCGCACCTGGCGCAATTGACGATATAATCGAAATATCGAGCGCGAGATTGCGGAGGGCGCCATGGGATATCGGGTCTGGCTGGGCTTGCTGCTGGGATTGCTGATGCAGGCCGGATGGGCGCTGGAGGTTTACGGAGTGCGGTATTGGAACGCGCCCGACCACGTGCGCCTGGTCCTGGATGTTTCCAAGCCCTTCAAGCCGAAAGTGTTCGGGTTGGAGAATCCCAGACGCCTGGTACTGGACCTGCCGCAAGGCCGCCTCAAGGCCGCCCTGCCGCGGATCGACGCCAGCGTCCCTTATGTGCGGCGGATTCGCAGCGGCCATCCGAAGAAAGGGGTGCTGCGGCTGGTTCTGGATCTGAAGACGGCGGTACGTCCTAAGGTGTTCACCCTGCCGCCCAGCCATCGCTACGGTCACCGGCTGGTGGTGGATCTCTACGGCACCAAGGGGGGGGCGCGGTCCCGGCCGGCGCCGAAGCCTCCCCGGCCGCCACAGGCGCTTCGGGATGTGGTGGTCGCCATCGATCCGGGACACGGCGGGGAGGATCCCGGCGCCATCGGCCGCCGCGGCACCCGGGAAAAGGACGTGGTGCTGGCCATCGCCCGCAAGCTGGCCAAGCTCATCGACGACACCCCGGGAATGCGGGCGGTGCTGATCCGCAAGGGCGACTATTACGTTCCCCTGCGGCGGCGGATCGCCCTGGCGCGCCAGGCCAAGGCGGACCTGTTCGTTTCCATCCATGCCGATTCCTTCAAGAACCCCCGGGTCAGCGGTGCGGGGGTTTACGTTCTGTCCGAGCGCGGCGCTTCCAGCGAGGCGGCCCGCTGGCTGGCGGCGCGGGAGAACGCCTCCGATCTCGTCGGTGGCGTCAGTCTCGACGACAAGGACGAGACCCTCGCCAAGGTGCTGCTCGATCTGTCTCTGACCGGCACCCGCGAGTACAGTCAGCGCCTCGCCCGCGAGGTACTGGAAGAACTGAAGCGCATCGGCCGCATTCACCACAGCGGCGTGCAGCAGGCCGGTTTCGTGGTGCTGAAATCCCCCGATATTCCCTCGATTCTGGTGGAGACAGCGTTCATCTCCAACCCGGACGAGGAGCGGCGGCTGCGCAGCGGCAAGTACCAGTGGTACTGGGCCAGGGCACTGCACCGCGGCATCCGCGATTACTTTAGGCGCCATGCCCCACCGGGGACCTATCTGGCTGCGCGGGCGCGGCGGCACGTGATCGCCCGCGGCGAGACCCTGTCGGAAATCGCCCAGCAGTACGGTGTCAGCCTACAGGCGCTGAAGGCGTACAACGCTCTGGAGGGCAGCCGGGTGCGGGCTGGGCAGGTGCTCAGGATTCCGGTGGGCGGATGACCCGGATTCGCTTGCTGCCGCCCCAGCTAGTGGGGCAGATCGCCGCCGGCGAGGTGGTGGAACGGCCTGCTTCGGTGGTCAAGGAGCTGGTGGAGAACAGTCTCGACGCGGGGGCGCGCCGGGTGGACGTACAGGTGGAGGCCGGCGGGGTCGGTCTCGTCCGGGTGCGGGATGATGGGGTCGGCATTGCCCGCGAGGATCTGCCGCTGGCGCTGGCGCGTCACGCCACCAGCAAGATCGCCACGACGGAAGATCTGCTCCAGGTGCGTACCTTAGGGTTTCGCGGCGAGGCGCTGGCGAGCATCGCCGCCGTCTCGCGTCTGGAGCTGATTTCCCGCACCGCCGACGATCCCTGCGGCTGGCGCGTGGCGCTGGCGGGGGGGGGCGAAATACCGGAGCCGGTGCCGGTGGCCCATCCCCGTGGCACCACCGTGACCGTGGCCGACCTGTTCCACAGCGTGCCGGCGCGGCGCAAGTTCCTGCGCAGCGAGCGCACCGAGTTCTCCCACATCCAGCATTTTCTCGAACGTCTGGCGCTGAGCCGCTTCGACGTCGGGTTCTCTTTGCGCCACAACCAGCGCGAGGCTTGGAGATTGCCGCCGGCGCCGCGGGAAGACCAGTGGCCGCGACGGGTGGCGGCGGTGTGGGGAAAGGAATTCGTCGAACAGGCGCTGCTGATCGAGTGGACCCACGGGCCGCTGCGGCTGTGGGGTTGGCTGGGGCTGCCGGCGGTGGCGCGGCGTCAGGGGGACCGGCAGTGGTGGTACGTCAACGGCCGGCCGGTGCGCGACAAGCTGCTCTTGCACGCGCTGCGTCACGGTTATCGCGACGTGCTCGGCGGCGACCGCCAGCCGGCGGCATTGCTGTATCTGGAGCTGGATCCGGCCCTGGTGGACGTCAACGCCCATCCCGCCAAGCTTGAGGTGCGCTTCCGGGAACCGCGTCAGGTGCGCGATTTCATCGCCCAGTCGTTGTACCGTTCCCTGGGGCAGGCCCGTCCCGGTCCCCGCCCGCCACCGAAGCCGCCCGCACCGGCTTCTCCCGGTTCCGCTTCGTATCCGCCACCCGCCGCCCGGCCGCAGCCTCAGGTCAACGAGGCCCTGGCCTTCTACGAGGCCCTGCATTCACCGCCTGCTCCCGCCGCGCCGGCGGAAAATACCGAAGCGGAGGCTGCGCCGCCTTTGGGTTACGCGCTGGCCCATCTGCACGGCATCTACATCCTGGCGGAAGCCGAAGGCGGGCTGGTGATCGTCGATGCCCACGCCGCCCACGAGCGCATCGTCTACGAGAAGTTCAAGCGCCAGCTGGAGCGCGGTGAGGTGGTGCGCCAGCCGCTGTTGCTGCCGGTGAAACTGCAGGTCGGACGCGGGGAAGCCGAACTGGCCCAGCAGCATCAGGATCTGTTGCTGAGCCTCGGCCTGGAGGTGGACCGCCTGGGGCCGGAAACCCTGGTGGTGCGGTCGCTGCCGGCCCTTCTGGGGCAGGCGGACGCGGCGGAGCTGGTGGGCGGGGTGCTGGCGGAACTGGGCCGGTTCGAGGCGGTCACCGGGGTCGAGACGGCCATCCGCGAGCGCCTGGCCACCTGCGCCTGTCACCGGGCGGTGCGGGCCGGCCAGCGCCTGACCCGGGAGGAGATGAACGCTCTGCTGCGGGAGCTGGAGCGGACCGAGCGCGGCGGCCAGTGCAACCACGGCCGTCCCACCTGGGTCAAGCTCGATTTTAAGACCCTGGACCGGTTTTTCCATCGCGGCCGCTGATGTCCCGTCCGAAGATTTTGCTGCTCATGGGGCCGACGGCGGCCGGCAAGAGCGACTTGGCCATCGAGTTGGCCCGGAGGGTCGGGGGCGAGATCGTCAGCGTCGATTCCAGTCTGGTCTACCGTGGTATGGACATCGGCACCGCCAAGCCGCCGCCGGCGCTGCGGGCCGAGATTCCCCACCATCTCGTCGATATCCTCGATCCTGCGGAAAGCTATTCCGCCGGCCGTTTCCGCCGCGACGCCCTGGCGGCGGTAGAAGCGATCCTGGCCCGCGGCCGCCGCCCGATCCTGGTGGGAGGGACGATGCTGTACTTCAACGCCCTGCTGCGCGGCATCGCCCCGCTGCCGCCGGGGGATGCGGCCGTGCGGGCCGCCATCGACCGCGAGGCGGCCCAGGTCGGCTGGGCGGAACTACACCGCCGGCTGGCCGCCCTCGATCCGGAGGCGGCCGCCCGCATCCATCCCAACGATCCCCAGCGGATCCAGCGGGCCCTGGAAGTCTGGCGTCTTACCGGCAGGCCCCTGAGCGGGTGGTGGCGGCAGGCGGGACAGGAAACACTGCCTTTCCGGCCGCTGAAGGTGGTGGTCGCCCCCCGTGACCGCCAGGTGCTGCACCACCGTATCGAAGCCCGCTTCCACGCCATGCTGGAGGCGGGGCTGGTGGAAGAGGTCGAACGCCTCTACCGCCGCGGTGATCTCCATCCCGGCCTGCCGTCGATGCGCAGTGTCGGCTATCGCCAAGTGTGGGCCTATCTGGCCGGGGAATACGATTACGCCGCCATGATCGACAAGGCGGTCATCGCCACCCGCCAGCTGGCCAAACGCCAGTTCACCTGGCTTAGGCGCGAGCGTGACGCCCTATGGCTCGATCCGGTGGAATCAGGCGTCGAGCGGATTCTGGCAGCGTTGTCAGATTGATGGATATTCTGCCAGGTCCAGGTTCCTGCAACTGGACGCGTTTCCCATCCCTTTGATATAGTTCCCCGAATCAGGATGGAAAATCACGTCGTATCGCCTTGGCGGTACACGGTCTTCAACTTTATTTAACGCATTGGGGAGAAGCGCTCTATGGCAATCAAGATAGCGATCAATGGTTATGGCCGGATCGGCCGCAACGTGCTGCGGGCCTTGTTCGAATCCGGACGCACCGACGAATTCGAGATCGTTGCTATCAACGACCTGGGGGATGCCAATAGCAACGCCCACCTGACCCGTCACGACACCGTTCACGGCCATTTTCCCTTCGAGGTGGCCGTGGACGGCGATTATCTGGTGGTCGATGGTCACAAGATCCGGGTCCTGGCCGAGCGTGATCCCGCCAAGCTGCCCTGGGGCGAGATGGGAGTGGACGTGGTGATGGAATGCACCGGCCTGTTCACTTCCAAAGAGAAGGCTTCGGCCCACCTGCAGGGGGGCGCCAAGAAGGTGCTGATCTCCGCCCCCGGCGGCAAGGACGTGGACGCCACCGTGGTCTACGGGGTCAATCATACCGTGCTCAAGGCCTCCGACACCGTGGTTTCCAACGCCTCCTGCACCACCAACTGTCTGGCGCCGCTGGTCAAGCCGCTCAACGATAAACTCGGTGTCGTCAACGGGCTGATGACCACCATCCACTCCTACACCAACGACCAGCGTCTGATCGACGTCTTCCACAAAGACCTGCGCCGGGCCCGTGCCGCCGCCCACAACATGATTCCCACCAAGACCGGCGCCGCCGCCGCCGTCGGTCTGGTGCTGCCGGAGCTGGCCGGCAAGCTCGATGGTTTCGCCGTGCGCGTGCCCACCATCAACGTCTCTCTGGTGGACCTGACCTTCCAGGCTGCCCGCGCCACCACCAAGGAGGAGATCGACAGCATCCTCAAGGAGGCGGCGGAAGGCGCGCTCAAGGGCATCCTGGCCTACAACGACGAGCCGCTGGTGTCGATGGACTTCAATCACAATCCCCATTCTTCGATCTACGAGTCCACCCTGACCAAGGTCATCGACGGCACTCTGGTGAAGGTGCTGTCCTGGTACGACAACGAGTGGGGTTTCTCCAACCGCATGCTCGACACCGCCAAGGCCATGATGGAGGCCCGCTGATCCATGGCTGAAATCTACGTGCCGAGACGCACCAAGATCGTCGCCACCCTGGGACCGGCCAGCGACAGCCCGGAGGTGCTGGAGCGGTTGATCGATGCCGGTGTCGATGTCTTCCGCCTCAATTTCTCCCACGGCACCGCCGACGACCATCGCCGGCGGGCCCGGCTGGTGCGGGAGATCTCCGAGAGCAAGCAGCATTACGTCGGCATCCTCGCCGATCTGCAGGGGCCCAAGATCCGCATCGGGCGTTTCAAGGAAGGCAAGGTCTTTCTCGAGAAAGGGGCCCGTTTCGCCCTCGATGCCGACTATCCCCTGGATCAGGGGGACGAGACCCAGGTCGGTCTGGTCTACCGCGATCTGCCCAAGGACGTCCGGCCCGGGGACGTGCTCCTGCTCGACGACGGCCGGGTGGAGCTCAAGGTCGACAAGATCGTCGGCGACCGGGTCGAGTGCATCGTCGTGGTCGGTGGTGTCCTGTCGGACAACAAGGGCATCAACAAACAGGGCGGCGGCCTGTCGGCTCCGGCCCTGACCGAAAAGGACAAGGAAGACATCCGCACCGCGGTGGAAATCGAGGCCGATTATCTGGCCGTCTCCTTCCCCCGCAGCGCCGCCGACATCCACCTGGCGCGGCGCCTGCTGCGTGAAGCCGGCGGCGAGGCCGGCATCGTCGCCAAGATCGAGCGCGCCGAGGCGGTCCAGCCCGGCGTGATGGAGGAGATTATTGAGGCCTCCGACGTCATCATGGTGGCCCGCGGCGACCTGGGAGTGGAAATCGGCGACGCCCGTCTGCCCCAGGTGCAGAAGGACCTGATCTCCAAGGCCCGCGACATGGACCGGGTGGTCATCACCGCCACCCAGATGATGGAGTCCATGATCGAAAGCCCGCTGCCGACCCGTGCCGAGGTGCTCGACGTGGCCAACGCCGTGTTCGACGGCACCGACGCGGTGATGTTGTCGGCGGAGACCGCCTCCGGCAAGTATCCGGTGGAAGCGGTCAAGGCCATGCACCGGGTGTGCGTCGAGGCGGAGAAGAGTCCGCGCGTGCGGCGCTCTTCCCACCGCATGGACCGCCGGTTCAAGCGTACCGATGAGGCCATCGCCATGGCTTCCATGTACGTGGCCAACCATTTTCCGGTCCGTGCCATCGCCGCTCTGACCGAAAGCGGGGCGACCCCGCTGTGGATGTCGCGCATCCGCTCCGGCATCCCGATCTACGCCCTGACCCGGCATCTGAAGACCTGCCGCAAGGTGACGCTGTACCGCGGTGTCTATCCCATCCTGTTCCAGTGCGACACCACCGACCACGCAGTGCAGAACAAGGCCGCGCTGGAAGAGCTGCTGCACTACCGCGCGGTGACCGAGGAGGACCGGGTGCTCATCACCAAGGGGGATCTGACTGGCGTCAGTGGTGGAACCAACACCCTGAAAATCGTCAAGGTCAAGGACGCTCTGGCTTTGACGACGGCGGCCTGAAGCCGCCCATAACGAAGAGGAGGATGCTATGCAAGGTCAAGGGATTTCCTTAACCGAATTTCTGATTCAACAGCAGCGCAAAGCAGCCGGCGCCACCGGCGAACTGACGTTGTTGATCAGCGACATCGCCCGCGCCTGCAAGGCGATCGCCCGCGAGGTGCGCTACGGTGCGCTGGTGGGCAATCTGGGCCAGGTGGGCGAGGAAAACGTCCAGGGAGAGGTGCAGCAGAAGCTGGACGTGCTCTCCAACGACATCATGATCGCCATTCTCAGCCGCAGCGGTCACGTGGCGGCGATGGCCTCGGAGGAGAACGAAGACATCATCGTCGTTCCCAAGGCCAACCGGGGCAAGTACCTGGTTTGCTTCGACCCGCTGGACGGCTCCTCGAACATTAACATCAACATGTGCATCGGCACCATCTTCTCGATCCTGCGCTGCCCCGAAGGCGTGGACGAGCCGACCGAGGAGCACTTCCTGCAGCCGGGAACCGAGCAGGTGGCCTCCGGTTTCTGTGTCTACGGCCCATCGGTCACCCTGGTGCTGACCACCGGCGACGGCGCTTACGGTTTCACCCTGGATCAGGGTGTGGGGGAATTCTTCCTGACCCATCCTGACATCCGCATCGCCGAGGAAGCCAAGGAATTCGCCATCAACATGTCCAATTGGCGCTTCTGGGAGCCGCCGGTGCGGCGTTACATCGAAGAATGCCTGCAGGGCAAGGAAGGCCCCCTGGGACGCGATTACAACATGCGCTGGATCGCCTCGTTCGTCGCCGAAGCCTACCGCATCCTCCAGCGCGGCGGTTTCTGGACCTATCCGCTGGACGAGAAGCTCAAGAAAAAGGGCCAGGCCGGACGCCTGCGCCTGATGTACGAGGCCAATCCCATCGGCTTCATCATCGAGCAGGCCGGCGGGGTCGTCTCCACCGGGCGTGAACGCGTCCTGACGCTGCAGCCGACCCACATCCATCAGCGCGTTCCGCTGTTCATCGGTGCCAGGAAGGACATCGAGACCATCGAAGCCTATCACCGGGAGTGGGACGCCCAGCAGCAATCCTGAAATTGCGCCGATACGCAAGCCGTTTTAAGATTCGGTTCCAAGCGGTTTCAAGAACAACAGTCAAACGATAACTTGGGAGAGACAACCATGCCTTCACGCCGAGAACTTGCAAACGCCATTCGTGTCCTGGCCATGGATGCGGTCCAAAAGGCCAAATCCGGCCATCCCGGCGCCCCCATGGGGATGGCGGACATCGCCGAGGTGCTGTGGAACGACTACATGCGCCACAACCCCAACAATCCCAAATGGGCCAACCGAGACCGTTTCGTGCTGTCCAACGGTCACGGTTCCATGCTGATCTATGCCCTGCTGCATCTGACCGGATACGATCTGCCCATCGAGGAGCTGAAGAATTTCCGTCAGCTGCACTCCAAGACCCCGGGCCATCCGGAATACGGCTACACCCCGGGGGTGGAGACCACCACCGGTCCCCTGGGGCAGGGGATCGCCAACGCCGTTGGCATGGCCTTGGCAGAGAAGGTGCTGGGCGCCCAGTTCAACCGCGACGGTCATAACATCATCGACCATTACACTTACGTGTTCCTGGGCGACGGCTGCATGATGGAAGGGGTGTCCCACGAAGCCTGCGCCCTGGCCGGCACCTTCAAGCTGGGCAAGCTGGTGGCCTTCTGGGACGACAACGGCATCTCCATCGACGGGGAGGTGGAAGGCTGGTTCACCGACGATACCGCCAAGCGTTTCGAAGCCTACGGCTGGCACGTGATCCGCGGTGTCGACGGCCACAATCCGGATGCCATCAAGGCCGCCATCGACGAGGCACGCAGCGTCACCGACAAACCGAGCCTGATCTGCTGCAAGACCATCATCGGCTACGGTTCGCCCAACAAGCAGGGCAAGGAAGAATGCCACGGCGCCCCGCTGGGTGAGGACGAAATCGCCCTGGCCCGTGAATTTCTCGGCTGGCCCTATCCGCCTTTCGAGATTCCGAAGGAAATCTACGACGCCTGGGACGCCCGTGAAAAAGGGGCGGCCTGGGAAAAGGAATGGCAGGACAAGTTCGCCACCTATCGGGCCGATCTGCCCGATCTGGCCGACGAGCTGCAGCGTCGCCTGGAAGGCCGGCTGCCGGCGGACTGGCCGGCGATCGCCGAGGCTTACATCAAGGAAGTCAACGACAAGGCCGAAACCGTGGCGACTCGTAAGGCCTCCCAGAACACCCTCAACGCCTATGCGCCGCACCTGCCGGAGTTCTTCGGCGGCAGCGCCGACCTGACCGGCTCCAACCTGACCAACTGGAAAGGGTGCAAGGATCTCAACATGCCCGGCAACAGCCACGAGGACGGCAACTACGTCCACTACGGCGTGCGCGAGTTCGGCATGGCGGCGATCATGAACGGTGTCTATCTGCATGGCGGCTTCCGTCCCTTCGGCGGCACCTTCCACGTGTTCTCCGACTACTGCCGCAACGGCATCCGCATGTCGGCCCTGATGAAGCTGCCGGTGATCTACGTCCTGACCCACGACTCCATCGGTCTGGGCGAGGACGGCCCGACCCATCAGCCGGTCGAGCATCACGCCTCCCTGCGCATGATCCCGAACCTGCACCTGTGGCGCCCGGCCGATGCGGTGGAAACCGCCGTCGCCTGGCGCGAGGCCGTGAATCAGACCGCGACACCCTCGGCGCTGGCGCTTTCCCGTCAGGGGCTGCCGCACCTGGAGCGGACGCCGGAACAGATCGAGAACATCGCCAAGGGCGCCTACGTGCTGCGCGACTGCGACGGCAAGCCCGACGCCATCATCATCGCTACCGGTTCCGAGGTGCATCTGGCCGACGAGGCTGCCAAGGTGCTGGCTGACGAGGGCAAGAAGGTGCGTGTGGTTTCCATGCCCTGTGAGGATGTCTTCGAGGCCCAGAGCGCCGAATACAAGGAAGCGGTGCTGCCTTCCGATGTCACCGCGCGGGTGGCGGTGGAGGCCGGTTGCACCGACGGCTGGTACAAATACGTCGGTCTCAATGGTAAGGTGGTCGGTCTCGACCGCTTTGGCGAGTCGGCGCCCGGCGGGGTGCTGATGAAGGAATTCGGCTTCACCGTGGACAACGTGGCCAATGCGGTCCGGGAAGTGCTTTCCTAATCCGAACAGGAGGAGACTGTCATGGCACTCATCACGCTGAGACAATTGCTGGATCATGCCGCCGAAAACGGTTACGGCGTGCCGTCCTTCAATATCAACAATATGGAACAGGTCCACGCCATCATGGAGGCGGCCGCCGAGGTGGACAGTCCGGTGATTCTCCAGGTGTCCGCCGGCGCCCGCAAATACGCCGGGGCCTACTTCATCCGCCATCTGGTGCAGGCGGCGGTGGAGCAGTGGCCGGACATTCCCATCGTGCTGCACCAGGACCACGGGGCCGATCCTGGGGTCTGCGCCCGTTCGATCCAGTCCGGCTTCACCTCGGTGATGATGGACGGCTCCCTGATGCCGGACATGAAGACCCCCTCCACCTACGAGTACAACGTCGAGGTCACCTCCAAGGTGACCGAGATGGCCCACGCCTGCGGCGTGTCGGTGGAAGGGGAACTGGGCTGTCTGGGATCGCTGGAGAAGGGCGTCACCGACAAAGGGGAGGCCATCGACAAGGAAAAGCTGCTGACCGATCCGGAACAGGCGGCCGACTTCGTCAAGAAGACCAAGGTGGACGCCTTGGCGGTGGCCATCGGTACCAGCCACGGCGCCTACAAGTTCACCAAGCCGCCCACAGGGGAGATCCTCGCCATCGACCGGATCAAGGAGATCCACGCCCGCATTCCGGACACCCACTTGGTGATGCACGGCTCCTCCTCGGTGCCCCAGGAGTGGGTCGAGATCATCAACCAGTACGGGGGCGACATCGGTACGCCTTACGGGGTGCCGGTGGAGGAAATCGTCGAGGGCATCAGGCACGGGGTGCGCAAGGTCAACATCGACACCGACCTGCGTCTGGCCTCCACCGGAGCGATGCGCAAGTTCCTGGCCGAGAACCCGAAACAGTTCGATCCGCGCAAGATCTTCGCCGCGGCCACCGCGGCCATGAAGGATATCTGCAAGGCCCGTTACGAGGCCTTCGGTTGCGCCGGCCAGGCGTCCAAGATCAAGCCGATCTCCCTGGAAGAGATGGTCAAGCGCTACGCCTCCGGCGAGCTGGATCCGCGCATCAATTGATTTTCGACTTCAACCTGCCTTTGGCCGCCCGACGGGTGGCCAAAGGCGCTTTTCTTTACCAATAGCAAGAGGCTTTTTGCATGGCACTCATTACCCTGAGACAATTACTCGATCACGCCGCCGAAAACGGTTACGGCGTGCCGGCGTTCAACGTCAACAACATGGAACAGGTTCACGCCATCATGGAGGCGGCCGCCGAGGTGGACAGCCCCGTGATCATGCAGGCGTCCGCCGGGGCCCGCAAGTACGCCGGCGAGCCGTTCCTGCGTCACCTGATCCTGGCGGCGGTGGAGCAGTGGCCGGACATTCCCATCGTGCTGCACCAGGACCACGGGGCCGATCCGGGCGTGTGCGCCCGTTCGATCCAGTCCGGCTTCACCTCGGTGATGATGGACGGCTCCCTGATGCCGGATGCCAAGACGCCGGCCAGCTACGAGTACAACGTCGAGGTCACCTCCAAGGTGACCGAGATGGCCCATGCCTGCGGCGTGTCGGTGGAAGGCGAGCTGGGCTGCCTGGGCTCTCTGGAAACCATGGAAGCCGGTAAGGAAGACGGTGTCGGCGCCGAAGGCAAACTGACCAAGGAAATGCTGCTGACCGACCCGGACCAGGCGGCCGACTTCGTCAAGAAGACCAAGGTGGACGCCCTGGCCATCGCCATCGGTACCAGCCACGGCGCCTACAAATTCTCCAAGCCGCCCACAGGCGACATTCTCGCCATCGATCGGATCAAGGAGATCCACGCCCGCATTCCCGACACCCACTTGGTGATGCACGGTTCCTCCTCGGTGCCTCAGGAGTGGCTCGAGATCATCAACCAGTACGGCGGTGACATGGGCCAGACCTACGGGGTGCCGGTGGAAGAGATCGTTGAGGGCATCAAGTACGGGGTGCGCAAGGTCAACATCGACACCGACCTGCGTATGGCTTCCACCGGGGCGATGCGCAAGTTCCTGGCGGAAAATCCCAAGGAATTCGACCCGCGCAAGATCTTCAAGGTCGCCACCGCGGCCATGAAGGACATCTGCAAGGCCCGTTACGAGGCATTCGGTTGCGCCGGCCAGGCTTCCAAGATCAAGCCGATTTCCCTGGAAACGATGTACAAGCGCTACGAATCCGGCGAGCTGGACCCCAAGGTCGGCTGAATGGTTTCAAACCGGGATCGGGAAGGGGCGCCATCGGCGCCCCTTCTTTTTTAACCCGGTCTGCCGTCGATCCGGGGTTGCCATAGGATTGGGGCGTAAATCCACACGAAGCCGCCGTAGGCCAGGGCCCACAGCCCTCCGGCTAGATGGAACCAGAGCCAGGTCGCCTGCGGCCACAGCAACGGTCCGAGACCGCGCAGGACCGCTGCGGCCGACAGCGCGACGAAAAGGATGGTGATGCCGGCAGGCGGCAGATGGATGCTCCGGCCGGTATGTCCCAGGCTTACCCGGCAGATCATCCCCAGAATCATACCGCCCATGCCGCCGACGGTGAAAGCGTGCGATGCCAGGCGCACGTCCCAGGCGGACAGCAGAAATCCCACTACCAGCCAGGCATAGGCCAGATGCAGAATCCATAGCAGCGGCCGGCGCCAGATTCCGGGGGTGTACCAGCCACCCAGACGGATGGCATGGAGAATCGCGAGGGTCGCTGCCAGCAGCCGCTGGGGCCAGGCGCCCGGCCAGAGCAGGGTGGCGATGGCGAAGGCGGTGAACAGGGGCATGGCACTGCGGTCGATCCAGTCGAACTGGCGCAGGGTCACCGGATACCCGACCCCCCGTTCGGTGAAGAAGGGGATCACCCGCCGGCCGATGATGAGAATCAGCCCAAGAATCGCGTATAACCCGCTCCAGATACCGAGTTGAGCGATGGCCGGATCGCTTGTGAGGATGCCGGCAAGATGCCCGGTCTGTCCCGCAGCCAGAACGGCCACGCAGGTCATTACCCCCCACTGGCGCCATTGACGCACCTGCCAGATGGGGCGTGCGATCGAGGCCAGCAGGCCGAGCAGGAACAGCAGATCCAGGATCGCTGCGGTAAGAGCTATCTTCCCGCCGAGGCTCAGCAGCCGTGCGCCCAGCCACAGGGCGAACAGGACGGCCAGCGGCCCGCCTTCCACCGTGGCGCGCCCGGTCCAGTTACGCACCGCGGTCAGCAGGAAGCCGGCGACGATGGCGGCGGCGAAACCATAGACCATTTCGTGGGCATGCCAGGCCAGCCTTGCTGGAAAGTGGGGTCCGAGCCACAACGCCAGGGCCAGCAGGGAGAAGCCGGCGCCGAACAGGAAGAAGGGGCGAAAGCCGAGATTGAAGAGAGCGGTTTGCATGGTCAGGTTTTTTCCGGTTCAGGTGGAGAAATGTGACCGGCCGCGCACTCCGGCGATGACGGGTGCGATGGCGGTCACAGAAGCGATTTTACCCCCTCAAGGAGCGTTACGGGTGGCCGTTGCAGCAGGTGAACGAAAAACAACGATTCAGGGAGATCACCATGCCGCGATTCAATCTGCAACATACCAAATTGGTTCTGTCCCAGTGTTTTCTGCGCAGGCTGCCTTCCCACTGGTCGGTGACCATGGACGACTTCAAGCGTAACGCGGTGTTCTACTTCGGAGTTTTCTGGCTCATCCAGATTCTACTGATCGGCGATCCGGCGGAAGCCTTCGTCGCCGCCGTCAGTGAACTGGCGCTGAGTCTGGCCTTCGTGTTCGCGGTTCTGGGGCTCAACGGTCGCCGGGAGGCGTTTCTGCCCACCGCCACCCTGATCATGGGAGCGATGGGCTGGATCGGGCTGGCGGCGCTCCCGGTGCTCGTGTGGCTGCGGGTGGCCGAGGATCTTCAGCTGATCGTCGCCTTCTATGTCAGTTGGGGGTTCGTCGCCTGGGGTATCGTGGTGCTGGGCCACATCTTCCGCCAGGCGCTGGCACGGGCGCCTTCGTTCGGATTCGGCCTGGCCTGTGCCTATGCGGTGGAGACCTACCTGGGCACCCTCGTGCTGCTGGTGCTATGAACCGGCGACGGTCATTTGCTTCAGCCAGATGGAGCCGGTGCGGATGTTTCCGCGTCGGTCCACATCGCAGCCGATGGCCTCGATCTGGCGGAACATGTCCCGGAGGTTGCCGGCGATGGTGATTTCCTCCACCGGGTATTGGATTTCCCCGTTTTCCACCCAGAAACCGGCCGCTCCCCGGGAATAGTCGCCGGTGACCAGATTGATCCCGTGGCCCATCAGCTCGGTGACCAGCAGGCCGGTGCCCATCTCGCGCAGCAACGTGGTGCGGTCCAGGGAGCCTGAATCGACGATGACGTTGTGCACCCCGCCGGCGTTGCCGGTGCTTTTGAGGCCCAGTTTGCGGGCCGAATAACTGTCGAGGATATAGGAAGCCACAACACCCTCGCGGATCAGATCGTGGGCGTAGGTCGCCACGCCTTCATTGTCGTAGGGCGCGCTGCCGATGCCCTTGGGGATGTGGGGTTCCTCGTGGATGTGGACGAAGTCCGGAAACACCGGTTTTCCCAGACTGTCCACCAGGAACGAGGCTTTGCGGTAGAGATTGCCGCCGCGGATGGCGGCCAGGAAGTGGCCGATCAGGCCGGTGGCCACCTCGGCGGCATAGACGACCGGGCACTGGCGGGTGGACAGGGGGCGGGCGCCGAGGCGGGTGACGGTGCGCTCGGCGGCCTTGTGGCCCACCGCCTCGGCGCCTTCCAGATCGGCCGGATCGCGGGCGACCGTGTACCAGTAATCGCGCTGCATCTGCTCACCGCGTTTGCCCACCACGGCGCAGCTGAGGCTGTGGCGGGAGGCCGGATAGCCGTGCAGGAACCCCAGGGTGTTGCCGAGCACGCGGATACCCCGATGGGTGTGCAGGCTGGCGCCCTCGGAATTGACGATCTCCGCATGGCTTTCCAGCGCCGCCCGTTCGCAGGCGACGGTCAGTTCGATGGCCTCGTCGGCGGTGATAGGCCAGGGATGGTCCAGGTCCAGGTCGGGAATGTCGCGGGCGAGCCATTCCGGGTCGGGCAGGCCGGCGTAAGGGTCCTCGCTGGCGTGGCGGGCGATGGCGCAGGCGGCCTCGACGGTTTCCTGCAACGAGGCCGGGCTGAGATCCGAGGTGGCGGCCGAGCCCTTGCGCCGGCCGAAGTAGACCGTCACCCCCAGGCTTTGGTCGCGGTGGTGTTCCACCGTTTCCACCTCGCCCATGCGGGCGCTGACCGCCAGCCCCTGGCTCAGGCCCGCCCCGGCTTCGGCGCCGCTGGCGCCCAGACGGCGGGCCAGCTCCAGAACCTGGGCGACGGTGTCCTGCAGGGGCGTCAGCTGTGCTTCCAATGTTTCCATGATCTTTCAGGCTCCTGGATTCGGTTGGGTGCCGCCGACGGTGAGACCGTCCACCCGCAGGGTCGGTTGTCCCACACCCACCGGCACGCTCTGGCCGTCCTTGCCGCAGGTGCCGACGCCGGGATCCAATTCGAGATCGTCGCCCACCATCGTGACCCGAGTGAGGACGTCGGGACCGTTGCCGATCAGGGTCGCCCCCTTGACCGGGCGGGTCAGTTTGCCGTTTTCGATCAGATAGGCTTCGGAGGCGGAAAACACGAACTTGCCCGAGGTGATGTCCACCTGACCGCCGCCGAAGTTCTTGGCGTAGAGGCCGTGTTTCACCGAGGCGATGATCTCCTCGGGAGAATGTTCTCCTGCCAGCATGTAGGTGTTGGTCATGCGCGGCAGCGGGGTGTAGGCATAGGATTCGCGGCGGCCGTTGCCGGTGGGCGCCGTTCCCATCAGGCGGGCGTTGAGGCGGTCCTGGAGATAGCCTTTGAGAATGCCCTGTTCGATCAGGACGGTGTGCCGGGTCGGGGTGCCCTCGTCGTCGAGGTTGAGGGAACCGCGCCGTCCCGGTAGGGTACCGTCGTCCACCACGGTGCACAGAGAAGAAGCCACCCGCTCCCCCACGCGGCCGCTGAAGGCCGAGGTGCCTTTGCGGTTGAAGTCCCCTTCGAGACCGTGACCGACCGCCTCGTGCAGCAGGACGCCGGGCCAGCCGTGGCCGAGGACCACCGTCATGGTGCCCGCCGGGGCATCGATGGCCTCCAGGTTGACCTGGGCCTGGCGGATTGCTTCGGCCACGTAGCCTTCGGCCCGTTCCTCCTCGAGGAAATAGCGGTAATCGGTGCGGCCGCCGCCGCCGGCCGAACCTTGTTCCCGGCGGCCGTTCTGTTCCAGGATCACGTTGACTCCCAGGCGGACCAGCGGGCGCACGTCGGCGTGGAAGGCGCCTTCCTGAGTGGCGATGAGGACCACCTCGTAGGTGCCGGCCAGGCTGACGATGACCTGGTCCACCCGCGGGTCGCTGCGCCGCGCCAGGTCGTCGAGACGCTGGAGCAGGGCGATCTTGTCCTCGGCGGTGAGGGAATGGAGGGGATCGACCGCCGGATACAGGTTCTGCGGCCCGCCGCCGGCGGTGATCGCCTGGCGGGCGTCGGCCGGAAAGCGGGCGACGGCGCGGGCGTTGCGGGCGGCTTCCTCCAGGGCGTCGAGGGCGATGACGTCGCTGTAGGCGAAGCCGGTCTTGTCGCCGCAGACGGCGCGGATGCCGAAGCCCTGGTCGATGCTGTGATGCCCTTCCTTGACGATACCGTCCTCCAGCACCCAGGATTCGGAGCGGGCGAACTGCAGATAGATGTCGGCCAGATCCACCGGCGAAGACAGCAGGATCCCCATCACCTTTTCCAGGTGTGGCAGGTCCAGACCGGCCGGCTCGAGCAGCGTCTGGCGGGCGAGGGTGAAGTGAACGTCGGTCATGGGCTTCCTTCAGAAACGGCGGTGATGCAGGACGGGGAAGGCGCGGCGGACCCGTTCCAGATGGTCGGGATCGAGGCGGGCGCAACAGACGCCCGGTTCTTCCCCCAGGCGGTCGAGTACCTTTCCCCAGGGATCGATGATCATGCTGTGGCCGTAGGTGTGGCGGTCGCCGGGGTGGTGGCCGGTCTGATCGGCGGCCACCACGTAACACTGGTTCTCGATGGCCCGGGCGCGCAGCAGGATCTCCCAGTGGGCGGTGCCGGTGGTGGCGGTGAAGGCCGCCGGGACCAGCAGGATTTCCATCCCCTGTTCACTGAGGCGGCGGAGGTATTCCGGGAAGCGGATGTCGTAACAGATGGCGATGCCCACCTTGCCGAAGGGCGTGTTGACCAGCCCCAGCGGTTGGCCGGAGGCGATGGTGTCCGACTCGCGGTAGCTTTCGTGGCTGTCGGGCAGATCGACGTCGAACAGGTGGATCTTGTCGTAGCGGTAATAGCGTTGGCCCGAGGGGCTGTAGATCAGGCATGCGGCCCGTACCTTGCCCGGATCCTCGCAGCTTAGGGGGACGCTGCCGCCCACCAGCCACAGATTGTGACGGTAGGCGGTTTCGGCCAGGAAGTCCTGAATCGGACCGACGCCCTCGTCCTCCATGATCGCCAGTTTGTCGGTATCCGTCCGCCCCATGAAGGCGAAATTCTCCGGCAGCAATACCAGCCGCGCTCCCCGGGCGGCCGCCTCGGCGACCCAGCGGCCGGCCTGGCATAGATTGGCGCGAAGGTCGTCGTTACTGTTCATCTGGACGGCGGCGGCGGTGATTTCCTGCATAAGCGTTCTTACTTGCGTGGTTTCTTCCAGAGGGATTCGGGCAGATTGCGCCGGATACGTACGATGGTGGGATCGTCCCAGGGACCGGTTATAGCGTATTGGCTTTGGGTCAGGCTGTCCAGTGGCGCATTGAAAAGCCGCTGCAGGCGGGCGGCCAGGCCGGAGGCTTGGGGGAACACGCCTAAGGTGAACGGTGTATTCGGCCGCACGGTGACGATTTCGTCGACGGTTCGGTGGTGCAGATCGGCGCTGCCGCTCAAAGTGATGCGCGCCGGGACGGCGTCGACGAGGAAATCGTCGGTCACGGCCTTGCCCTGGCGCAGGTGAATGTGCCCCTCGATGCGCTCGTAGGCCAGCCCCTTGGCGAACAGATCGCTAAAATCCAGCCGCAGCCGCCGTTGCAGGGTGCCCAGATAGAGGAGCCCGAGCAATCTGCCGGCGCCAGGCTCGATGGCGGGTAGGCGGCCGGGCCCGGTACGCAGGTGCAGTTCGCCATCGAGCCGGGCGGGCGTGAAGGCGTAAGGGGCGCCGGGCCAGTGCAGGTGGAAATCGAGCCGGGTCGGGGTGTCGGCCAGAAGGGTCGGGTGTTCGATGCGCCGCAGGAATCGCCCCAGGTCCGGACTGTAGAAACGGCCTTCCAGATCCATGTACCCCGGAAAGGCCGGAATCCAGTGGCCGCGGGCCTTGAGCCGGTGCGTCGCCGCCCGCAGCTTCAGTTGGAAGCCGAAGGGGGACGGGTCCGGCGTCAGGCTCAGCTGCAAATGGCCCAGGTCGATCCGGTCCCAAAGCAGACGACGGCAGTGCAGTCGTATTCCGGCCAGCCCGGAAAGGGTGTCGGTGTCGGTTGGAACCGGGGCGGCGTTCAGCAGGCGGTGCAGCCGGGCCAGATCGAGGAATTCGAGATCGATGTCGATGTGCCCGGCGTCGAAGCGGGCCCGCCCCTGGGTGTAGTCGCTGTCGATGCGGGTGGACCAGCCGGTTTCGTTCTTCGTCAGCTGCAGCCGGTGCCGGCCCAGGTCCTGCCCGCGCCACTGCAGGTGGCGAACTTTCAGATCGAGCCCCTGCAGCAGGGAACAGGCGGGCAGGGCGGTGGCGTGCGCTTCGTCCAGCCAGGGGGCGAGGGGGAGGTGCGCCAGGTGGCCCTGGACGACGATGCCGGCGGGATTGACGCCGGGAGGCGGCGGGGGCTGGTTGACGCCGATGCGGCCGCTGAGCCGGCCCTGCTTCGGGTGCCAGATCAGGGCGGCATCGAGCGGTGGATACTCGACATCGAGGGGAATGGCGGCGTTTTCCCGCAGCCAGGCCCTGAGGGTGAAGGGACGCCGCTGCCGGGCGGGTTTCCCCAGCGGCGGGGGGCGGTCGATCGCCAGCCCCTGAAGGTCGGATGCCAGCTGCAGGACGGCGGCCTTGTCCTCCCGGTGGGGAATGCGCAGCTCGCCATCGAGGGCGGCCGAACCGTGGATGCCATCCACGGCGCTCAGTTCTGGGAAGGCGTCCGTGTCGATCCGGGTATGGAAAAGAATGCGGGTGTCCTGGGAGCCGCTGCTGATCTCGAAGGTGGCGGGCTGGTTCCGGCAGCGGCCTTCGATGTTGGCCTGGAAGCTGGCTTGGTCGAAATCGAAACGGGCTTGGTAGGGGTGCAGCGTCAGCGGATAGGGTTTCAGCGCCAGTTCGGTGCCGTGTATCTGGGCGTGGCCCTGCAGCTGGAACGTCTCAGGATGTTGCAAGGGGACCTGGATATCGAGCGCGACTCTGCCCCGGCCGCGGGCTTGGAGCCAGGGGTCGATGTGGTGGATCGCCGCCTGCAACGGAGAACGGAGCAATAACCGTCTGGCCTGGGCGAGGGTCGCGCGGGTTTCGCCGTGCAGCTGCAGGGGAAGCGTCGGGTCGGACAGGTCCAGCTGCGCCGTCAGTCTGCGGATGGAGGTGGCGGCGATGCGGCCGGCGCGCAGGCGCCCGTCCAGACGGGCATCGTTCAGCCGGATGTCGACAGCGGCATCGGTGATGGCGGGCCAGTGCTTATGGAAGCGGATCTGAATCTCAGAGCCGGTCAATCGGGCTTCCATATGGCCCCGGTGGTTGGGGAAGGGCCAGCCGTCGAGCGGGCCGTGCCAGAGCAGATCCCCTTCGAGCCGCCCCTTGAGGTTCCGCCGCAGCCAGGCGGCCGCCTGCATCGCGGCTTGGGGCAGATAGGCGTGGAGGCGTGCCAGATTCAGGTAGCCGAGGTGGCCGCGCAGGTCGAGATAGGGCGTGGCGTTCCGGCCGCCGCGCAGGGTGAAGCGGGTCTGGAGCAGGGCATCGGCGTTGGCGAGCGCCAGATGGTCGCTGTGCAACCGCCACCGGTCCTTTCCCCAGTCGAAACGGAGCGTACCGTCGGCGCGGGCGATGGCGAGCGGTTGTTCCAGCGATGGGAGCCGGCCGCGCATTCCGTGGAGCGCGAGGCGGGCCTGCAGCTGTCCCTCCCGGCCCTGCCAGTGGCCCCAGAGGGCGAGATCCCCCCGGATCTGAAGCGGTCGGGGCAGCACCGCCGAGGCCAGGTCGTCCAATTGCAGGTTTTGCCCCTCGGCGATGAAGCGGCCTTGCCACGGCAGCGTGCCTGCAGGGCGCTGGAAATCGACCGTCGCCCGCAGGATTCCTGACGCCGTGGGATACACCCCTTGCAGCCGGTGACGATCGTCACGGTTTTGCAGGCGCAGGCTGACGTCTCGCAGAACCAGGGGAGGGCGGTCGGCATGGTGATGCCAGATCAGGGTGGTCCGGATCAGCTCGAAGCGGCCGTCGCTGAGGAGCCAGGCCGGCACGCCTGCTTCGCCCGTGGGCAGGCCGACGATCTTCCAGCCGCCGCCGGGGGTGCGTTGGATTTCCAGCCGGGCGCCGACGAGGCGGAAATGCTGCAGGCGCAGCCGCCGCTCCAGCAGGCTGGCGGCGAGATCGGGAACCAGCTGCAGTTCCGCGATCCTAAGGGGGTGGCGGTGGCCGACGCGCACCTCCAGCAGCCGCAGTTTGGGGGTCAGGTGGTGGATGTCGGCGCGCAGCCCGGCGATGCTGACCGGCTGGTTGAGGCGGTGGCTGATCTCTACTTCCAGGCGGTGGCGCAGGGTGTCGATTTGGGGCAGCAGCCAGAAACGCAGCAGGGAAAGTCCCAGGGCGAGAAGGGCCAGGGCCGTCAGCAGCAGCCTTCGGGTTAGCCGCAGGGTGTGGTGGAACAGCCGCACTCAGAGCAGGACGACGTCGTATTGTTCTTGGTTGTAGTGGGGTTCGGCGCGGAAACGGATGCGGACCTTGAGAAACTTCTCCAGTTCCGCCAGCATGTCGGCCTCCTCGTCCAGGAGGCGTTCGACCACTTCGTTGGAGGCCAGCACCAGCAGCGAGCGGGCGTCGTACTGGCGCACCTCGCGGATGATCTCGCGGAAAATTTCCAGGCAGGTGGTTTCGGCGGTTTTGAGCATGCCGCGGCCGCCGCAGGCCGGGCACGGTTCGCACAGCACGTGTTCCAGGCTCTCGCGGGTGCGTTTGCGGGTCATCTGCACCAGTCCCAGGGCGGAGACCTCGCTGATGGTGTTCTTGGCGTGATCCTTTTCCAGGCTTTTCTCCAGCGCCCGCAGCACCTGCCGGCGGTGCTCCTCGTCCTGCATGTCGATGAAGTCGATGATGATGATGCCGCCGATGTTGCGCAGGCGCAGCTGGCGGGCGATGGTCTGGGCCGCCTCCAGGTTGGTCTTGAAGATAGTTTCTTCCAAGTTGCGGCTGCCGACGAAGCCGCCGGTGTTGACGTCGATGGTGGTCATCGCTTCGGTCTGGTCGAACACCAGGTGGCCGCCGGACTTGAGCTGCACCTTGCGTTGCAGGGCCTTCTGGATCTCGTCCTCGACGCTGTAGATGTCGAACAAGGGGCGCTCGCCCTGGTATAGCTCGATCAGGGGGGCAACCTCGGGGATGAATTCGTCGGCGAACTGCACCAGGCGCTGATAGACCTCGTGGGAATCGACCCGGATTTTCTCCACCTTGCCGCGGTACAGATCGCGCAGGGCCCGTACCGCCAGGGGCAGGTCCTCGTGCACCAGGCTACGCAGCGGCGCCTGGGCGTAGCGCTCTTGGATCGCCTTCCACAGCTTGAGCAAAAACAGCATGTCGGCGCGGAGGACGAATTCGTCCACCCCTTCGGCGGCGGTGCGGGCGATGTAGCCGCCGCTGTCGTATTCCTGCCGGAAACCGTCGATACAGGCCCTGAGGCGCTCGCGCTCGGCATCACACTCGATTCGCTGCGACACCCCGGAAAATTTCGAGAACGGCATGTACACCTGATAGCGGGAAGGAATGGTGATTTCGGTGGTCAGCCGCGCGCCCTTGGTGCCGATGGGATCCTTACTGACCTGGACCATCAGTTCCTGGCCTTCGTGCAGCAGGCTCTCGATGGTGCCGTTGTCGCTGGCTTCCTGATGATGGGCGGTGAGGTCGGAAAAGTGCAGGAAGGCGGCCCGTTCCAGGCCGATGTCTACGAAAGCCGCCTGCATTCCGGGCAGCACCCGGCAGACCTGACCTTTGTAAATGTTGCCCACCAGCCCACGGCGGCGGGTGCGTTCGATGAAGATTTCCTGGAGGATGCCGTTTTCGACCACGGCCACTCGGGTTTCCGGCGGGGTGACGTTGATCAGGATTTCGTCGCTCATAGAACCTCGATGCCGGCCTGTCGCAGCAGTTCGGCGGTTTCGTACAGCGGCAAGCCCATGACTCCGGAGAAGCTGCCCTCAAGGTGTTCGACGAAGATGGCGCCCCGTCCCTGGATGGCGTAGGCCCCGGCCTTGTCGCAGGGCTCACCGGTTTCCCAGTAGGCGATTATTTCACGTTCCCTCAAGGGGCGAAAGCGGACGCGGCTGACGCTGACCGCCTCCAGAACCCGGCCGTCGGCCAGCGCCAGGCACACCGCGCTCAGAACCTGATGGCTTTTGCCCGAAAGGCGCCGCAGCATCTCCAGGCCGTGGACGCGGTCGCGGGGTTTTCCCAGGATGTCCCCTTCCAGCACCACGATGGTGTCCGCCCCCAGCACCGGGATTGCGGGCCGCAGCCGTGTGTGGACCGCCTGCGCCTTCTCCCGTGCCAGCCGCTGGACATGGGCCAGCGGGGATTCGGCCGTCAGGCCCGTCTCGTCGATGTCGGCCACCGCCACCTCATAATCGACTCCGATCTGATCGAGGAGTTCGCGGCGGCGGGGGGAGGCGGAGGCGAGAATCAGAGCAGGCATGGTCAGCGGTGGTAGGGATGGCCCCGGAGCAGGCTCCAGGCGCGGTACAGTTGTTCGACCACGATGATGCGGACCAGGGGATGGGGAAACGTCAGCTTCGACAGGCTCCAGCAGGTTTCGGCCTGCTGCCTGCAGGCGGGCGCCAGACCTTCGGGGCCGCCGATCAGGAAAGCCAGGTCCCGGCCTGCCTGTTGCCAGTCCGCGAGGCGCTGGGCCAAGGCTTCGGTGCTCCACTGCTGTCCGCGGTTGTCGAGGGCGACAAGGTGCGCGCCCTGCGGACAGGCCGAGAGCATCTGCGCCCCTTCGGTCTCGATCAGGCGCGTCGTCTCACCCGCCTTGCCGCGGCGCCGCAGCGGGATTTCGTGAAGCTGCAAGCGCCATTCCCGGGGCAGGCGCTTGCGGTAATCGTCGAAACCGGCTTCGACCCATGCCGGCATCCGGGTACCGACGGCGATGAGGTGGACGTGCATCAGTTGGGTGGGAACAGGCGGAAGCAGGCGTTCTGGATCGAATGGCGCGCCAGGGGTTCCTTCGTGGTTTTCAGGTATCTTGCCAGACAGCCCGAAAAGTTTTTGGGGCCAAGCAGCCCCTTCCCCAGTCGGTAACGGGTCGGATCGGGAAAGCGCTTTTTGCACTGGGTGATCTTCTCCATTGCTCCACCGTAGGTGAGGGTGTCGGGCATCTCGTCCAGCAGGCATTCCCAGTAGTTGTCCGGCCCGAACAGCCGGTCCCAGAGGCCGGCCTGGGCGACGTTCAGGCTCAGGGCCGCCGTCAGGGCGAGGATCGATCGCAGTGTGGTCATGGCAGGATGCGGTAATGGGCTCCTTTTGAGTATGGTGGCAAAGCAGGGCAGCGTCAAACCAGGGTCGCCAGCGCCAGGGCCAGGGCGAGCCCGATCAGCCAGGGCCGCAGCGGTAGGGCGGTGGGCCGGATCTCGGCGGTTTCGGGACGGTTCAGGGCTTCGGTCAGCGCTTGCGGGGTGGTGAGGCGGTGATAGCGGAGTCCGGTCAATCCGGCCAGTTGCCGCAGCTCGTCCTCGTGCAGGCGGGACAGCAACAGCCCTTCGCGTTCCCGGCGGATCTGGCGCACGAAACGGGGCGATTGCACCGAACGGGGCAGATCGGCGCGGCGCCAGTAGCCGGTCAGGCGTCCTTCCAGGTCCAGCTTGGGGATGGGCGCCGGTACCAGGCCGCCGACGCCCACGATCCAGCCCTTCACCTGGCCGGGCTTGCCCCGGAACGGCGGTTGCCGGGCGGTGGCGGGGACGGGATCGCCGTCGGTGAAGAAGATCACCCCGCTTTTCAAGGCCCTGGCGGTGCGTACCGCATCGAACAGGCCGTAGGCGATGTAGCTGTCGGCGGCCCAGGCGCTGCGCCAGTCGATGGCGCGCAGGGCATCCCGCAGGGCGGCGCCGTGGGCGCAGATCTCCAGCGGCGTCAGCAATACGTGGGCGTTCTTGTGGGTGAAGATCGCCAGTCCCAGTTCCGTGCCGCAGGGCAGCGCCATCAGGGCCTGCTCCAGGGACACCTTGACGAAACCGATGCGGTCGTTGGGCAGACCGGGCCGGTGATAGTCGCGGGTGTTCATGCTCTGGGTGATGTCGACCACGGCGAGGTAGCGGTGCACCGGCCGCGGCAGGGTCCAGCGGGGGTCGAAAGCGGCGGTCGCCAGCGATGCCAGGGCGGCCAGCCACAGCCAGAAGCGCCAGCCCGGCCGCCTCATGGTCCCCCCTTGGGCATCCCCGGCAGGGTGGCGAACACGCTCTGTTTGTGGCCGCGCCATTTGGATGGCTGGCGTTCCCGCGGCGGCGGCTGGATGCGCAGCGCGTATTCCAGATTGTAGGCGGCGTCGAGATCGTCCGGCGCGAGGCGGACCGCGGCCCGCAGGTGTTCCCGCGCCAATCCCAGCAGAGTGACGACATGGGAATAGTCCCACACCCCGGCGCGGTGCCAGCGTGCCGCCGCCTGCTGCAGGTACAGGGTGCCGAGATTGTAGTGGAGCCGGGCTTGCAACGGGGGCTCTGCCGCCGGTAGCAGGCGGGTGTAGATCCGTACCGCCTGCTGCCACTTTCCCTGTGCCGCCAGACGGTTGGCTTTGGCGGCGAGCAGGCGGGGATCGCTGAGCCGCCCGGTATCGAGTTGTTCCAGCCGGGGCAACAGGTGGTCGTATCGCCAGTCCCGGTACAGCCGCCAGCCCTCCCAGCCGATGGCCGTCACGGTCGCGGTCAGGGCCAGTCCCAGCAGGACGGTCAGGATCTCGGTTCGAGCCATCGGTCGATCTCCAGTGCGTGCCACAGCAGCAGCGGCAGTCCCAGTATCAATGCCAGGACGATGGCCCAGGGGGTCAGGTCGCGCCGGGGCAGGATCTCAAAATAACGCAGCGGGCGGTTCTCCAGCCGTCCTACGGTTTCGATGGCCTGGGCCAGGGCGGCCGGGTTGTCGGCCTCGAACACCTGATAGGGAACGCCGAGAGTCTGGAAGAACTGGTGGATGAAATATTCCGGGGTCGAGGTCTCCGACAGATTGCGTTTGGGGGGATGCAGGACGCTGATGCTGCGGGGATTGCGCAGATAGATCCAGTACAGGCGGACGCCCAGATCCTGAAACGCCCGCCGCAGTCGTTCCTGGGTGTCGGCCTCGATGTGGGTGCCGCCGTCGGACACCAGCAGAATCACCCGGGCTCCCGTGGCCGGCTGGCGGCCGAATTCCAAAAGCGCCATCATCAGCCCGGGGGCGATGTTGGTGACCCCCCGCCCCCGGGTTCCCAGCGCCTCGATCGCCGCTTCGACGGCGCGCCGGTCCTGGGTCAGGGACAGGACGTGGACCGGGGCGGTGCTGAAGGCGACCAGGGCGAACAGGTCCTGGGGACGATGGCGGACGAATTCCCGCAGCAGCCGGCGGGCGGCGGCGCTCTTGCTGCCCTGGGCGTCACCGCTCAGGTAATGGCCGGAGAAATCCTCGTTCATGCTGCTGCTGCGGTCGATGGTGAGGACGATGTGCGCCCCCCGGCCCAGACGCGGCACCTTTTGGGCCTTGAGATAAGGTCCGGCCAGGGCGATGGCCAGGGTGGCCACAAAGGCTGCCGTCAGCAGGCGGCGCACACCGGCCAGGTACGAGAAGCGTTCTTCCCGGGGCATCCAGGCCAGGGCCGGATAGGGGATGGGATGGCGACCGCCATAAACCGAAGGAATCAACGCCAGTGCCAGGGCGGCCAGCCACAGGGGATGGGAGAAGCCTAGGAGCGACATCGTTTCTCCGCTTGCAAGCAGGCCAGGTAAAGGGCCTCGATCCGGGCCGGATCGGGCCTGTGGGACGTGGCGGCGAAGAAGATCCGCCGGGACAGGCGGAAGAAGTCCTGCAACGCCTGTCGCTGTGCCGCGAATGCCGGTTGCCTGCGGCAGAAGTCGTCCAACTGGTGGGCGAACAGGGCGTGGCCGGCGCTTTCATCCAGCGCCCGGTGGAACAGCTGCAAAGCGGTGACGGTGTCCCCCGCGCCGAGGGCGCGACGGAATTTGCGCCAGCGGCGTGCGAACGGCGGTCGTTGCCATGGCAGCCAACGCCGGTGCCAGGCCAGGATCAGAAGCAGCGTCGTCAGCAGCAGGCCCAGCCCGGCCAGCCGCCAGTGGTGGGGGGAAAGCGGTGCGGGCGGCGGTTGCCACGGCGGGCGCAGGGCGACCTGGTTTTCCGGCTGGGTGATATCGGTGAGGGCGGCCACCGTGAACGGCCACACGGGTGCGGTGACGGTCTGGATCGTTCGATCTTCGGGGCCCTGGAAGCGCAGCGTCAGCGGCGGCAGCGCCCAGTGTAGGGATTCTTTGGGGTTGGGAAAGATCTGGTAGGTGATGTCGATCTGGTAGCGGCGGCCGCCATCGACCTTGCGGGTCTGCCAAGCGATGTGGCGGATTTCGAGCCAGTCGCCGAGGAGGGTGGTGGGCGGCAGCGAGGCCGGGTCCAGATGCCAGGGAGCCGGGGCGAAGAGGTCGAGGTGTTGCGTCAGCAGCGAGCCGACCCGGTGACCGAACGGCGGCGGCGTCCGGCGTTCCAGCAGGATCTGGGGGACAGCGGCGGCCAGAACGCCGGGCACGAGCAGGAGGAAGAACAGGATCAGGCGCATGTTTCCAGAAAGTAGCGACTGAAGGATTGGGGACAAAAGGCATCCGTAACGAAAAAAGGTGGTCTTCCGTGGCGGCGGCAGACGCCGGTCAGCTGGCGGCGGCGGTGCTCGAAAGCCTGCTGCAGCCGGATACCGCTGCGGGGATGAAGCAGCCGGCCCTGGCGCTGGCCGCTTTCCGGCTCCCGCAGCTTGGCCCAGCCCCAGCGGACAGGCGGCGTCCATTCCTGACTGAGCCACAACACGACCGGTACGACATCGTGGGGCCGGAGGTGTTCCAGCAGGGATTCGAGGGTTTTCAGCGGGAAATGGAAATCGCTCAGAAGAAAGACCAGCGCCTTGTGGCTGCCGGCCAATGCAGTCAGCCTTGGGGCGGCCGCCAGGCCGGGCCCCTCGAAGCGGGTCTGTCGTAGTTGCCGGGGCAGGTCCAGCGCCAGGCCACGGTGGCGCCGCGGCGGATGATGGATGGCGGGACGGCCGGCGCCGCTCAGGCCGATGAAGCCGAACGGATCGCCGGTGCGGTAGGCGGAATAGGCAATGGCGGCACCGATCCGAGTCAGCAGTCGCGGTTTGTGTCCCACGCGCATCGAGGCCGACAGGTCGGCGATGGCGACTACCGGAATCAGGCTGGTTTGCAGGAACTGACGCACCTTGAACTCCCCGAAGGGATCGCACAGGCTGGCGCGGATGTCCAGATGGCGCGGGTCGGCGCCGCTGTGCAGAGGGGTGTGGCCGTGGAATTCGTAACCGCCACCGGGAGCGCGGCTGTGGTGGTGGCCCGGATGGGCGCTGCCGGCACGCCAGGGAATGCGGTAGTGGAACTCGTCCATCAGGGAGCGGCGATCTGGGCGAGAATGGCCTGGGTCAGCCGGGGAACGAGCTGCTCCCGCTGGAGTTCGTACACCGGCGTCAGGAAGATGCGGTGGCCGATGACTTCGTGAAACAGCGCCTGGATGTCCTCCGGGATGAGGTAATCGCGGTCGTCGAGCCAGGCGTGGACCCGGGCCGCCCGCAGCAGCATGCTCATGCCCCGGGCGCTGGCGCCGGCCAGAACCAGCTCGTCCATGTCCACGCCGTCCAGCCGGACGCCGTAATCCTGCGGGCGCCGGGTCGCCTGCCACAGTTCCAGGGCATAGGTCTGGAGTGCCGGGCTGGCCTGGATGGAAGTCTGGATCTGCGGCGCCAGTGTGGCGATTTCCCGATAAGGCACCACCGCCTCGGGCAGCTGCGCGATCAGCGCGTCCACCTGGTGGAAGCGGGGGTCGAACATCAGCGCCATACGCAGTTCGGGATCTTCAGGCAGTTCGATGCGCAGCTCCATCAGAAAGCGGTCGCGGGCGGCGGAGGGCATTTCGAAGGTTTCCTCCTTTTCCACCCGGTTGCGGTCGGCGAACACCTGCAAATAGGGAAAGGCATAGGTGCGATTGAAGGCGGAAACGCTGCGCTCGGCCATCACCCGCAATAATAGGGAATGGACCTGGGGGCGGGCGCGATTGACCTCGTTGAAGAAGAAGATCGACAGTGCCTCGCCATGCTTGAGCAGCGGGCCGGGATCGACCCGGGGCTTGCCGTCCTCCCCGATGTAGGTATGGTAGATGAGGTCGTTGGGCATCAGGTCGATGGTTCCCTCGATGCGCTCGTAGGCCCCGCCCAGCGTCCGGGCGACGGCGCGCAACAGCGTGGTCTTGCCCACACCCACGTCGCCCTCGAGCATCACATGGCCGCGGGCGAACAGGGCGACGGTGATCTTTGCGACAGGATCTTCCTGGCCGATGACCGCCTGGTTGATCGCATTCTGAAGCTGCAAGGCCCGCTGACGCCAATCGGCAAGCAATTCGGCTGAGGTCATGATGTCCATCCAGGTGGCTCGAACGCGCGCCATTAAGCGGCATCCGGCAGGCCTCTGTCAACCTGAAAGAAATTGCGGGCAGGTGTTGACTGCCGGAGCATTTGTTTTTAGAATGGCCAGCTCGTTCGGGACAGGGAGTTCCGCAAGGATTAAAAACCGCTTGACGTTTTGTTCACAGGGATGTAAGATGCTTGGCTCTTCTGGCGGGATGGCTGGGAGGTATTTTCAGGGAAGGGAACTTGTTGGCTGAGTGGGAGTCTCAGCCGTTGCGCCTCGGGAGGAGGTGGCTTGGAGAAGGGATTTGGGTCCGGGTGTTGACACAGGGAGTGGGTGTGATAGAATTGTCTTTCTCGCTTCGGCGGGCAGTTCTTTAAAAAACAGATCGAATCATCCGTGTGGGTCCTTGATCGAGTCGTCCGGGCGGAAGAGAAAATTTCTGCTTTGGATGAAGAGTTTGATCATGGCTCAGATTGAACGCTGGCGGCAGGCCTAACACATGCAAGTCGAGCGGTAACAGGCCCTTCGGGGTGCTGACGAGCGGCGAACGGGTGAGTAACGCGTGGGAACCTACCCCTCGGTGGGGGATAACCCGGGGAAACCCGGGCTAATACCGCATACGCTCTACGGAGGAAAGCGGGGGACCTCTTCGGAGGCCTCGCGCCGAGGGATGGGCCCGCGTCCTATCAGCTAGTTGGTGAGGTAACGGCTCACCAAGGCGACGACGGGTAGCTGGCCTGAGAGGGTGGCCAGCCACACTGGGACTGAGACACGGCCCAGACTCCTACGGGAGGCAGCAGTGGGGAATCTTGGACAATGGGCGCAAGCCTGATCCAGCCATGCCGCGTGAGGGAAGAAGGCCTGCGGGTTGTAAACCTCTTTCGGCAGGGACGAAGGGCCCTGGGGTTAATACCCTCGGGGTTTGACGTTACCTGCAGAAGAAGCACCGGCTAACTCCGTGCCAGCAGCCGCGGTAATACGGAGGGTGCTAGCGTTAATCGGAATTACTGGGCGTAAAGCGTCCGTAGGCGGTCTGCTCAGTCTGATGTGAAAGCCCCGGGCTTAACCTGGGAATTGCATTGGATACTGGCAGACTAGAGTCTGGTAGAGGGTGGTGGAATTCCCGGTGTAGCGGTGAAATGCGTAGATATCGGGAGGAACACCAGTGGCGAAGGCGGCCACCTGGACCAAGACTGACGCTGAGGGACGAAAGCGTGGGGAGCAAACAGGATTAGATACCCTGGTAGTCCACGCCCTAAACGATGTCGACTAGCCGTTGGGTCCGATTGGGGCTTAGTGGCGCAGCTAACGCGATAAGTCGACCGCCTGGGGAGTACGGCCGCAAGGTTAAAACTCAAATGAATTGACGGGGGCCCGCACAAGCGGTGGAGCATGTGGTTTAATTCGATGCAACGCGAAGAACCTTACCTGCCCTTGACATCCCCGGAACCCTGCCGAGAGGCGGGGGTGCCTTCGGGAACCGGGTGACAGGTGCTGCATGGCTGTCGTCAGCTCGTGTCGTGAGATGTTGGGTTAAGTCCCGTAACGAGCGCAACCCCTGTCCTTAGTTGCCAGCGGTTCGGCCGGGCACTCTAAGGAGACTGCCGGCGATAAGCCGGAGGAAGGCGGGGATGACGTCAAGTCATCATGGCCCTTATGGGCAGGGCTACACACGTGCTACAATGGCCGGTACAGAGGGCAGCGAAGGGGCGACCCGGAGCGAATCCCAGAAAGCCGGTCGTAGTCCGGATTGCAGTCTGCAACTCGACTGCATGAAGCTGGAATCGCTAGTAATCGCGGATCAGCAATGCCGCGGTGAATACGTTCCCGGGCCTTGTACACACCGCCCGTCACACCATGGGAGTCGGCTGCACCAGAAGCCGGTAGCCTAACCCTTCGGGGAGGGCGCCGTCCACGGTGTGGTCGATGACTGGGGTGAAGTCGTAACAAGGTAGCCGTACCGGAAGGTGCGGCTGGATCACCTCCTTACTATTTTGCCCGGGCGGCTCGGTCTAGGGCCCACACGGATGATTCGACAAAGTCTGTCGGTGGTGCCAGGAGGCAGGAAATTCCAGGACGGAAAGGGCGACAGACCGAAGTTTATGGGTCTGTAGCTCAGTTGGTTAGAGCGCACCCCTGATAAGGGTGAGGTCGGTGGTTCAAATCCACCCAGACCCACCAGGATTGGGGCCATAGCTCAGCTGGGAGAGCGCCTGCCTTGCACGCAGGAGGTCGGGAGTTCGATCCTCCCTGGCTCCACCAAGGATAGATCTTTAACAATTTGGGTAAAACTGTACACTGTATCGATGTTCCTAGACCCTTTTGGGTTATAGGGTCAAGCGACTAAGCGCATACGGTGGATGCCTAGGCGGTAGGAGGCGATGAAGGACGTGGTAGCCTGCGATAAGCCTCGGGGAGCTGGCAAACAAGCTTCGATCCGGGGATTTCCGAATGGGGAAACCCGGCCCTCTATAGAGGGTCATCCCGGCTTCGGCCGGGAGGCGAACCCAGGGAACTGAAACATCTAAGTACCTGGAGGAAAAGAAATCAACCGAGATTCCCTCAGTAGCGGCGAGCGAACGGGGAACAGCCTGGCACGATTTAGCCAACGCCCTAGTGGAACGGTCTGGAAAGTCCGACCTAAGAGGGTGATAGTCCCGTACACGAAAGGGCGTTGGTGGAACTAAGCGTGCGAACAAGTAGGGCGGGACACGTGTTATCCTGTCCGAAGATGGGGGGCCCACCCTCCAAGGCTAAATACTCCCTACCGACCGATAGTGAACCAGTACCGTGAGGGAAAGGCGAAAAGAACCCCGGAGAGGGGAGTGAAATAGAACCTGAAACCGTATGCGTACAAGCAGTCGGAGCCCGCTTCGGCGGGTGACGGCGTACCTTTTGTATAATGGGTCAGCGAGTTACTCTCAGTGGCAAGGTTAACCGTCGTAGGGGAGCCGTAGGGAAACCGAGTCTGATAAGGGCGCCAAGTCGCTGGGAGTAGACCCGAAACCGGGCGATCTACCCATGGCCAGGGTGAAGGTGGGGTAAAACCCACTGGAGGCCCGAACCGGTTGGTGTTGCAAAACCATCGGATGAGCTGTGGGTAGGAGTGAAAGGCTAAACAAGCTCGGAGATAGCTGGTTCTCCCCGAAAACTATTGAGGTAGTGCCTCGTGTGGACACTTCCGGGGGTAGAGCACTGTTTCGGTTGGGGGCCCCATCTAGGGGTACCCCGCCGAGGCAAACTCCGAATACCGGAAAGTGATGCACGGGAGACAGACGGCGGGTGATAAGGTCCGTCGTCGAGAGGGAAACAGCCCAGACCGCCAGCTAAGGTCCCTAAATCACCGCTAAGTGGGAAACGATGTGGGAAGGCCCAGACAGCCAGGAGGTTGGCTTAGAAGCAGCCACCCTTTAAAGAAAGCGTAATAGCTCACTGGTCGAGTCGGCCCGCGCGGAAGATGTAACGGGGCTCAAGCGGTGTACCGAAGCTGCGGATCTGCCCTTCGGGGCAGGTGGTAGGGGAGCGTTCCGTAAGCCTGCGAAGGTGTGTCGAAAGGCATGCTGGAGGTATCGGAAGTGCGAATGCTGACATGAGTAACGTTAAAGGGGGTGAAAAACCCCCTCGCCGAAAGCCCAAGGTTTCCTGCGCAACGCTAATCGGCGCAGGGTTAGTCGGCACCTAAGGCGAGGCCGAAAGGCGTAGTCGATGGAAAACCGGTTAATATTCCGGTACCTGCCGTGACTGCGATGGGGTGACGGAGAAGGCTAGGCGCAGCCGGGTGACGGACGTCCCGGTCCAAGCGTGTAGGGGGTGGCTCCAGGCAAATCCGGAGCCACGTCAACCCCGAGACGTGATGGGGAGCCCCTTTAGGGGCGAACTGGCCGATGCCATGCTTCCAAGAAAACCCTCTAAGCTTCAGGTCACGGGAGGCCGTACCGCAAACCGACACTGGTGGGCGGGGCGAGAAGCCCAAGGCGCTTGAGAGAACCCGGGTGAAGGAACTAGGCAAAATGGCACCGTAACTTCGGGAGAAGGTGTGCCCGCGTCAGGTGTAGGCCCTCGCGGCCGAAGCCGAGGCGGGTTGCAGTGACCAGGGGGCTGCGACTGTTTACCAAAAACACAGCACTCTGCAAACGCGCAAGCGGACGTATAGGGTGTGACGCCTGCCCGGTGCCGGAAGGTTAAGGGATCCGGTCATCCTTCGGGAGAAGCCGGTGAACGAAGCCCCGGTAAACGGCGGCCGTAACTATAACGGTCCTAAGGTAGCGAAATTCCTTGTCGGGTAAGTTCCGACCTGCACGAATGGCGTAACGATGGCCCCACTGTCTCCACCCGGGACTCAGTGAAGTTGAAATCGCTGTGAAGATGCAGTGTACCCGCAGCAAGACGGAAAGACCCCGTGAACCTTTACTACAGCTTTACGCTGGATGCTGGGCTTGCCTGTGTAGGATAGGTGGGAGGCTGTGAAGCCAGGGCGCCAGCCCTGGTGGAGCCGCCCTTGAAATACCACCCTGGCAAGTCTGGTGTTCTAACCCAGGGAAGTCATCCTTCCCGGGGACAGCGTATGGCGGGTAGTTTGACTGGGGCGGTCTCCTCCTAAAGGGTAACGGAGGAGCACGAAGGTACCCTCAGCGCGGTCGGAAATCGCGCGGTGAGTGCAAGGGCACAAGGGTGCTTGACTGCGAGACCGACGGGTCGAGCAGGTGCGAAAGCAGGTCCTAGTGATCCGGTGGTTCTTCGTGGAAGGGCCATCGCTCAACGGATAAAAGGTACTCCGGGGATAACAGGCTGATACCACCCAAGAGTTCATATCGACGGTGGTGTTTGGCACCTCGATGTCGGCTCATCTCATCCTGGGGCTGAAGCCGGTCCCAAGGGTATGGCTGTTCGCCATTTAAAGAGGTACGCGAGCTGGGTTCAGAACGTCGTGAGACAGTTCGGTCCCTATCTGCTGTGGGCGTTGGAGACTTGAGGGGAGCTGCTCCTAGTACGAGAGGACCGGAGTGGACGGACCTCTGGTGGTCCGGTTGTCACGCCAGTGGCACAGCCGGGTAGCTAAGTCCGGACGGGATAACCGCTGAAAGCATCTAAGCGGGAAGCCTCCCCCAAGATGAGGTCTCCCAGGACCCTTTGAGGTCCCTGAAGGGCCGTTCAAGACCAGGACGTTGATAGGCCGGGTGTGGAAGCCCAGCAATGGGTGAAGCTGACCGGTACTAATTGCCCGTGAGGCTTGACCCTATAACACCAAAGGGGTCTGGGACGTCGATCCAAAACACGTGTACAGTTTTGCCAACCCGTTTTGCCTGGCGGCCATAGAGCGCTGGAACCACCCGATCCCATCCCGAACTCGGCAGTGAAACAGCGCTTCGCCGATGATAGTGGAGCAACCGCTCCGTGAAAGTAGGACACCGCCAGGCCCCAAACACCAAAAACCCCCATCCAATACCCTGGATGGGGGTTTTGTTTACTGTGAAAGCCGACGGTAAGAAAAAAGCCCGCTACAGCGGGCTGTTGTTATTCTTATTGTTGATGTCTTCGATCGCCTGACGCGATAGCATGACAGTTGTTATTGTTATTATCGGCTCAGGGCTCCTCCTCTTTGACGCATCGGGTGCGCTCGTTCCCTGAAGCACGGGAAAAGTCTACCGGAAACACAGGGCCAAGTCTAAGCGAACCCTGGTTTTTTTTCCGGGACATTTAGATAAAAAATAAATAACAATATAATCCTGGAGACGAATGGGATGGTGGAACTTTTTCAAGTTGTCAGACGATGGTGGGAACGCGACCCCCAAAAGGCGTTTTACGCCCGATTTTGTCCGGATACGCTTGCTGAAGTGGAAATCCGTCCCATGAAAAAGCGGGACCTGAAGGCTGTAGCCGCGATAGAGGCATCGGCTTATCAGTTCCCCTGGTCGTCGAACATCTTCAAGAACTGCTTGAAGACGGGCTATTCCTGCTGGGTCGCCGAGGCTTACGGAGAGATCGTCGGCTATGGCATCCTTTCCCTGGGTGTCGGCGAGGCGCACGTCATGAACTTGTGTGTCGCCCCTGACAAGCAGGGACAGGGGTATGGGCGGAAACTGCTGGAACATTTGATCGTGGTGGCCGAGAAGGAGGCGGAGATGATATTTTTGGAAGTGCGCCCGAGCAACGAGCCCGCGATCCGTTTGTATCATCGCCTGGGTTTCAACGAGGTCGGCCGGCGCAAAGACTACTATCCCGCTGGGGATGGCAAGCGGGAAGATGCGCTCATATTGGCACGCTCGTTGATTCCTTCCCAATCCAAAAATGCCCCTGAAGGAGGGAGGTAAGGCTCAAGCCCCTGATTTTGTCCCTGGAGAGGCCGGTGATCTTCATCAGGTAAGCGGCCCTTGTTGGGTGGCATACCGGAAACGGTACAGCCTGTCGGAGATCCAGCCATGGATCAGGTATCTTCTTCAGGCTCATGTGTCATTGGAAGAGGCCGGCGTTTAACCTTCCTGGGGGATGATGCTACAATCCACCGACATTCTACCGTCGCCGCTTCCGCGCACCTATGACCACAGATACCCATGCCCATCAGCCCGCCGTGGAGATCAAGGGGACGGCGGTCACGCTTCCCGTACTGTCCCTGCGCAGTGGCGACATGGCAGCCGTGATGGCCCAGTTGCAACAGCATCTGGCCAAAGCGCCGGAGTTTTTCTGCAGGGCCCCGGTGGTCGTCGACGTCAGCCGGCTGCCGGCAGGCGAGTCTCTCGATCTGGCCCAGCTTGTCACCCAGCTGCGGGCGTTGGCGCTGATCCCCGTGGTGCTGCGTGGTGGGGAAGCATCACTGCAAGCGCAGGCAATTTCCTGCCAGATGGCGGTGCTGCCTTCCGGCCCGATTCCGGAAACCAGCACTGAGCCTGCTCCCAGGGCCAAACCGGCGCCTGCCGAACCCCCTTCCCTGCACCGGGCCATGTGGGTGGAGCAACCGGTCCGTTCCGGCCAGCGTATCTACGCCCGGGGCACCGATCTGATCGTGACCGCTTCGGTGGGGTATGGGGCGGAAATCATGGCCGACGGCCATATCCATGTCTACGGGACGCTGCGGGGTCGGGCGCTGGCCGGAGTGCAGGGGGATACCGAGTGCGCCATCTTCTGTCGGGATCTGCAGGCGGAGTTGGTGTCCATTGCCGGCCATTACCAAGTCAGTGAACAGCTGGATGAGGTGCGTGGCAAATCGGTGCGAATCCGACTCCAGGGGACATCCCTGATCGTCGAACCTTTTTGAGTTTTGAACCAGACGGGCAGATCGCTTCAGGAGGATACCTAACGTGGCAAGAATCATCGTGGTCACTTCGGGCAAGGGTGGGGTCGGCAAGACCACCACGTCCGCTTCTCTGGCCATGGGGCTGGCCTTGCGCGGACATCGCACGGCGGTGATCGACTTCGATGTCGGCCTGCGCAACCTGGACCTGATCATGGGTTGCGAGCGCCGGGTCGTCTATGACTTCGTCAACGTCATCAACGGCGAGGCTAGCCTGCGCCAGGCGCTGATCCGCGACAAACGCTGCGACAATCTTTACATCCTGCCGGCCTCCCAGACCCGGGACAAGGAGGCGCTGACCAAGGAGGGTGTCGGCCAGGTGCTGGAGGAGATGGCGGAAGAATTCGACTATGTGATCTGCGATTCCCCCGCCGGGATCGAGAAGGGCGCCTATCTGGCGATGTATTACGCCGACGACGCCATCGTGGTGAGCAATCCGGAGGTTTCCTCGGTCCGCGACGCCGACCGCATGGTCGGCATTCTGGCGAGCAAATCGCGCCGTGCCGAACTGGGCGAGGAACCGATCAAGGAGCATCTGCTCCTGACCCGCTACGATCCCCGCCGGGTCGAGAAGGGGGAAATGCTCAGCGTCGACGATGTCCTGGAGATTCTGGCGCTGCCGCTGCTGGGCGTCGTCCCCGACTCCAAGGCGGTGCTCAATGCCTCTAACGAAGGAGTGCCGGTGATTCTCCATGAGGACAGCGACGCCGGTCAGGCCTACCGTGATGCGGTGGCCCGCTATCTGGGGGAGGAAGTGCCACACCGCTTCATCCGTCCGGAGAAGAAGGGGCTGTTGGGCCGCCTGTTTAGGGGAGGGTAAGATCATGGGCTTGTTGAATTATTTCCGCTCGTCGCGCCCCAAGAGCGCTCAGGTGGCCAAGGAGCGTCTGCAGATTCTGGTCGCCCATGAGCGCAAACTGCGCGATGCCCCCAGTTACCTGCCGCAGATGCAGCAGGAGATCCTGGCGGTCATCCGCAAATACGTCGCCGTGGACGACGATGCCATCTCCATTCAGATGGAGCAGGACGCCGAACACGAAATTCTCGAAGTCAACATCGTCCTGCCGGAAGACGGGACCGGTGGCAAGGTTCATTCACAGCCGTTGAGGTGAGCAGTATGGCGAAGCTGAAACAGTCCCGGGGGGAGGAAATCGGTCTGGCGGCCGGCGAGATCTGGCGTTACCTGAACCAGTATGGTGAGGCCAGTCCGTCCAAACTGGCATCGGCCACCGGCCTGAGCGCCAAGGAAGTGCAGCGGGCCATCGGCTGGCTGGCGCGGGAAGGGAAGCTTATCATAGAGACGGACGGCCGGACGGAGATTTTCCGCCTGGCCTGAGTCCCGACAAAAACAGAGAGGAGGAGTGTTATGCGCAAGACATTGTTAAGCTTGGTCATCGCCGCGTCGATGACGGGAACGGCCGCCTGGGCCGCGGAAGACAGCGTGGACGCCGGTGGCGTGCGCCTGAAGATCCGCCCCCAGACCCAGGGGCAGCAGGCTCCCGTGCAGGGTGGTATGAACATGCAGCAGGGAGGTGGCATGGGTATGCAGGGCGGCGGTATGATGGGCGGCAACATGATGGGGATGATGCGGCAGTTCCATCAGAAAGTGCTGGCTCGCCTGGAGGCGATCGAGAAGAAAATCGACCACCTGGGTGAGGAAATGGATCACACCCAGGAGGAAATCGATCATATCTTCAAGGAGCGGGAGAAGGAATCCCATCAGCAGCTCAAGGAGATTGAGGAAAAACTCAAGCATATGAGCAAAGAGATCGACCACATCCTTGCTGAGCGGGAAAAGGAATCCCACAAACAGCTTGCGGCCATCGCCGAAAAACTGGACCACATGGGCAAGGAGATCGACCACATTCTCAAGGAGCGGGAGAAGGAATCCCATCAGCGTCTCGAAGCCATCGAGAACAAGTTGGAGCACATCTTGCGGGAGGAGGAACGGGAAGTGCACCCCGGCCGCTGAATTTTCCCAGTATCGAATTCGCACCCGGCGCCCCGCTTTTGCGGGGCGTTTTTGTTACCATCGAATTGGAGATCGTCTATTGGTAAGGAGGATTTGCCATCGGCCGTGCCTTCTTGCGTCAGCTGCTTGCCAGCGCCTTCGATTTGGCGCCGGTACTGCTCGTCATCCTCCTGTTCCAAGTGGGGGTGGTGCGTCAGCCCCTGCCGGATCTGGCCGGTTTGCTCGCCGGCATCGGCCTGACCGTGACGGGACTGACCTGTTTCGTGCTCGGTCTGGAACAGGCCCTGTTTCCCCTGGGGGAATCGATGGCCTATGCCTTCGCCCGCAAGGGTAGCCTGTTCTGGCTCTGCGTCTTCGCCTTTTGTCTCGGTTTTGCCACCACGGTTGCGGAACCGGCGCTGATCGCCGTGGCCGGGCAGGCGGCGGAAATTGCCACCGCCGGCGGGTTGATCGCTGCTTCCCCGGCGGCGCAGGCCGGTTACGCCCTCGGTTTGCGGCTGGCGGTGGCGCTGGCGGTGGGTGTGGCGCTGGTGATCGGGGTGTTGCGCATCGTTTACGGCTGGTCGCTGGCGCGGCTGATGATCCTGGGATATCTGGCGGTGATGGCGGTGACCGGCCTGGCCCCGGCGGAGATCATCGGCATCGCCTACGATTCCGGCGGTGTGACCACCTCCACCATTACCGTGCCGCTGGTGACGGCTCTGGGCGTGGGGCTGGCCCATTCGATCCGGGGGCGCAATCCCCTGGTGGACGGTTTCGGTCTGATCGCCTTCGCCTCCCTGACGCCGATGATCTTCGTCATGCTTTACGGGATCGGAATGCGATGGCTTGGTTGAAGGATCTGCTGGGGGCGATGACCGACCTCATGCCGATTGCGGTCACCATCGGGGTGTTCCAGCTTGGGGTCATTCACCGCCCGCTGCCCCAGTGGCGCCGGCTGCTGGGCGGTTTGGCGCTGGTGGTGGTCGGCATGGCCTTGTTTCTACGCGGGCTGGAGTCGGCCCTGTTTCCGCTGGGTGAATTGATGGCCCGCCAGCTCACCGGTTCTGGCTTCATTGAACCGGCGAGGGGGGCGCTGGCCTACGATTGGGTGTATGCGTTTGCCTTTTGCCTGGGTTTCGCCACCACCCTGGCGGAACCGGCCCTCATCGCCGTGGCCCTCAAAGCCCAGGAAATCTCCGGTGGCGCCATCCATGCCTGGGGGTTGCGCCTGGCGGTGTCGCTGGGGGTGGCCATCGGGCTGGTGCTGGGGGCTTACCGCATCGTCAGCGGCGCCAGCCTGTTCGTCTTCATCGTCGGCGGTTATGCGGTGGTGGTGCTGCAGACCGTATTCGCGCCCCGGTCGATCGTCGGTCTGGCCTACGATTCCGGGGGCGTGACCACCTCGACGGTGACCGTGCCGCTGGTCACGGCCCTGGGGCTGGGGTTGGCCCGGGCGGTGCCGGGGCGGGACGTGCTGGTGGACGGTTTCGGCCTGATCGCCTTCGCCAGCCTGTTTCCGATCATGACCGTGCTGGGGTATGCTCAACTGGCCGAATGGTCGGCACGACGAGGACATTGATCCATGCGTTTCAAACTGATCGTAGTGTTCGTGGAGGACGACAAGACCGAGCTGGTGCTCGAAACCGCACGGGAGTATGGCGCCACCGGGGCTACCGTCATTACCAACGCCCGCGGCGAGGGAACGGTGCGTCCGCGCACCTTCCTGGGATTGAGTCTGGAAAGCCAGCGCGACGTGGTGCTGATGCTGGTGGAGCAGCACCTGAGCCGCACCATCCTGGAGGCGGTCGCACGGGCGGCGGAGTTCGACGACACGCCGGGAACCGGCATCGCTTTTCAGATCGACGTGGAAGATGCCGTGGGTGTGCGCCATCAGGTGGAGAAGCTGGTGCCCCTGATCGAAGGAGAGATCTGAATGAACGAGATCCGAACCATCATCCGGGTGCGCGACATCATGCGCACCGACTTCGGCACAATCGACGGCATCGCCACCGTGGACGAGGCTCTGCGGACCATGAAACGGCTCAAGACCTCAGTGTTGCTGGTGAACAGGCGCCATGAGGACGACGAGTACGGCCTCATCACCTCCGCCGACATCGCCCGTCACGTGCTCGCCCGGGATCGCTCTCCCGAACGGGTCAACGTCTACGAGGTGATGGAGAAGCCGGTGATCACAATCCACCCGGACATGGACATCCGCTACTGTTCGCGCTTGTTCGCCCGCTACAGTCTGGTGCGCGCCCCGGTGATCGAGAACCGGGTGGCGATCGGCATGGTGAGCCCCAATTCCCTGGTGCTCGACGGCCTGTATCAGCTGCTGAAATAGACTCAGTCCTCCTTCAGCCGCACTGCCAGCACGTCGCACTTGGCGTGGTGGATGACGCTGGAGGCGGTCGAACCCAGCAGGATTCCCAGCCCCCGGCGGCTGTGGGAGCCGACCACGATCAGATCGACACCTTCCTCTTCGGCGACGCGGACGATTTCCACCCTGGGACTGCCGACTTCGACCCAGCGCCGCTTCGGCGGTACCCCCAGGGTTTCGCCCATCTTGTCGAGCTTTTCCTTGGAGGCGGCGATCAGTTGTTCGGTGATGTCGGTGTCGAAAGGAATGATGGGGCCGTAGATGGAGTCGGTTACCGGTAGATTGTCCACCACGTGGAGGAGACTGAGCTTTGCCTGGTAGCGCTCGGCCAGGTCCCGGGCGCGTTCGGCGACCAGTTCCCCATGTTCGGAAAAGTCGGCGGCGATGAGAATGTGCTGATACGGCTGCATGGAGCTTCCTCCTCGAGGGTTTCGGGATGGGGAAATCATAACAGAGCGGTCGTCCCGGCGTCAGGCCAGGGTCCGGCGGGCCTGTTCCAGCTTTTCCTCCGCTGCCAACCAGGCCGCTTCGGCCTCGGTCAGCCGCCTGTCGATCTCCCCCTTGCGCTTGAGCAGGGTTTGCAGCCGTTCCCGGGCGTCTTCCTGGTATAGACCCGGATCGGCCAGCTGCGCTTCCAGCTCGGCCTGTTCGGCGCTGAGGCGTTCATAATCGGCCTCGGCCTTTTCCAGGGCCTGTTTGAGGGGCTGAAGCTGTTGGCGGCGGCGGGCTTCCTCACGGCGCAGGTCCCTACGGGAGGGTGCGGTGCGCTGGGGTTTGGGGGCGTCGCTCAGGCTGCGCTGCTGCAGCAGCCAGCGGCGGTAGTCTTCCAGATCACCGTCGTAGGGGCGTACCCGGCCGTCGGCCACCAGCCAGAAGCGGTCGGTGGTGGTGCGCAGCAGATGGCGGTCGTGGGATACCAGCACCAAAGCCCCTTCGTAGTCCTGCAAACTTAAGGTGAGGGCGTGACGCATCTCCAGGTCGAGGTGATTGGTGGGTTCGTCCAGCAGCAACAGGTTGGGGCGTTGATAGACGATCAGTCCCAGGGCGAGTCGGGCCTTCTCGCCACCGGAGAAAGTCGCCACTGGGGTGGTGGCGCGCTCGCCGCTGAAGCCGAAGCCGCCCAGAAAGGCGCGCAGCCGCTGTTCCTCGGCACTGCGGTCGAGGCGCTGCAGGTGTTCCAGGGCGGTACGATCCGGGTCGAGTTGCTCCAGCTGGTGCTGGGCGAAGTAGCCGATCTTCAGGTGCTCGGCGGTTTCCAGTTCGCCCGCTAGGGGCGCCAGTCGGCCCGCCAGGGTCTTGATCAGGGTGGACTTGCCGGCGCCGTTGGGACCGAGCAGGCCGATGCGATCGCCGGGGTCGAGATGGAAGTCCACCTCGCGCAGGATGGTACGCTCGGGATAACCGGCGCGCACCCGCTCCAGCCGCAGCAGGGGGAAGGGCAGGTATTCGGGACGCCGGAGGCGGAACCGGAAAGGGGAGTCCACGTGGGCCGGGGCGATTTCTTCCAGGCGTTCGAGCATCTTGATCCGGCTCTGGGCCTGGCGGGCCTTGGTGGCCTTGGCGCGGAAACGGTTGACGAACTGCTGCAGGCGCTGGCGTTCCTGTTGCTGGCGTCGCCAGGCGGCCTGCTGCTGGGCCAGGGTCTGGGCACGCAGTTTTTCGAAGGCGGAATAGTTGCCGCTGTAGTGGCGTACCTGACCGTGGTCGATGTGGAGGATGTGGTCGCAAGTCTCGTCGAGGAAGTCACGGTCGTGGGAAATCAGCAGCAGGGTGCCGGGATAACGGTTGAGCCATTCCTGCAGCCAGATCACCGCATCCAGGTCCAGGTGGTTGGTGGGTTCGTCCAGCAGCAACAGGTCGGAACGGCACATCAGGGTCTGGGCCAGGTTCAGGCGCATGCGCCAGCCGCCGGAAAATTCCGCCACCGGCCGCGACAAATCGTTCTGGGAGAAGCCGAAGCCGGCGAGCAGGCGGGCGGCCCGGGCTTTGGCCTGATAGCCGCCGATGGCTTCGAGGCGGGCGTGAAGCTCGGCCTGGCGCAGCCCGTCGCCGTCCGCCTCCGCTCGGCGCAGGTCGGTTTCCAGGCGGCGCAGCTCGCGGTCGCCGTCGAGGACGAATTCCAGCGCCGGACGCTCGAGGGCGGTGATTTCCTGGGACACGGCGGCGATCACCAGGTCGGGCGGCATCCGGATGTGGCCTCTGTCAGGCGTCAGTTCGCCGCAGATCAGGCCCAGCAGGCTGGACTTGCCGGCGCCGTTGGTCCCCACCAGGCCGGTCTTGTCGCCGCGCTGGACGGTGAAATCGGCGTGCTCGAACAGCAGCCGGGGGCCGCGGCGTAGGGAGACGTCATGGAAGCTGAGCATTTAGCTGGTCAGATAGCGGTTTTTCAGTTCCACGTAGTGGTCGGCGGAATAGCGCAGGAATTGCCGTTCCTGGTCGGTCAGGGGCCGCTGCGGGCGGGCCGGGCTGCCGACATAGACCTGGCCGGAAGTCAAGCGTTTCCCCGGCGGCACCAGGGCGCCGGCGCCGAGAATGACCTCTTCCTCCAGCACCGCCCCGTCCATGACGATGGCGCCGATGCCGATCAGGCAGCGGTCGCCGACGGTACAGCCGTGCAGCACGGCCCGGTGGCCGACGGTCACCTGCTGGCCGATCCGCAGCGCAAAGCCGCCGGGGCTGTAGGGGCTGTCGTGGGTGACGTGGAGGACGCAGGCGTCCTGGATGTTGCTGGCCCGGCCCACGTGGATGTGGTGGATGTCGCCGCGCAGCACCGCCTGGGGCCAGACGGAGACGTCATCGTCGAGATGGACGTCGCCGATGACCAGGGCGGTGTCGGCCACGTACACCCGCTGTCCGAAGTGGGGAACCTTGTCTTCGAAAGTCTGACGCTTCAAGGCGATCTCCTTGGGGCTATACTCGATATGAAGATCAACGATCATCGGGGAGCGTGCCATGCTCGTGTTTCTCGCCGTCCTGGCGGCGGCCATCATTATCGTGCTTGTTTACGGGATTGTCATTTACAACCGCCTGGTCGATCTCAAACACGCCGTCTCCCAGGCCTGGTCGAACATTCAGGTGCTGCTCAAACAGCGCCACGACGAACTGCCGAAACTGGTCGAGGTCTGCAAACGTTACATGAAGTTCGAGCAGGCCACCCTGGAAAAGGTGATGCAGGCACGCAACCGCGTGTTCCAGGCCCAGCGGCAGGGGGACCTGGAGCGGCTGGGGGCGGCCGAGGGCCAGCTGCGTCAGGGGCTGATGAACCTGTTCGCGGTGGCGGAGAACTACCCCGAGCTCAAGGCCGACCGCGCCTTCCGGCACCTGGAGAGCCGCATCACCGAGCTGGAGAACGCCATCGCCGACCGGCGGGAATTCTACAATGCCGCCGTCAACGCCAACAACGTTCGCATCGAGCAGTTTCCCGACGTGATTTTGGCTCGCTGGTTCAACTTCAAGCCCTTCGAACTGCTGCGTTTCGAGGCCGGCGAGATCCGCGACGTCGAGTTGAGCTCCCTGTTCGGCTGATGGCCGCCTTCGCCGCCTGGCTGCGGACTCTGCCGGCCTGGCAATTCTGGATTCTGATCATAGCCGCGGCCGTGGTGACGCTGGTCGCATTGTGGCTGGGCATTCGGAAGCTGCGTCTGGCGCGCCTGATCGAGGACACGCCGACCGCCCGCATTCGTTCCGCTCCCCAGGGATTCGTAGAACTGGTGGGGCGGGCGGTGATGCTCGAGGGGGAACCGGTCATCGCCCCGCTCAGCGGCAGATACTGCGTCTGGTACCGCTACCGGGTGGAGGCATGGCGTCAGGGATTCGGGCAGCGGGGCCGCTGGCGCGTAGTCGAAGAAGGCGAGAGCGAAGCGCTGTTCGCCCTGGAGGACGGCAGCGGCCGCTGCATCGTCGATCCGGCCGGGGCGCAGGTGGTAACGCACCACGAGAACACTTGGCGCAGCGACGAGCGGCTGCCGCCGGGTCACCACGATCCCTTCGGGGCCTATCGCTATCAGGAATGCCGGCTCGAAGCGGACGACCCGCTGTACGCTCTGGGCTGGTTTCAGACCCTCCGTGGGTCGGGGGAGGACAGCCTGAAGGCGGAAACCGCTAGCCTGCTGCGACGCTGGAAGGCCGACCGGGCGGCGCTGTTGCAGCGTTTCGACATCAACCGCGACGGCGAGATCGATCCGAAGGAATGGCGGCTGGTGCGCAAACAGGCGGAACGGACGGTGCTGCGCCAGCGCCTGCAGCGGCAGGCCCCGGCCGCGGTGAACCTCCTGCAGCGGCCCCCGCGGCGCGGTCAGCCTTATGTGCTTTCAAGTTATCCCCAGGCGTATTTGAGCCGGCGTTACCGCTGGCAGGGGTGGGGCGGGCTGCTGGTGTTCGTCCTGTTCGTCGCCTTCATTGCTTGGTGCCTGCCGCAGCGTCCAGTTTGACGCCCTCCAGGGTGAACAGATCGTAGGCCGTCGAGCCCTCAAGCCGCTGGCGCAGGTTGAAGGTAGCCTTGCGGTGGCGGGTGTAATAGATGTCCACCCACTGGCCGCGGCGCCAGGTCTGGGCTGGCGCCAACAGGCAGGTGTCGCGTTCGATGGCCGGTTGGGCCGGCGTCAGGACCGCCCAGCGGTATTGGGGTTCGGTTCCGTCCTCACCGATATCGGGAACGAAGCGGCTTGCAACCACCAGCTGGGCGTTGAAGCTCAGCAGCTCCACGCCCAGGGTGAGCGGGTGCTCGGGCTGTTGGTGGAGCCAGCGAATGGTGGCGATTTCCGGTTCCCTGTCCTCACGCAGGAGACTGAGAATTTCCCCTGGGCGCAGGTGGGGACAGGCCGAACCGTGCCAATACAGCCGGTAACCGCGAGCCGAGACGTCCACCACTTGGGCGGAAAATTCCGTGACGTCTTTCTGGGGGGTTATCACGGAATTTCCCCAGATGTCTTCCGGGCGGATCTGGGGTTTGTCTGCGTTCAGGCTGTGGAGTGCAGCCACTTCGGAATAACGCCTCTCATCGTCTTTTTCTCCGATGTCTAGAGGGGATTCCAGGGAGAAACCGGGTTCCGGTTCCAGCGTGACCGGCGTCCTCCGCATCAGTGCCTCGAGATCGGTGTCATGGTGTTTGCGGAGAAAGGCCACGAGATCATCCAGCCCGACGATGGTCTGACAGTTGCGCTGCTGGCGGCGCCGGAGCCAGCGGCGTTGTTTCGGGGCGCCTAGGGAATGGGCCAGTTGCAGGGCGAGCCGGCGGGACTGACCGAACGGCAGGGTTTCGACCCCACTGGGCTTCTCCGTTTTTACGTAATCCAACAGCTGCCGCGTCACCGGCTGGGTGAAAAGGAAACGGCGGTCTGCCCGGGGACGCTTGAGATCCGGCAGACGCTTGCAGGGGCGTGGCGGGGCTGGGTCGAGACAATCGAAGGCGAAACCGGCGCTCTGGTCCCGGTGGAGAGGGTCTGGGCGAATGATCAGGGAACGCCCGAACCGGCGCAGCAGGCGGTCGATCTGGCGCAGTTCCCGGGGGCGGAAGCGCGGTGGGTTGCAGATGGCGAAAAGGAACAGGACGTGCAGCGGTTCGCGGACCGGCTCGGCAGCAGGATGGAGCAGGAGTTCGTGGCGCTCGATCAGTTGAAAGAGATGATAGACCTTCTTCCAGAAGGCGGCGCCGGGCGGCGCATAGCTCTGGGCTCGGTGAAGACCGAGGCGGGCCAGCCAGTCTAGGGCGTGGTGCAGGATGGGCAGAACCGCCTCCGCCGAAGTGGGTGCGAGGGCCCAGGTATCGGCGAGCAGGGCGTAATTGCGGGCCATCAGTTCGCACAGATCCAACAGCAGTTGCGCTTTTTCCGCCTGGGTCGGGGGCAGGGGCAGGGGGGCATCGAACAGCTTTTCTTCAAGCGTGGCAGCGAGCGTCAGTAGATGCGGTTGATAGCATTGCAGCAGAAGCGCCCGTTGGTGCGGTACGAGAGGCTGTTCCACCAATTGGCATAGCTGTTCCCGCAGGCAGCGGGCCACCCGTGATGGATCCACCCAGGGTAAATCCTGAAGCCAGGTTTGCAGGGTTTGCGGTTCGAGCAGGGAAGACTCCGCCGGTATGGGCACGATGCGTTCCTCGGTGAAAGTTGTCACGTCTCAAGGAACAAGTGTAGTTCAGGCGGAGGAAGGGGAGAGCCGGCCTGTAAGCCGGGTTCTGTCGGGGGCAATCATTCGTCTAGGACGCCTGTCGCCAGGCGCCTCCAGCGATCTACCCGGGAGCGGCGTGCGGGCCACACGCATGGTGCTCCCCTATTTGATCTTGCTCCGGGTGGGGTTTGCCGTGCCGCGGTCGGTTGCCCGCCGCGCGGTGCGCTCTTACCGCACCGTTTCACCCTTGCCTGTGCCCGAAACGGGCCATCGGCGGTCTGTTCTCTGTGGCACTTTCCGTCGCCTCGCGGCGCCCAGGCGTTACCTGGCACCCTGCCCTGTGGAGCCCGGACTTTCCTCTCCCGCTCGAAGGCGGCAGCGATTGCCCGGCCGGCTCTCCAAGTATCATTAGACCAGAAAACGCCGTTAGGTTTCCGGCTTTTGCCGTTCCAGCGCCGTCTGGTAGAGCAATTTTTTCCGCGCGCCGGTGATTTTCTCCGCCAGGGAGACGGCAATTTTGAGGGAGCATTCTTCCAGCAGCAGATCCAGCACGCGGCGCTGCTCCGCCGACAGGCTGGCCTTGTCCCGGGGGGCGCCCTCCAGAACCAGGACGAATTCCCCTTTCCGCCAGTCGGGGTGATCCCGGAAGTGCAGTGCCGCCTCGGCGATCTCGGTGATGATGAGGCGCTCGTGCACCTTGGTCAGTTCCTTGGCGATGACCAGGCGGCGCTGCGGCGGAAAGGTGGCGGCCAGGTCTTCCAGGCAGGGCAGGATGCGGTGGCAGGATTCGTAGAACACCAGCGTACGCGGCTCGTCGCGCAGAGCCTCGAAGAAGCGGCGGCGGGCGCTCGAAGTCCGGGGCGGAAAGCCCTCGAAAGCGAAGCGGTCGGTGGGCAGCCCGGCGGCGGAGAGGGCGGCGATGGCGGCACAGGGGCCCGGAACGGGACTGACCCGGATGCCGGCTTCGTGAGCGGCCCGGACCAGCAGAAAGCCTGGATCGTTGATGAGCGGCGTGCCGGCGTCGGAAACCAGCGCCACATCGCTGCCGGCCCGGAGACGGTCTAGAATGTCGTCGATCCGGGTGCGTTCGTTATGGTCGTGCAGAGCCGTGACCGGCGTGGAAATCCCGTAGCGGCTCAGCAGCTGTTGGCTGTGGCGGGTATCCTCGGAGGCGATCAGGTCGGCCTGGCGCAGCGTCGCCAGCGCCCGCTCGCTGATGTCGCCAAGATTGCCGATGGGCGTGGCGACCACATACAGCGTGCCGCTCATTCAATCGCGGAAACCGGCTTGCGGCTGCCCAGGCGGGCCAGCCGGCGGTAGGCGAGATAACCCCATTGGCGCAGAACCAGCCAGTAGATACCCAGCAGCAGTCTGGCGATGGTGAAATAACCGGAAATGCGTTTCATGGCAGCTTTCCTGTAGAGCAAAGGATTCAGAAACATAAAAGCAAACCTTGAGCCAGTTGATGAAAAACAAGGAATTGGAACTGCCAGGCACAGGCGCTGTTCAATTTTTCGACACAGGATTGTCTGGCAGCCCATCAGGGCTGTCAATGTAACCGCGCCAGGTGACCGTTTGATGAAGCGGAACTTCCTCCTGTGACCGGGCATGGTTTACCATGGTTCCGGTATGTGCGATTGCAAAGGGGGAGTTTGATCGTGACCACGCCGACCGCCTTGCCTGCCTGGAATGCGTTGCAGGCGCACCGGCAGGAAATTGCCGGCCAGCATCTGCGCGACTGGTTCGCCGCCGACCCGCAGCGTTTCCAACGTTTCTCCCTGCGCTGGGGAGACATCCTGTTCGACTATTCCAAGCACCGGATCACTGACAAGACCCTCGGGCTACTGCTGCAACTGGCCGAGCAGAGCGGCCTGGCAGCCAGGATCGAGGCGATGTTCAGCGGCGAGAAGATCAACGTCACCGAAGACCGGGCCGTGCTGCATGTGGCCCTGCGCAACTGCAGCGATCGCCCCATCTACGTCGATGGCGAGGATGTGATGCCGGCGGTGTGGCGGGTGCTGACTCAGATGCGCCGTTTCAGCGAGCAGGTGCGCGGCGGTCAGTGGCGGGGCTTTACCGGGCGGCCGATCACCGACGTGGTCAATATCGGCATCGGCGGTTCGGATCTGGGGCCGCGCATGGTCACCACCGCGCTGACGCCCTATCACAAGGAAGACCTGCGGGTGCATTACGTCGCCAACGTGGATGAGGCGGACCTGATCGAAACCCTCAAGGGGCTGGATCAGGAAACCACCTTGTTCCTGGTGGTCTCCAAAACCTTCACCACCCAGGAAACCATGACCAACGCCCGCTCGGCGCGGGACTGGCTCCTGACCGCCGCGGGGGGTGACGAGACCGCCATCGCCCGCCATTTCGTCGCCGTCTCCACCAACCGTCATGCGGTGCAGGCCTTCGGCATCGACCCTGAGAACATGTTCGAGTTCTGGGACTGGGTCGGGGGGCGTTATTCGCTGTGGTCGGCGGTGGGCCTTTCCATCGCTCTGGCAGTGGGCATGGACCGCTTCGAGGAACTGCTGCAGGGCGCCTTCGAGATGGACGAGCATTTCCGCACCACGCCGTTCTCCCGCAACCTTCCCGTGCTCATGGGGCTGCTGGGCATCTGGTACGCCGATTTCTTCGGCGCCGAATCCCACGCGGTGCTGCCTTACGATCAGTATCTGCGCCATTTCCCCGACCACCTCCAGCAGCTCGACATGGAGAGCAACGGCAAGCGCGTCGATCTGGAGGGCCGGGCGGTCGATTACGCCACCGGCCCGATCGTCTGGGGGCAGCCCGGCACCAACGGCCAGCATTCCTTTTTCCAACTGCTGCACCAGGGCACCCACCTGGTACCGTGCGATTTCCTGGTGGCGGCCCGCAGCCATCACGAACTCGGCGACCATCACCGTATCCTGGTGGCCAACTGCCTGGCCCAGGCCGAGGCCCTGATGCGGGGGCGTACCTTCGAGGAGGCCCGGGCCGAGCTGGAAGCCGAAGGGGTGCCGGAAGACCGTCTGGATCTGCTCGCGGCGGCCAAGATCTTCCCCGGCAACCGCCCCTCGAGCCTGTTCCTGTATCCCAAGCTGACGCCCAGGATTCTGGGGAGCCTGATCGCCTGCTACGAACACAAGGTCTTCGTCCAAGGAGCGATCTGGAACGTCAATTCCTTCGACCAGATGGGGGTGGAACTGGGCAAGCAGCTCGCCAGGCGAATCCTGCCCGAGCTGGAGGGTGGCCAGATCGGCGAGCACGACGCCTCGACCCGGGCCCTGATCGAGGTCTATCGCCACTGGCAGACCCGGCCGTGAACCGGGAACGCCGGATTTTCCCCGATCCCGAAGCGGCCTGCGAGGCGCTGGCGCAGGATTTCATCACCACGGTGGAGCGCGCCCTGGAAAAGGCGGGGCGTTTCACCGTGGCGCTGGCTGGCGGTTCGACCCCGGCCCGTTTCTATCGGCTGCTGGCCCGGTCCCCTTACCGGGAGCGGCTCGCCTGGGAAAAGCTGCACGTGTTTTTCGGCGACGAGCGCTTCGTGCCCCCGGATCATCCTGACAGCAATTACCGCATGGCCCGCGAAGCCCTGCTCGACCACGTACCGATCCCGGCGGCCAACGTGCATCCCATGCCGACCCTGGGACTGACATTGCCGGCTGCCGCCCGGCGGTACGAAACCCATCTGCTCGAATGCTTCGCCGGCTCGCCGCAACTGGACTGGGTGCTGCTGGGGCTGGGGGAGGACGGCCACACCGCTTCGCTGTTTCCCGGTTTCGAGCCCCCACCGGAGGCCTGGGTGGCCGCAGTCGCATCCGCTCCCAAACCGCCTCCCCGGCGTCTGACCCTGACCTACCGGACCTTCAATCACGCCCGCCAGGCCGTCTTTCTGGCGACCGGGGCCGGCAAGGCCGGGATCGTCGCCCGGGTCTTCACCCGGCCGGAGCTGAATCTGCCGGCCCAGCGGATCGCCCCCCGGGAGCGGCTGTCATGGTATCTGGACGAGGCGGCCTCGGCGGGTCTGGTCACTTGATCTGCCGCAAAAGAATGGGGCACGGTCTCTTGCGCATTCGAGCCAGGACTGGTAAGTTGCCAATAAGCATATTCTAAATTAGAACGGCGAGTTGGAGAGGTGCGATCATGAGCGAAAAAATCGATCTGAAACGGCGGCGGTTGTTGCAGGCGGCAAGCGCAGGGATGGCGCTGGCGGCGGCAGGGCCGGCATTCCCCATCATCCTGAAACGGCAGTCCTTCGGCCGTCCGAAGCGGGAGGCGACGGCGACGTTCTTCCCGGACGTGGAAATCGAGCTGGTCGCCGCGCCCGGTAAAGTTCAGATCCTGCCGGGGCCGGCCACCCGGGTATGGCGCTATACAGCCCGGGTGGTGAAGGGCGATCCGGATGCGGTGATTCCCATTCCCGATACCTATCTGGGTCCGATCCTCAAATTCCGCAAGGGGCAACGGGTCCGCATCACCCTGCACAACCGTCTGCCGGCGAAATTCATCACCCACTGGCACGGCATGCACGTCCCCTTCGAGGCCGATGGGCATCCCAGCTACGCCATCGATCCGGAAGAAACCTACGTTTACGAATTTACCGTCGAGAACCGGGCCGGAACCTACTGGTATCACCCCCATACCAACATGGTGACCGGCGCCCAGGCCTATTCCGGACTGGCAGGACTGATCCTCGTCGAGGACGACGAAGAAAATGAGGTGCCGCTGCCGCGGGGAGAATACGATCTGCCTCTGGTGCTGCAGGACCGCACCTTCGATGAAACCAATCAGCTGCTTTACGACCGCCGTGGTCCCATCGCCATGTTGGGTTTCCTCGGGGAGAAGATCCTGGTAAACGGCCATCCGGATTTCACTCTGAATGTAGCTTCCCGTTCCTACCGCTTCCGGGTGCTCAACGGTTCCAATTCCCGCATCTACAAGCTGGCCTGGAGCGATGGTGACTCCATCACCGTCATCGGCACCGACGGCGGTCTGCTGGAGCGTCCCGTCACCCGGCCCTATCTGATGATCGGCCCGGGGGAGCGTTACGAGTTATGGCGTGACTTCTCCAAATCCAAGGGGAAGGAGGTCAGGCTGGAAAGCCAAGAATATCACGGCATCATGCCGCCGCTTTACGAACGTTTCCGCCGTAGCGGCGGCAGCATGATGGGCATGGGCGGTATGATGGGAGGTGGCATGGGCCGCGGTGGCCGCATGGGCAGTATGGGACAGCGCGGTGGCATGGGCGGCATGATGGGAACCCAGACCATCAGCGGCCCGGAAGGCATGATGGGCACCATCGGTCCGATGATGCTCATGGCCCGTCACATTCCCCAGGGAAGTCATTTCACCATCGCCCGTTTCCGGGTGACGGAAAAGCCCAGGACTCTGGACAACCAGGAATTGCCGGCCAAGCTGCGTCCCCTGCCGCAGCTCAGCCTGGATGACGTGGTCAACCCTGACAAGCCACGTCCCATCGCTATCGGCAATCACGGCCGTCAGTTCACCCTCAACGGTCAGGCGTTTTCGATGACCGGCGCGCTGCCGATCGAGACCTTCCCGGTCAATACCATCCACCTGATGGAAATCTTCCACGAACACGGCGGTATGGAAATGGAAGGGGAACACGGGGGCGAAAGCGAACACGGCAGCCGCCAATCCATGCAGGGCATGGGGGGCGGCATGAGCATGGCGATGATGATGGCCATGGTCCATCCGATTCATCTTCACGGGCATTACTTCCAGATCGTCCGCCGCACCCCGCCGGAAGCCGGCGGCATGCACGGCAGCAGCGAAGGTTATGAAACCGTCAAGGACGGCCTGGTGGACGAAGGCTATCAGGATACGGTGCTGGCGATGGCCGGCGAGCGCATCCAGCTCATCAAGCCCTTCGACAAGTACAAGGGGCTGTTCCTGTATCACTGCCACAACCTCGAGCACGAGGATGGCGAGATGATGCGTAACTTCAAGGTAGTCTGAGGCAGGTTCCCTGACGATGACGAAAAGGCCCCGCTCCGGCGGGGCCCTTTTCGTTAACCTTCCCGATCGTCTTCGTGGCTTGGTTGTTTTTTGCCATCATGGCTTCAGGTGAGGCTGGCATGCAGTCTTCGCTTTTGATCTGCATTTTTGCATGTCGCCTCGCAATGATGCGATCATTTTATACTTGGAAAAGCAACCTCAAAAACTCGGAGCTGCCATGTCCCTGGCTCAGGAAGACCTGGATCAAATCCGCCGCCTGATTCGTGAGGAAGTCGATGCCCGGCTTTCCTCCGGGTTGGTGCGTTATGACCTGGAATTGCGTGAGCGCATCGTCCGGGTGGAGGAAGAGCTCAGGCACCAGCGGGAGCTGATGGACCAGGGTTTCCAGCTGATGGACAAGCGCATCGAAGCGCTGCGCGAGGAGATGAACGAGCGCTTCGAGCAAGTGGACAAGCGTTTCGAACAGGTTGACAAGCGCTTCGAGCAGGTTGATAAGCGCTTCGAGCAGATGGACCTGCGTTTTGAGCGCCTGACGGGGCGTATCGATCGTTTCATGCGCTGGTCCTTCGCCCTCACGCTTACCGTTGGCGGCCTGATCGTGGCTGCGATCAAATATCTTCCCTGACGACATCCCTTCATTGCCACCCTGTCGTCACCGCAGTGGCAGAGAAATGCCACTTCGTCTCCGAGATTGAGCCAATTTGTTGATTTTTCAATCTCTATATTGTGGCATTAATATTGCTTGAGATCTGGTGATCAATCATTTCACCGGCGAATTTCGGAGGGAAAGCCATGCCACAAGTGATCAACACCAATATGATGGCGCTGACTGCCCAGCGTAATCTCAACAAGACCGAAGGGATGCTGAGTCAGGCGATGGAGCGGCTGTCGTCTGGGCTGCGGGTCAACAGCGCCAAGGACGACTCGGCGGGTCTGGCCATCGCCACCCGTTTCGACACTCAGACCCGCGGCATGACCGTGGCCATGCGCAATGCCGGCGACGGTATCTCCATGGCCCAGACTGCCGAGGGGGCGCTGGGGAGCATGACCGACAACCTGCAGCGTTTGCGCGAGCTGGCGGTGCAGGCGGCCAACGCCACCAACTCGGACTCCGACCGGGCGTCTTTGAATGCCGAGGCCCAGCAGCTGATCGACGAGATTCAGCGGGTGGCCGAGCAGACCAACTTCAACGGCACCAAGTTGCTGGACGGCAGTTTCGGCAAGCAGGTGTTTCAGATTGGCGCCAACAAGGGGGAGACCTTCGAGTTTTCCATTGGCAAGATGACCACCGACAAGCTGGGCACCAGCACCACCGCCGGGGTGGCCGCGACCAACAACGGTCAGGCGTTGACCAATGGCGATCTGATCATCAACGGGGTGGCGATCGCCGCCTCCAGCGCTTTGGATGATACCGCTTCGACGGATAACGCTGCAGCCAGCGCCATTGCCAAGGCGGCGGCGATCAACAAGGTGTCGGACCAGACCGGCGTGGTGGCCGAAGTGGCGGCCAACGTGGCGGCTGGAACCAAGATGGTCCCGGCTTCGACCAGCGGTAGCGTGACCATCAATGGCGTCACGATTTCCGTGGCCACAGGCGGTGTCGATGCAACTGCCGACCGGGTAGCGGTGGTCAAGGCCATCAATGCCGTCAGTGACCAGACGGGGGTGGTCGCTGTCGATACCGGAGCGGCGGAAACAGGGGTTCGCCTGGAGGCTGCGGATGGACGTAACATCGAGCTAAGCTTCGGCGGTACGGTGACGAAGGAAGCGACGGGTTTGGCGGCTGCGGGGACTTATACGGGCGGTTACACGCTGCGGGCGACCAACAACCAGCCGATCAAGATCGAGTCTGGCACCAATGGGGATGTTGGACTTCGCAACGCCGGTTTGATGGCTGGCACCTACGAGAATCAGGTGGCGACGGTATCGACTCAGGACGGCAAGCAAGCAGCGGCTGCGGCCGCGGCCCTGACGGCAACCGATGGCGGTACGGGTGAGCAGCTTGCTTTGAACACCGGCGATCTGGTGATCAACGGCGTTCAGATCGACGCGGCCAATGCGGCCGACGATACCGCCTCCGACACCAGCGCCAACTCCAGCATCAAGGAGGCCAGTGCCATTGCCATCGCGGCGGCGATCAACAAGGCCAGCGACGCCACCGGGGTGACGGCGACAGCCGATGCCAACGTGGTGGAAGGCACGAGTGGGTCGACGGCTGGCGCGGCCGGGACGGATACTATCCAAATTTTCATCAATGGAAAGCAAACCGCAACCATTACCTCCGTGGGAGATTTGGGCAAGGACCGGGTGGCTGTGGTCAATGCCATCAATGATATAGCCGGTCAGACGGGCGTTCGGGCTGAAGACACCGGCAAAGGTGTCCGCCTGGTCGCCGACGATGGGCGCAATATCAGTATCGTTGCCAAAACGGTGGCGGCAGGTGACGTAGCCAAGTTTGGCTTGGACGGGATTGCCGAGACGACTGCAGCGGTGACGTTTGCCACTGATGCCGAGACTTACTACTCCACCGTCACCCTGCAGTCGGCCGGCGAAATCACAGTCGAGGCCGGAACCAATGGTCCCCAGGAATTGCAAAATCTCAAGTTCAAGGCGGGTTCCCACGGTGGCGCCTCCACCGGTCAATTTCTCAAGGACGTGGATTTGAGCACGGTGGAGGGGGCGACCAAGGCGTTGGAGGCGATCGACAATGCCTTGGAGACCATCAACAGCGCCCGTGGTGATCTTGGGGCGGTGCAGAACCGTCTGGAATCGACGATCGAGAACATCCAGGTGACCCGTGACAACCTGACCGCTTCCAAGTCGCGGATCATGGACGCCGATTTTGCCGCCGAGACCGCCGAGCTGGCCAAGGCCCAGGTGTTGCAGCAGGCGGGGATGGCCATGCTGGCCCAGGCCAAGCAGCAGCCCCAGCAGGTGCTGTCGTTGTTGAAGTGATGCAGGCTAAAGTTTCTTCTATGGGTGCCGCTATCTGAAATGAACGCGGAACTTACCCCATCCGGATACAGGAGGACGGAACATGCCAAGCATCATCAATACCAACATCATGGCGCTGACTGCCCAGCGTAATCTCAACAAGACCGAAGGGATGCTGAGTCAGGCGATGGAGCGGCTGTCGTCTGGGCTGCGGGTCAACAGCGCCAAGGACGACTCGGCGGGTCTGGCCATCGCCACCCGTTTCGACACTCAGACCCGCGGCATGACTGTGGCCATGCGCAATGCCGGCGACGGCATCTCCATGGCCCAGACTGCCGAGGGGGCGCTGGGGAGCATGACCGACAACCTGCAGCGTTTGCGCGAGCTGGCGGTGCAGGCGGCCAACGCCACCAACTCGGACTCCGACCGGGCGTCTTTGAATGCCGAGGCCCAGCAGCTGATCGACGAGATTCAGCGGGTGGCCGAGCAGACCAACTTCAACGGCACCAAGTTGCTGGACGGCAGTTTCGGCAAGCAGGTGTTTCAGATTGGCGCCAACAAGGGGGAGACCTTCGAGTTTTCCATTGGCAAGATGACCACCGACAAGCTGGGCACCAGCACCACCGCCGGGGTGGCCGCGACCAACAATGGTCAGGCGTTGACCAATGGCGATCTGATCATCAATGGGGTGGCGATCGCCGCCTCCAGTGCTCTGGATGATACCGCTTCGACGGATAACGCTGCAGCCAGCGCCATTGCCAAGGCGGCGGCGATCAACAAGGTGTCGGACCAGACCGGTGTGGTGGCCGAAGTGGCGACTAACGTTGTTGCCGGTTCGTCCATGAGTGCGTTGGACACCACCGGTAAGATTACCCTTAACGGAGTCGATATCAATATTGCAACTGGCGGAGTGGATACCTCAGCTGACCGGGCAGCGGTGGTCAAGGCCATCAATGCCGTCAGTGACCAGACGGGGGTGGTCGCTGTGGATACGGGTACGGATGAAAATGGTGTCCGCCTGGAGGCGGCCGATGGCCGCAATATTCAACTGGATTTGTCTGGACTAACCCGTTCGGATGGTTCAACTGCAATCACCGCAGCACAGGCAAGTGCGGCCACCGGGTTGGCAGCAGTGGATTCGGCAACGGAAAAACAGACGTTCACGGGCGGCTATACGCTGCGGGCGACCAACAACCAGCCGATCAAGATCGAGTCTGGCACCAATGGGGATGTTGGACTTCGCAACGCCGGTTTGATGGCTGGCACCTACGAGAATCAGGTGGCGACGGTATCGACCCAGGACGGCAAGCGAGCTGCGGCTGCGGCCGCGGCGCTGACGGCAACCGATGGCGGCACGGGTGAGCAGCTTGCTTTGAACACCGGCGATCTGGTGATCAACGGCGTTCAGATCGACGCGGCCAATGCGGCCGACGATACCGCCTCCGACACCAGCGCCAACTCCAGCATCAAGGAGGCCAGTGCCATTGCCATCGCGGCGGCGATCAACAAGGCCAGCGACGCCACCGGGGTGACGGCGACAGCCGATGCCAACGTGGTGGAAGGCACGAGTGGGTCGACGGCTGGCGCGGCCGGGACGGATACTATCCAAATTTTCATCAATGGAAAGCAAACCGCAACCATTACCTCCGTGGGAGATTTGGGCAAGGACCGGGTGGCTGTGGTCAATGCCATCAATGATATAGCCGGTCAGACGGGCGTTCGGGCTGAAGACACCGGCAAAGGTGTCCGCCTGGTCGCCGACGATGGGCGCAATATCAGTATCGTTGCCAAAACGGTGGCGGCAGGTGACGTAGCCAAGTTTGGCTTGGACGGGATTGCCGAGACGACTGCAGCGGTGACGTTTGCCACTGATGCCGAGACTTACTACTCCACCGTCACCCTGCAGTCGGCCGGCGAAATCACAGTCGAGGCCGGAACCAACGGCACCACGGCGCTGGAAAACATCAAGTTCAAAGCAGGCTCCTACGGCGGCGCCTCCACCGGTCAGTTTCTCAAGGACGTGGACTTGAGCACGGTGGAGGGGGCGACCAAGGCGTTGGAGGCGATCGACAATGCCTTGGAGACCATCAACAGCGCCCGTGGTGATCTTGGGGCGGTGCAGAACCGTCTGGAATCGACGATCGAGAACATCCAGGTGACCCGTGACAACCTGACCGCTTCCAAGTCGCGGATCATGGACGCCGATTTTGCCGCCGAGACCACCGAGCTGGCCAAGGCGCAGGTGTTGCAGCAGGCGGGGATGGCCATGCTGGCCCAGGCCAAGCAGGCCCCACAACAGGTGTTGTCGTTGTTGCGGTAAGACCGCATCCACCTTTCACCTAGCCCAGGGACGGGCCCGTTTCGGGTCCGTCCCCTTGCCGTTTGAGGAAACGCCATGGCGACCATCACATCGACGGGGCTCGGCTCCGGCCTCGACATTCAGAACATCGTCACCAGCCTGGTGGCAGCCGAGCGCAAGCCGACCGAAGCCCGCATCCAGCGCCAGCAGGAACAGATCCAGGCCCAGCTGTCGGCCTTCGGCCAGCTCAAGAGCGACCTGGAGGAAATGGATGCAGCGCTTGGCAAACTCAAATCGCCGGTTTTCTGGCGGCGGCACCAGACCAGTTCCAGCAACGAGGCGGTGGTCACCGCCACCGCCGGCGCCGTGGCCCGCGAAGGGCAGTATCAGGTGACGGTGAACCAGACCGCCCAGGCCCACGCGGTGGCTTCGTCCACCTTTTCCTCGGTAGACGACGTGGTAGGGTCCGGAACGCTCACCATCCGCTTCGGCGCTTGGAGTTACGATGCCGGTGGCAATCCCACCACGTTCACCGCCGACGCGGACAGCGCCGCCCAGTCCCTGACCATCGATACCACCAACAACACCCTGTCGGGGTTGCGTGATGCCATCAATGACGCCGGCATCGGCGTGCGGGCCTCCATCGTCAACGACGGCAGCGGCTTCCGCCTGGTGCTGACTTCGGAACGGACTGGCGCCGGCAACGCCCTGGAAGTCAGCGTCAGCGACAGCGATGGCAACGACACCGACGCCGCCGGCCTGTCGCGGCTGGCGTTCAACGCCTCGGCCCGCAACCTGACCCAGACCCTGGCCGGGCGCGACGCCGAGCTGGAGGTGGACGGCATCGCCGTCACCTCGCCCACCAATCTGGTCACCGGCGTCATCGACGGGGTGACCCTCAATCTCAAGAGCGCCGCCCCTGGTTCTGCCGTGACCGTGGGCGTTTCCCTCGACGACGAGGCGATCACCGAGGCGATGCAGGGCTTCGTGGATGCCTACAACCAGTTCCGCGGCCACGTGGCCGCGGCCACCGCTTTCGACAAGGAGCAGAACGTGGCCGCCCCCTTGCTGGGTGACAGCACCGTCCGTGCGGTGAACGCCCAGCTGCGGCGCCTGATCGGCCAGGTGGTGCCCGGGTTGGAGGAGGCTGGCATCCGCTCCCTGGCGGATGTGGGGTTGAGCACTGACAAGGACACCGGACAATTGTCTCTGGACACATCCAAATTCAAGGCCATGCTCCACGACCATCCCAAGGAGATGCAGGCCCTGTTCGCCACCCGCGGCGACACCAGCGACGCCCAGATTCGTTATTTCGGCGCTACCCCCAAGACCCAGGCCGGCACCTATGCGGTCGAGGTGACCGCCCTGGCGACCCAGGGGCGTTTCGACGGCGCTTCGGTGTTGCCGGCGGATTTCGCCGCCACGCCCCTGGTGATCGACGCCGACAACGACGAATTCACCATCGAAGTGGACGGCGTCCGCTCCGGCCCCATCCAGCTGACCCAGGGCAGCTACGCCTCCGGCGACGATCTGGCGCGCGAGATCCAGGCCCGCATCAACGAGGATGCCGCCCTGAAGGCCGCCGCCCGCCACGTGGAGGTCAGCTATGACAGCGCCAACACCCGTTTCGTGCTGACTTCCTCGACTTATGGCAGCAGTTCTCAGGTTTCCTTCGTCGCGGTCGATAACAACAGTGGAAGCACCCTGGGCTTCTCGGTGGCATCAGGCACCGCCGGCACCGATGTGGTGGGGAAGATCAACGGCGTGGCGGCCGAGGGCAGGGGGCAGTTCCTCGTCGGCGCCGAAGGGGACGCCAGCGAGGGGCTGCAGGTCAAGGTGCTGGGTGGGGCTGTGGGAGAACGCGGCAACGTGACTTTGATCCGCGGAGTGGCCGACCGCCTTGACGACCTGCTCAAGCAACTGACCGGCAGCGGCGGTTCCCTGGCCGACAAGATGGAGGGGCTCACCAGCCGTCTCGACAAGCTCAGCCTGGAACAGCAGAAGCTCGACGACCGCATGCAGCGGTTGGAGGCGATGTACCTGAGAAGATTCAACGCGATGGACGCCCTGGTGGCCCAGTTCAAGAGCACCGGGGATTTTCTCACCCAGCAGCTCAAGGCGTTGGAACCGAAGAGTGACAATTGACGAAATCGAGGAGAAATGACATGTACGCAACGGCAGGCAACGCAGCCCTGAAACAGTATCAGCAGGTGGGCACCGAAGGCCAGGTGGCCGACGCCGACGGCCACCGCCTGGTGATGCTGTTGTTCGAAGGTGCCCTGGAACGTATCAACGCCGCCCGTGCCGCCCTGGAGGCCGGCAACCTGGCGCGCAAGGGGGAGTTGATCGGCAAGGCGGTGACCATTCTCGGTGGTCTGCGGGAGACCCTGGACTTCGAGGCCGGCGGCGAGCTGGCCGAAAACCTGGATCTGCTCTACGGCTACATGCAGCGCCGGTTGCTGGAGGCCCATGTCAAGAACCAGCCTGAACTGATGCAGGAGGTGGTCGGGCTGCTGCGTCCGCTGGCCGAAGCCTGGGCGGCGATACCCGAGGAGGCCCGGCGGGTTCCTCTGGAGACGGCGGCCGGAGCATGACCGCAATGTGGAGGATCGAGCGATGAAAGTCGAAGCCGTTATCAACCAATATCAATCCCAGGTGCCGGCCGATCCGGTCCGGGCCGCGCGGCCGGTGGGAAAAGGGGGGGAAGACGCCCGCGCCGACGGGACTCCCCCCCGGAAAGTGGACCCGCCCCAGCCGGAGCAGGTAGCGCAGGCGGTCAAACAGATCAACGACTATCTGCAGACGGTGCAGCGCAATCTGGAATTTTCCATCGACCGGGATACCCGTCAGGTGGTGGTCAAAGTGCTGGATGCCGAAAGCGGGGAAGTGGTGCGTCAGATCCCGCCCGAATCGGTCCTGAAACTGGCCAAGGCCATGAAGGAAAGTAAGGAAGAAGGGCTGTTGTTCGCGCAGCGGGCTTGAGGTGCCGGAATGAGCATGCTGGAGGAAGCGTTGCGGCTGACGGCTGCGATGGCGGAAAAAGCGGAAACGGCGGACTTCGAGTCCCTGGAGGCGTTCAAATCCCGCCGGGACGCCGTGTTGCGTCAGGCGCTGGCGGGGGAGGAGGGGCCCCGCCGGGAGCGGTATGCGGTACTGTGCCGGATCCGGGAGCTGGACGCACAGATCGTCGCCGTCCTGGAACGGGAGCGGGATCAGGCCGCCGCCGCCCTGCGCCGGCTGCGCAGCGGGCATCAGGCGGTTTCCCAGTATCTTGCGAGTGGGGCGTGAAGCCGATGGTAGCCGCCGATCCGTCCCGCCTGGAGCATCTCAACCGTCAGTTGCTCGATTGCGCCGCCGCCGGCCGCTGGGACGAGCTGCGGCAGCTGGCGCGCGAACGGCAGGCGTTGTTGCAGGCCCTGTTGCGCCGCACCGAAGGGCGGGAAGCCGCCGTCTGGATCCAGCGCGCCGTAGCGGTGGACCGGACGATCATCCGCCTGGGACTTCGCCGCCGTCACCGCCGGCCACCAGCCGACTTCACACACGTTGCAGGATGATTTCCAGCGCCAGTTTGCTGCCGAAGTAAGCCAGAAGCAGCGCCGCGAATCCCCCCAACGTCCAACGGATCGCGGTCTTGCCGCGCCAGCCGTGGCGCCAGCGTCCCCACAACAACAGCCCGAACACCCCCCACGACAGGATCGACAGCACCGTCTTGTGCACCAGGTGCTGGGCGAACAGATCCTCCACGAACATCAGCCCCGTCAGCAGCGAAGCGCTGAGCAGCACGAACCCCGCCCCGATGAGCTGAAACAGAAACGTTTCCATCGCCTGCAGCGGCGGCAGGGAACGCACAAAACGCCCCGGATGCCTGTGGCGCAGCTGCCAGTCCTGCCAGGCCAGCAGAACGGCCTGGAAGGCGGCGACGTTGAGCAGGCTGAAGGCCAGAATCGACACCAGGATGTGCAGCTGCATTCCCGGCGACAGCGCGGCAAGGGGGTGCACTTCGGCGGGGAACGCCAGTCTAAGCAGTAACGTGAGCGCCGCCAGCGGCAGAACCGCCAGTCCCAGCTTGTCGAGGGGCTTGCCCAGGGCAGCGGTGAGGAACAGCAGCACGATCATCCAGCTGATCAGGGCGGCGGTGCTGAAGAAGCTGAGATCGAGCCCCGCGGGCGTCAGCAGGATGTCTTTCAGGGCGATGCCGTGCAGCACCGCGCCGACGGCGGTGGCCGCCAGCACCGTCTGGCGGCCGGCGGCCGGGCGCAGCAGGCGCCAGAATCCGGTTCCGTAGGCGGCGATTGCGCCACCGGCAACGATGATGGTCCAATTCGCCAATGGTTTCCTCCTTACTCACTCTGGCATAATACCCAACATTCTATTGCAGGTGACAGTACGCCATGTTTGACAATCTGACCGAACGCCTCACCAAGACCCTCAAAACCATCCGCGGCCAGGGCCGCCTGACCGAGGACAACATCAAGGACACCCTGCGCGAGGTGCGCATGGCCCTGCTGGAGGCCGACGTCGCCCTGCCGGTGGTCAAGGCCTTCATCGACCGGGTGCGTGAGCGCGCTCTGGGGCAGGAGGTTCAGACCAGCCTGACGCCGGGACAGGCATTCGTCAAGATCGTCAACCAGGAACTGGTGGACGTCATGGGCGGGGCCAGCGAAGGCCTCGATCTGGCCACCCAGCCGCCGGCGGTGATCCTGATGGCCGGCCTGCAGGGGGCGGGCAAGACCACCACCGTGGCCAAGCTGGCGCGCTGGCTCAAGGACCATCAGAAGAAGAAGGTCGCGGTGGTCAGCGCCGACGTCTATCGCCCGGCCGCCATCGAGCAGCTGAAAACCCTGGCCGAAGACGTCGGCGTCGAGTTCATCCCCTCGTCGCCGGACGAGGTGCCGGTGGAGATCGCCAGAAAGGCCGTCGAACACGCCCGCAGGAAACTGCTGGATGCGGTCATCATCGACACCGCCGGCCGTCTCCACATCGACGCGGACATGATGCGCGAGATCCAGGCCATCCATGCGGCCGTCGATCCGGTCGAGACCCTGTTCGTGGTGGACAGCATGACCGGCCAGGACGCGGCCAACACCGCCAAGGCCTTCCACGACGCCCTGCCGCTCACCGGCGTGGTGCTGACCAAGGCCGACGGCGACGCCCGCGGCGGGGCGGCGCTGTCGATCCGCCACATCACCGGCAAGCCGATCAAGTTTATCGGCACCGGCGAGAAGGCCGACGCCCTCGAGCTGTTCCACCCGGACCGCATCGCTTCGCGCATCCTCGGCATGGGCGACGTCCTCAGCCTGATCGAGGAAGTGGAACGCAAGATCGACAAGGGCAAGGCGGAGAAATTCGTCAACAAGCTCCAGAAGGGCAAGGGCTTCGATCTGGAGGACATGCGCGAGCAGCTCATGCAGCTCAACAAGATGGGCGGCGTCTCCAAGCTCCTCGACAAGCTGCCGGGCATGGGAGAGCTGCCAAAGAACGTCAAGCAGAACATCGACGACCGCGACATCGACCGCCAGATCGCCATCATCAACTCCATGACCCCCCACGAGCGCCGCTTCCCTGCGGTCATCAACACCTCGCGCAAGCGCCGCATCGCCCGGGGCGCGGGGATGCAGGTGCAGGACGTCAACCGCCTGCTGAAGCAGTACAACCAGATGCAGAAGATGATGAAGAAGATGAAAAAGATGAAGGGCTTCGGCAAGGGCGGCTTTCCGGGGCTGCCCGGCGGCGGGATGCCGAAGCTGCCGTTTTAAGCCATGCTCATCGACCGCTTCGGCCGCCGCATCACCTACCTGCGCCTGTCGGTCACCGACCGCTGCGATCTGCGCTGCCGCTACTGCATGGCCGAGAACATGGCTTTTCTGCCCCGGGCCCAGATCCTCACGCTGGAGGAGCTTTACGCCCTGGCCCGGGTGTTCGTAGGTCTGGGGGTGGAGAAGATCCGCGTCACCGGCGGCGAGCCGCTGGTGCGGCGCGGGGTGCTGGATCTGATCGACGATCTGGGCAGGCTGCCGCTGCGGGAACTGACCCTGACCACCAACGCCATGCGTCTGGCCGAGTGCGCCGGACGGCTGGCGGCGGCCGGCGTCCGGCGCATCAACGTCAGTCTCGACAGCCTCGATCCGCAGCGTTTCCGCCGCATCACCCGGGTCGGTGAGCTGGAGCGGGTGCTGGCCGGGATCGAGGCGGCGCGCCGGGCCGGTTTCCGGCGCATCAAGCTCAACACGGTGGTGCTCAGGGGCGTCAACCACGACGAGACCGCCGATCTGGTCCGCTTCGCCGTCGACCGCGGTCTGGACATCAGCTTCATCGAGGAGATGCCCCTGGGGGTGATCGGCGACCACGATCGTGCCGCGGCCTTCTACGCTTCCGATCAGGTGCGGGCCGATCTGGCAAGGCATTTCGAGCTGCTTCCCACCACCGAGCGCACCGGCGGGCCGTCGCGCTACTGGTGGGTGGCCGGCAGCGACACCCGCGTCGGTTTCATCTCCCCCCACAGCCACAATTTCTGCGGCGACTGCAACCGGGTGCGTCTGACCGCGGAAGGCCGCCTGCTGCTGTGTCTGGGCAACGATCATTCCCTGGACCTGCGCCGGATCCTGCGGCGCTGGCCCGGCGATGAGGACCGGCTGCGCCGGGCCATCCTCGAAGCGATCGGGCGCAAGCCGGAGCGTCATCATTTCGATCTGCGCGAGCAGCCGGTGATTCTGCGTCATATGAATCACACCGGGGGTTGAGAGATTGCAATTGGATTTGGATTTGTTGGCAAGCGTATTGGAGGACCTGTGACTGAGATGAATTTGGACCCCCGCGGCCTTTCCGGGGCGCGACTGATCCAGGACGACGATCCCCAGGAAACCCGCGAGTGGCTCGATGCGTTGGAGGCGGTGATCCGCCATGCCGGTCCCGGCCGGGCTCACTATCTGATCGAACGTTTGATCGACCAGGCCCGCCAGGCCGGGATCACCATCCCCTACTCCGCCACCACGCCCTACATCAACACCATCCCCGCAGAGCTGGAGCCGAGCTATCCGGGCGATCTGGATCTGGAGCGGCGCATTCGCTCCTTCGTGCGTTGGAACGCCATGGCCATGGTGGTGCGGGCCAACCGCCGTTCCACCGAATACGGCGGCCACATCGCCAGCTACGCCTCGGCGGCGACTCTGTACGAGGTGGGTTTCAACCACTTTTTCCGCGCTCCTAACGAGAACTTCGGCGGCGATCTGGTGTTCTTCCAGGGCCACGCTTCGCCGGGGATGTACGCCCGCGCCTTTCTGGAAGGGCGCTTGACCGAGGAACAACTGGCCAACTTCCGCAGCGAGGTCGAAGGCAACGGGTTGTCTTCCTATCCCCATCCGTGGTTGATGCCCGATTTCTGGCAGTTTCCCACCGTCTCCATGGGGTTGGGGCCGCTGATGGCCATCTATCAGGCCCGCTTCATGCGCTACCTCCACGACCGCGAGCTGGCCGACACCACGGGCCGCAAGGTCTGGTGTTTCTGCGGCGACGGCGAGATGGACGAGCCGGAGTCGGTCGGCGCCCTGTCCCTGGCCGGGCGCGAGCGCCTCGACAATCTGATCTTCGTCGTCAATTGCAACCTTCAGCGCCTCGACGGCCCGGTGCGCGGCGACGGCAAGATCATCCAGGAGCTGGAAAGCCTGTTCCGCGGCGCCGGCTGGAACGTCATCAAGGTGATCTGGGGCTCGCGCTGGGATCCGCTCCTGGCCCGCGACACCCACGGTCTTTTGAAAAAGCGCATGGAGGAGGTGGTCGACGGCGAATACCAGACCTACAAGGCCAAGGATGGGGCCTATGTGCGCGAGCATTTCTTCGGCAGGTATCCGGAGCTGCTGGAGATGGTCAAGGACATGTCCGACGAGCAGATCTTCCGTCTCGACCGCGGCGGCCACGATCCCAGGAAGGTCTATGCCGCCTACGAGCGGGCGGTGAAGCACAGCGGTCAGCCGACGGTGATCCTGGCCAAGACCATCAAGGGTTACGGCATGGGCGAGGCCGGCGAGGGCCGCATGGGCGCCCACCAGCAGAAGAAACTGGAGGAGAAAGCCCTGCGTCAGTTCCGCGACCGCTTCGAAATCCCCATCCCCGACGACAAGCTGCTGGAGACGCCCTTCTACAAACCCTCCGAAGACAGCGAGGTGATGCGCTACCTGCACGAGCGCCGCCGTGCCCTGGGAGGATACCTGCCCCAGCGCCGGCGTCAGTCGTCGGTGTTCCTCTCCCTGCCCGACGACAAGCCCTACGATTTCGCCTTCCAGGGCACCGGCGAGCGGGAGATGTCCACCACCATGATCTTCGTGCGCCTGCTGGCGGCGTTCATGCGCGATCGCCGCTTCGGCAGGCACGTGGTGCCCATCGTTCCCGACGAGGCCCGCACCTTCGGCATGGAAGGGCTGTTCCGCCAATACGGCATCTACTCCCACGTGGGACAGTTGTTCGAGCCGGAGGACGCCGGGCAGATCAACTACTACCGCGAGGACAAGAAGGGGCAGGTGCTGGAGGAGGGCATCTGCGAAGCCGGCGCCATGGCCGACTGGATCGCCGCCGCCACCGCCTACAGCAACCACGACCTGCCCATGGTGCCGTTCTACATCTATTATTCGATGTTCGGCTACCAGCGCGTCGGCGATCTGTGCTGGGCCGCCGGCGACATGCAGGCGCGCGGTTTCCTGGTGGGCGGTACCGCCGGGCGCACCACCCTGGCCGGGGAAGGGTTGCAGCACCAGGACGGTCACAACCTGCACTTCTTCTCCGCCGTCCCCAACTGTATCGCCTACGATCCCTGCTTCGGCTACGAGCTGGCGGTCATCATCCGCGACGGGCTCAAACGCATGATCGGTAACGGCGAGAACGTCTATTACTACCTGACGGTAATGAACGAGAATTACCCCCATCCGCCGATGCCGGAGGGGGTGGAAGCGGGCATCCTCAAGGGCATGTACCGCATCGCCGGCGGCGATCAGGCCCAAGTGCAACTCCTGGGTAGCGGCACCATCCTGCGCGAGGTGATCGCCGCCGCCGAGTTGCTGCGGCAGGATTTCGGCATCGCCGCCGACGTCTGGAGCGTCACCAGCTTCTCCGAGCTGCACCGCGACGGCGTCCAGGCCGAGCGCTGGAATCAGCGTCATCCTGCCGAGGCGCCGAAAAAGCCCTACGTCACCGAATGCCTGGAGAAGGCATCGGGACCGGTGGTGGCGGCGACCGACTACATCCGCAGCCACGCCGAGCAGATCCGCGCCTTCGTCCCGCAGCGCTATGTCACCCTCGGAACCGACGGCTACGGCCGCAGCGACACCCGCAAGGCTCTGCGTTACTTCTTCGAGGTGGACCGCTACGCGGTGGCGCTGGCCGCTCTCAAGGCGTTGGCCGACGAGGGCAAGGTCGAGGCCGACGTGGTGCGTCAGGCCATTGACCGCTACGGCATCGATCCGGAAAAACCGTTCCCGCCGACGGTGTGAAAGGGTAAAGTGAGCGCATAATAACCACAAGATCATCGAAACTAAGGGGTAACGAGTGAGCCAGATCAAGGAAATCAGCGTCCCACCGTTGGGGGATGTGGACGCCGTCGATGTCATCGAAGTGCTGGTCCAGCCCGGCGACACCGTGGCCAAGGACGATCCGCTGATCACGCTGGAGAGCGACAAGGCCACCATGGAGGTGCCCTCGCCGGAAGCCGGGGTGGTCAAGGAAGTCCTGGTCAAGGTGGGGGACAAGGTCAAGGAAGGCGATTCCATCGTCCGTCTGGAAGCGAGCGAGGCGGAAGAAGCCGAAGCCGCGCGACCCGTCAAGGCAGAGGAGCCCAAGGCTTCGGCCGCCGTGTCGGAGGTCCAGGCCCCCATTGCCGAACCGGCACCGTCAGAACCCGAACCTGCGCTTGCACCGCCGCTTGCCGAAGCCCCAGCCGCCGAACTGCCCTATGCCAGCCCGTCGGTGCGGCGCTTCGCCCGCAGCCTGGGCGTGGATCTGTCCCAGGTGCGCGGCAGCGGGCCCAAGGGCCGGATTCTGCGCGAGGACGTGGAAAAATACGTCAAGTCCCGCCTGCAGGGGGCGCCGGCGGCAGGAGCGGCGCCGGGAATCCCGCCGGTGCCAGAGGTGGATTTCGCCAAATTCGGGCCGGTGGAAAGACAGCCATTGTCGCGGATCAAACGCCGCAGCGGTCCCCACTTGCAGCGGGCCTGGCTCAACGCCCCCCAGGTGACTCAGCACCACGACGTGGACATCACCGAGCTGGAAAATTTCCGCCAGTCCCTCAAGCGGGAGGCGGAAAAGCGTAGCATCAAACTGACGCCGCTGGCCTTCGTTCTGCGGGCGCTGCCGGTGGTGCTGAAGGAATTCCCCCAGTTCAACGCTTCCCTGGCGCCGGACGGCGAAACCCTGATTCTCAAACGTTACTGTCACATCGGCGTCGCCGTGGCCACGCCGGACGGGCTGGTGGTGCCGGTGATCCGCGACGTGGACCGCAAGGGCGTATGGGAACTGGCCGCAGAGCTGGCCGAGGTCAGCGCCCGTGCCCGGGCCGGCAAGCTCGGGCCCAACGATCTTCAGGGAGGTTGCTTCTCCGTGTCCAGCCTCGGCGGCATCGGCGGGGGGCACTTCACCCCCATCGTCAACGTGCCGGAGGTGGCCATTCTGGGGTTGTCACGGGCGCGGATGCAGCCGGTGTGGAACGGCAGCGAATTCGAACCGCGGCTGATGCTGCCGATTTCCCTGTCTTACGACCACCGGGTGATCGACGGCGCCGAGGGGGCGCAGTTCGTGGTCCGCTTCGGCCAGTTGCTCTGCGATTTGCGCCAGTTGGTGCTGTGAGGGAGAGGGAGGAAGAAACATGACGATCGAAACCGAAGTCCTGGTCATCGGCGCCGGCCCCGGCGGTTACACGGCGGCCTTCCGCGCCGCCGACCTGGGCAGGAAAGTGACTCTGGTGGAACGCTTTCCGGTGCTGGGGGGCGTGTGCCTCAACGTCGGCTGCATTCCCTCCAAGGCCCTGCTGCACCTGGCGGAGCTGATCTATCAGGCCGGGGACGCGGCCGCCAAAGGCATCGATTTCGGCACCCCGAAGATCGACCTCGACAAGGTACGGGCCTGGAAGGAACGGGTGGTCAAGACCCTCAACACCGGCCTGGCCGGACTGGCCAAACAGCGCCAGGTCCAGGTGGTGCAGGGAGTGGCCCGATTCACCTCCCCCCACGAGGTCGAGGTGGAAGGGCCTGAAGGCAGCGAAACCGTCCGTTTCCAGAACGCCATCATCGCCGCCGGCTCCCGACCGGTGCAGCTGCCCGGCTTTCCTGACGATCCGCGGATCATGGATTCCACCGGCGCGCTGGCGCTGGAGGAGATTCCCGGTCATTTGCTGGTGGTGGGGGCAGGTGTCATCGGTCTGGAAATGGCCTGTGTCTATCATGCCCTGGGGGCGAAGATCTCGGTGGTGGAACTGGCGGACCAGATCCTACCGGGGACCGATCCGGAGCTGATCCGGCCGCTGCTGCAGACCATCACCAAGCGCTACGAGAACATCTGGCTGCGCGCTAAAGTGACTGGGGTCGAGGCCGGCGCGGACGGCCTGACGGTCCGTTTCGAGGGCGAGGGGGTGCCGGATCAGGCCCGCTTCGACCGTATCCTGGTGGCGGTGGGCCGCCGTCCCAACAGCGACCGTCTGAACCTGGCCGCTGCCGGCATCGACACCGACGAACGCGGTCTCATCCCGGTGGACGAGCAGATGCGCACCCAGGTGCCGCACATTTTCGCCATCGGCGATCTCGTGCCGGGGCCGATGCTGGCCCACAAGGCCAGCCACGAAGGCAAGATCGCCGCCGAGGTCATCGCCGGGGAGAAGGTGGCCTTCCAGGCCCTGACCATCCCGGCGGTGGCCTATACCGATCCGGAAGTGGCCTGGATGGGCAGGAGCGAGGCCGACCTGAAGGAAGCCGGCATCGAATACGACAAGGCGGTATTTCCCTGGGCCGCCAGCGGCCGCGCCCTGGCGATGGGGCGGCGCGAGGGGCTGACCAAGCTGCTGTGCGACAGGAAGACCCGCCGGATTCTGGGTGCCGGCATCACCGGGCCCCACGCCGGCGAGCTGATTTCCGAAGCCGTGCTGGCGCTGGAGATGGGGGCTGATGCCGAGGATCTGGCCCTGACCATCCATCCCCATCCGACCCTGTCGGAGACGCTGATGTTCGCCGCCGAGATGCTCGAAGGCAGCATCACCGATCTGTATCTGGGCGGAAAGAAAAAATGAACCTGGCGGAATTGTCCACGGTCGCGCTGCGCTGCCAGCATTTCGGCGAGGCCGGTCCGCCGTTGATGATCCTCCACGGCCTGTTCGGCGCCGGCCGCAATTGGTATTCCCTGGCCCGCAAGCTGGCGGATGAATGCCAGCTCCACGTCCCCGATCTGCGGGGACACGGGGAATCGCCTCAGGTGAGGCCCATCGACTATCCCCATATGGCCGCCGACGTTCTCGCCTTGCTCGATCGTGAAGGTTTGGACTCGGTCGGCCTGCTGGGTCACAGCATGGGCGGCAAGGTGGCTATGACCCTGGCGCTGCATGCGCCCGAGCGGGTGGAGCGGCTGATCGTGGTGGACATCGCCCCGGTGCAGTACAGCCACAACTTCGATCACGTCATCGCCGCCCTGCGGGCCCTGCCCCTGGAGAGAATCCACAGCCGTCGCGAGGCGGAGGCGTGGCTCAATCAGCACCTGGACAATCCGCTGGTGTGCCAGTTTCTGCTCCAGAATCTGGTAGCCGATGATCACCGCTACCGCTGGCGTATCGACCTCGATCTCATCGCCGAGGCGCTGCCGGGCATCGTCGGTTTCCCCCTCGACGACCAGGTCAGGCCGTTCGCGGGGCCGACCCTGTTCATCGCCGGCGGCCGCTCGGAATACCTCAAGCCCCAGTACCACCAGGCCATCCGCACCCTGTTCCCCAACGCCCGCATCCAGACCGTCGCCAACGCCGGTCACTGGGTCCACATCGACGAGCCCGACGCCTTCCTCGATGTGGTGCGTTGCTTCCTGCGGGGGACATGAGCCGACGCCATTAAAGCCGCGTCCCTTCCCGCCGCTAACTTCGGTGGGAATGCGGAAAGCGGCGACATGCGTATTTGGATCTGGCTCGGTTTGTTGTGGAGCGGTTGGGTGGCGGCGGAGGTGTATCAGCCGTCGCCGCTGACCGCCGGCTGGCGTCTGGAACAGGGAAAGCTGTCCTGCCGCCTGAGTCAGACGGTCGAAGATCTGGGAACGGTGGCCTTCGAGCACCGGGCCGGCAAGCCGCTGCGTTTCTGGTTGCAATTGGCGCACGAACCCCGGGTGGTGGACGCCGGCATCCAGATCCGTCCCGCGCCCTGGCAGCACCGTTACCTGCCCGGCCGGCGTTACGCCGTCGACCGCATCGAGGCGGCGGGAACTCTGGGCCGGCGCCTGGTGGTGGAAGGGCCGGTCGCCGAGCAGATGCTGGCGGCGGTGCACGCAGGTCGTTTTCCCCGCTTCGATTACCGCCGCCCCTGGGGAAACGTGCTCAGCGAGGCCCAGGTCAGCGTGTCGGCGGTGCGGTTCTGGGAACGGTATCCCGATTTCCAGGACTGCCGCGCCAAGCTGCCGCCCTACGGTCTGGATGACTTCACAGATCTGCGGTATTACTTCCGCGAGCGACAGGTCGAGCTGCCGCAGGCGGCCCGTACCCGCCTGTCCCAGCTGGCGGACCTGCTCCGACGTCTGGGCAAGGGCCAGGTGGCGGTCAGGAACGTCACCGCCGGGACCGGCAAGGCGGCTGAAAGCTGGTTCCGGAAGCGGTTTCTCCGGGTGCGGCGTTGGCTTCGGTCCCAGGGGCTGGCGGCCAATCGGATCACCGCCGGCCGGGCCCGCGGCAAGCCGGTGGTGGAGATCCGCCTGTTCGGCCCCGAGGGGCTGCGCCTGTACCACTACGGCCGCCGCCAGAGCCGGCTCACCGCCGCCCAGCGTCGCCGGCTCGATCTGCTGGCCCGCTACGTCAACGAATTCTTCCCCGGCCGGCTCGTCATCCACGGTTACAGCGACGGCGCCCGCTGGCGCAGCGAGCGCACCAATCTGGCGCTGTCGCGCCGCTGGGCCGAGCGCATCCGCGATTATCTGGCCGGACGCGGGGTGGCGCCGCAGCGGATGACGGTCAAGGCCTGGGGATCGCGCCACCGGGTCGCCAGCAACCTGACCAAAGCCGGGCAGGCCAGGAACCGGCGGGTGCGGATCGATTTCGACGAGAGGCCGTTACCGGGCGCCGGGCACTGATCCGGCTTCGAGCCAGGATCTGGCCAGGGCCAGATCTTCGGGGGTATCGATGTCCACCGCCGCCTCCGGGTGTTCCAGGATCACGAAACGGACCCGGATGCCGAGCTTCCTTTCCACCTGCCGGGCCACCTCTGCGGTGGTCAGCCGGCCCAGCAGATAACGCCCCAGTGTGACCGCCCCCAGTTCCCGGATGAGGCGCCAGGGCCGTTTGCGCTGTCGTTCCAAACGGCGCCAGAAGTGGACGAATTCCCGTCCTTTGGGGGTGAGGAAGGCGAACAGGTTGCAGGTGCAGAAGGGGCCGTCGGCGAAGCGCAGGGCGGTGCGCCGCACGCCCGGAAAGCGCCGGACCACCAGCCGATGCGGGACCAGACCGACGGCCAGATCGACGCCGCTGTCCTGGGCACGGCGGCAGAATTCCGTGAACACCGCGGAATCGGGAAAGGCCAGGTCCGAGGTGGTCAGCAGCACCGGCCGCTGGGGCGGGACGGTTTCCATGCCGCGCCAGGCGCTGAGGGAGGGGGAGGCGGCGGGCGGCAGCCAGTGCAGGGGTTTGACGCTGTTTAAAGGGTGGCGGCGCCAGATGGCTTCGGTCGGCCCGACGAGGACGATGGCCTCGATGAGCGGGCAGCCTTCCAGGGCCGCCAACACCCGCGCCAGTAACGGCTTGCCTGCCAAGGGGACCAAGCTTTTGCAGGGGACGCCGGCGGCCGCGGCGACCGGGTTGTCCCGTTCACGGTCGGCGGCGAGAACGACGGCGTGCCAGTTTGTGACGCTCACCGGGACGGGTTCCCGTTTTTCGGGGACGTCGTGAACCTGTCCCTGGGGACTTGGACACGGCCGTCCAGGCCGTGTACACCCCGAAAAACGGGAACCCGTCCCGGTGCTGTAATGCGTGGAACATTCATGCCAGCGCTTTCTGATAGATCCGGTAACGTTTGTCGATCCTGGCCCCCAGGCTTTCGATGATGCCGCGGATGCGCCGGTTGTCCTCCAGAATCCACGACAGTTCCATGAAGCGCATCCCGTGGCGAAGCACGGGCTCGCGCAGGGCGTCCACCAGTAGATAGGCGATGGCGGCGCCCATCAGGCTTTGGCGCTGGGATTTGCGGATACCCATCAGGATCACCCGGCCGCTGTCGGGTGGCTGGAATTTCCAGCGCCACAGCAGCCTGAGCCAGTTGAACGGCAGCAGGCGGCCGTCGAGCCCGGCCAGCAGCTGATTCAGATTGGGAATGGCGACGATCATTCCCACCGCCTCGCCCCGATATTCGGCGATCTGGACGAAGTCGTCGGCGACGATGTGTTTGAGCGTCCCGGCCATTTCCGCGAATTCTTCCCGGGTGAAGGGCACGAAGCCCCAGTTGTCGGACCAGGCGTCGTTGAAGATGTCGCGCAGCAGCTCGAATTCCTCCAGCAGGTGCCGGCGTCTAAGGGGGCGGACCCGGATTTCCCCGGTCGCCTTGGCCGCCAGCCGCCGGACCGGGGCGGGAAATTCGACATCGGTCTCGAGACGGTAGGCGAGCAGATCTTTGGCCTTGGCATAACCGAGGGCTTCGATCCGGTCGGCGTAATAGGGCGGGTTGTAGGGCATCATCACCATCGGCGGCCGGTCGAAGCCCTCGATCAGGAGGCCGCAGTCGTGGTTGATGGAGAGGTTGAACGGTCCCCGCACCGCCGTCATTCCCGCCTCCCGCAGCCAGGTTTCCGCCTGTCCCAGCAGGGCCTCGAACACCGCCGGATCGTCGATGGCCTCGAGCAGGCCGAAAAAGCCGGTCCGGTCGTCGTGCCGCTCCAGATAGAGCCGGTCGATCTGGGCGCTGATGCGGCCCACCGGCTCCCCATCGCGCAGCGCCAGCCAGCCCTGCCAGCGGGCGTGGCGGAAATAGGGGTTCTTCGGGGAAAGATGCTGGCGGCGTTCCAGCGCCAGGGGGGCGATCCAGTGGGGATTGCCGCGGTGGAGGCGGTGGGGGAGGCGGAGGAACCGTGTCAGATCCTTGGGATGGGTGACGGGAAGTAATCGCAGGGTGGTCACGGAGACAGGTGTTGTATCGTTGCCTTAATGAGACGGTTGATTGTTTATTAGCAACAGGCTATCCTTGAGGCCAAGTATTTCGGTGACCTTCGCGGGGTGCTCAGTGCTTTCCCCCGTGCTTGTTTCCGAATTGACGTCGATGCTATGATGTTTTTTACCCATAGGTTACCTGGCTTTCGCGTGAAAGCAACTGAAAACGACAGATAACTAAGGACACCTGCCTTCGCTGTTGTTGCGAAACGCCAACCGGTTTTTGTGAATTGAAAAAGGGGAGAGGCTCTTGGGTGCTCAAGCTACGCCTACCGAGAATACGTTGCCGCTGCGGCGGGCGGATTTTCCGACTTTAGCCGCAGCGCTGGATTACGCCGCGCAGGGGCGGACCGGCTGCAACTTCTACAACGGCCGTGGGGAGCTGTACGAGGTTCTGCCGTATTCCAAACTGCGAGAGCAATCCCTCGAGCTGGCCCGGCGTCTGGCCGGACTGGGGCTGCCGCGGGAGTCGCGCCTCGCCCTGGTGGCGGAGACCACCCCGGATTTCCTCCGCTTCTTCTTCGCCTGTCAATACGCCGGTCTGGTGCCGGTGCCGCTGCCCATCCCCTTCAGCCTCGGCAGCCACGAGGCTTATGTGCGCCAACTGCGGGCGATGTTGCAAAGCTGCCGTCCGGCGCTGGCGATGGCGCCGGTCAGTTTCATCTCCTTCCTCACCGAGGCGGCGGCAGGGCTCGATCTCGAATTTTTCGGCGCCCCGGAGGATTTCTACCGCCTGCCTTACGGCAGCGCCGAACCACAGCCGCTCGAGCCCGACGAACTGGCCTACCTCCAGTACACTTCCGGCAGCACCCGTTTCCCGCGCGGGGTTATGATCCGCCAAGCGGCGGTGATGGACAACCTGGCGGGGATCGCCCAGCACGGCGTCGATCTGCGTCCCGGGGACCGGGCGGTGTCCTGGCTGCCGTTCTACCACGACATGGGGCTGGTGGGGCTGATGCTGACGCCGGTGGCGTCCCAGGTGTCGGTCGATTACCTGGGAACCCGCGAGTTCGCCATGCGGCCGCGTCAGTGGCTGGCGCTGATGTCCAGGAACAAGGCGACGATTTCCTTCGGACCCCCGTTCGGTTACGAGCTGTGCGCCCGCCGCCTGCGTCCCGGTGAGGCGGCCAAGTTCGATCTGAGCGCCTGGCGGGTGGCCGGTGTGGGGGCGGAGATGATCCGCACCGAAACCTTACGCAATTTCGTCGAGGCATTGGCGCCGGCGGGTTTCCGCGAAGAAGCTTTCCTGCCCTGCTACGGCATGGCCGAATGCTCCCTGGCCGTCTCCTTCGCGCCGTTGACCCAGGGGATCAAGGTCGATCGGGTCGACGGCGAGCTCCTGGCCTTGGAAGGACGGGCGGTTCCGACGGAGGAGGGCGAACGGGTCAACGAATTCGTCGACTGCGGCGTGCTGCTGCCCAGTTTCGAGATGCGGATTCTCGATGCCGACGGCAACGAGGTGGGCGAGCGCCAGATCGGCACCATCCACCTGCGCGGTCCGAGCGTGATGTCCGGCTATTTCGAGGATCCGGAAACCACCGAAGCGGTGCTGTCCAAGGACGGCTGGCTCAATACCGGCGACCTCGGCTACGTGGCCGACGGCCGCTTGTACCTGACCGGGCGGGCCAAGGATCTCATCATCGTCAACGGCCGCAACATCTGGCCGCAGGATCTGGAATATCTCGCCCACCGCCAGCCCGAGGTGCGTCCTGGTGACGCCCTGGCCTTCGGGGTGCCGGATGCGGATGGCGACCGGGTCATTCTGGTAGTGCAGTGCCGCGAGACCGACGAGGCCAAACGCGCCGATCTGGTGCAGCGCATCCGCTCCCAGGTGCAGGCGGAGATCGGTGTCGACTGCGCCGTGGAGCTGGTGCCATTGCATACTTTGCCGCGGACTTCCTCCGGCAAGCTGTCGCGTTCCAAGGCCCGGGAAAATTACATCACCCAGCACGGTCTGGTCCAGTCCAAGGGGCAGCGTGCCGCCGTTCTCTGAAGCGTGACGGACCCGGCGCCTTTGATCGCGCTGACCGGTGCCAGCGGCTTCATCGGCCGCTGGATCGCCCGCCACCTGGTTGCCGCCGGGTGGCGGGTTCGCGTTTTGGTGCGGCCCGGCTCCGAGTCCAGGTTGCCTGCCGATCTTCCGCTGCTGCGGCATCGGGGCACGTTGACCGTGCCGGAGGATCTGGCGGCCTTCGTCGCCGGCACGCAGGCGGTGGTTCATTGCGCCGGGCAGGTGCGCGGCATCACGCCAGCGGATTTCGAGGCCGTCAACGTCGCCGGAACCCGCCATCTGGCCGCTGCCGCCGCCAAGGCGCAGGTGAACCGTTTCGTGCTGATTTCATCCCTGGCGGCTCGGGAGCCCCATTTGTCTCCTTATGCGGCCAGCAAGCGCGCGGGGGAGGAAGCGCTGTCGGCGTTCGGGCAGGCGTTCTCGTCTTTGGCGCTACGGCCGCCGGCGGTGTACGGGCCCGGTGACCGGGAGATGCGCCCGTTGCTGAAAGCGATGGCGCGGGGTTGGATTCCCGTCCTCAGCGACTTGAGCGCCCGTTTTTCCCTGCTCTACGTCGAGGATCTGGCCCGGGCGGTGACGGCGGCGGTGCGGAGCGACGCCGAAGGGGTGTTCGAACTGGACGATGGCCATCCCCAAGGTTACGGCTGGCATGAGGTGCGGACCATCGCCGCCGCCTACCGTCAGGGGAAGGCGCGTCTGCTGCCGGTGCCCGAAGCACTGTTGCGGACCTTGGCCGGGATCAACCTGGGTCTTGCCAGGCTGAGCGGGCGCTTGCCGATGCTGACCCCGGCCAAGGTCAACGAGTTACGCCACCTGGACTGGGTGTGCGACAATACCCGAATCTGTCAGGTCCTCGACTGGCGTCCCCAGGTGGATTTCGCCACCGGGTTGGTCCGGACCCTGGCGTCACCGGTTTGAACCAATCAACGACCAACATGCCATGAAGACCTATCAACAAGTACTCGAAGAATTGCTGCAGACCTTCCGCACTCTGGTTCCTCAGGCGACGGAGATCGACGAGGACACCGAACTGGTGGGGAGCCTCGGCCTCGATTCCATGAAGGTGATGAACCTGCTCCAGGAAGTCGAGGATCATTTCGACGTTTCGATTCCCCTGAACGTGCTCCCGGACGTGCGCACCGTCGGCGATCTGGCCCAGAAGATCCACAAGCAGCTACAGGATTGATGACTCTCCTCGACAAATTCAGGCCGCTCCAGGAGGCCCGCGACCAGCTCAAGGCCCTCGGTGCCGATCCTTTCAACGTGGTGGTGGAGAAGATCCTCTCGCCCACCGAGGCGATCGTCAACGGTCGCCAGGTAATCCTGGCCGGCACCAACAATTATCTGGGGCTGACCTTCCATCCCGAGTGCATCGAAGCGGCGGTCCGGGCGCTCCGCGAGGAAGGCTGCGGCACCACCGGTTCGCGCATGGCCAACGGCAACTACGTCGATCACCAGGCGCTGGAGCGGGAGTTCGCAGAATTTTACGGGCTTCCCTACAGCGTGGTGTTCTCCGCCGGTTACCTGGCCAACCTGGCGCTGCTCTCCACCCTGCCGGGGGCGGACGATGTCATCCTGATCGACGCCGACTGTCACGCCAGCATCTACGACGGCTGCAAGATGAGCGCCGCCGAAGTGATCCGCTTCCGCCACAACGATGTCGCCGACCTGGACAAGCGCCTGCGCCGTCTCAAGGACCGCGCCCGCTGCACCCTGGTGGTGGTGGAAGGGATCTACAGCATGTTCGGTGACCGCGCCCCCCTGCGGGAGATCGTCGAGGTCAAGGACCGTTACGGCGCCTTCCTCATGGTGGACGAGGCCCATTCCCTCGGGGTGCTGGGCGAGCAGGGCCGGGGACTGGTGGAGGCGGAAGGAGTGACCGAACGGGCCGATTTCATCGTCGGCACCTTCAGCAAGAGCCTGGGCGCCATCGGCGGCTACTGCGTCAGCTCCCACCAAGCCCTCGACACCCTGCGTTACGCCGCCCGGCCCTACATCTTCACCGCTTCCTCCTCGCCGGCCCAGATCGCCTCCACCCGGGTCGCCCTGCGCTTGCTGCGCGACGGCCGGGAACTGCGCCGGCGTCTGTGGGACAACGCCGAGCGTTTCTACAACGGCCTCAAGGCGCTGGGCTGTACCCTGGGCCCGCAGCTCAGCCCGGTGGTGCCGGTGATTCTGAGCGAGGACCGGGCCGATTCGCTGGCGGTGTGGAAGGAGCTGCTCGAACGCGGCGTGTACGTCAATCTGGTGATGCCGCCGGCCACCCCCGACCACCGCTGCCTGCTGCGCTGCAGCATGAGCGCCGCCCACACACCGGCGCAGATCGACCGTCTGCTCGACACCTTCGCCCAGGTGTTCGCCGCCCACGGCCTGTCCGCCTGATGCGCCTGCTGTTCCGTTTCCTGCGCGCCTATCCCCGTCAGAGCCTGATCGTCCTAGTCGCTCTGGTGCTGGCCGGTCTGGTGGAGGGCGTGAGCATGACCGCGCTGCTGCCGATGTTGAGTTCGGTGGTGGAAAGTGGTGGCGCGCTGGAAATGAAGACCGATGGCAAAGCGGCTTATCTGCTCAAGGCACTGGAATGGGCCGGACTGCCCCTGACCCTGGGAGTGCTGATCGTCGTCCTGGTGGTAGGCACGGTGTTGCGCAGCGGACTGGTGCTGGTGGCCAAGAAATACGTCGGTTACACCATCGCCCAGGTGGCGACGGATCTGCGTCTGCAGCTGCTCGACGCCCTGCTCAAGGCCAAGTGGAATTTCTACCTTGGATTGCCGTTGGGGACGCTGGCCAACGCCATGTCCACGGAGCCCAACCGGGCGTCGATGGCGTATTTTCACGGTACCAACATGCTGGCCGCCGCCATTCAGGCGTTCGCCTACGTGGCAGTGGCGATGACGGTTTCCTGGACGGCGACGCTGGCTTATCTGGGCGGGGCGGTGGCGGTCCTGGCCATCCTGCAGTTCTTCGTGCGCATGGCCAAAAAGGCCGGCAAACGCCAGACCCGGGTGCTCAAAGCCCTGCTGCGCCAGTTGACCGATTGCCTGCAGTCGGTCAAGCCGCTCAAGGCCATGGGCCGGGAGGAACTGGCCGACCGCGTGATCGCCACCGAAACCAGGCGCCTCAACAAGGCACTGCAGAAGGACGTGTTGAGCAAGGAAGCTTTGAAAGCGGTGCAGGGTCCGGCGTTCCTGGGGTTGGTCAGCGGCGGTTTCTACGTCGGCTACGTGCTGTGGCACATGCCGACGGCCGAGGTGATGGTGTTGCTGATCCTGCTCAGCCGGGTGCTGTCGGCCATGGGGCGGATGCAGCGCATGCACCAGAATATGGTCAGTTGTGAAAGCGCCTACTGGTCCCTGCTCGGCACCATCGAGGAGGCACGGCGTGCGGTCGAGCCGACCGGGGGCGAGCGCCGGCCGACTTTGTCCCGGGGCATCGCGCTGGAGGAGGTCCATTTCGCTTACGAGCACCGCCCGGTGCTCCAGGGCTTGTCCCTGTCCATTCCCGCCGGGGAGCTGACGGCCCTGATCGGGTTTTCCGGCGCCGGCAAGACCACGGTGGTGGATCTGGTCACCGGTCTGCTCCGTCCCCAAAGCGGGCGGATTCTCATCGACGGCGTCGATCTGCTCGAAATCGATCTCCATGCCTGGCGGCGCCTGATCGGCTACGTGCCCCAGGAGAACCTGCTGCTGCACGACACCATTCTCACCAACGTCACTTTCGGTGATCCGGGTCTCACCGCAGCCGATGCCGAGTGGGCCCTGAAGGCGGCGGGCGCCTGGGAATTCGTCAGCCGCCTGCCGGAAGGGATGCAGACGGTCGTGGGCGAGCGCGGCGCGCGGCTGTCCGGCGGCCAGCGCCAGCGCATCATGATCGCCCGCGCCCTGGCGCACCGGCCCAAACTGCTGATTCTCGACGAGGCCACCAGCGCCCTCGATCCCGAAACCCAGCGCGCCATCTGCCGCACCCTGCAGGATCTGAAGCAGGCGTACGCGCTGACCATTCTGGCCATTTCCCACCAGCCCAGCATCGTCGAAATCGCCGACCGTATCTATCAGCTGGAGAAGGGGAAGGCGCGTCTGCTGGAGGCCCCCAAGGCGGTCGCCGCCCTCGGTTAGGCGATCAGTTTCAGGCCCGGCGGCAGGGCTTCGCCGAACAGGCGCTGTTCGTCCTCCGCCGACAGCTCCGCTACCTCGCTCACCATCGCGATCCACGAAGCCGGCGCCTTGGCCTGTTTGAGCTGGGCGATGACGGCCTCGCGCAGCTGAGGGTCCACGTCGCGGCTGCGGTCGCCGCAGCGCCGCGCCAGCAGGGCGGCGGCGAACCCCAACAGCGGCCGTTTCCTAAAATCCATCGTCAGCAGTTGCCGCAGCCAGTCCTCCGCTTCCTCGCGGGGGACGCAGTTGTGGGCGCTGCCGTAGAAGGGTACCCGGCTTCCCACTCGCCCCAAAGCCCAGGCGGTCTGTTCCGGTTCCTTAGGACTCTGCAGGCGCTTGAGCAGCCAGCGGCCCAGTTCGGTCTTGGTGCTTGGGGGCAGGTGCTCCAGCACCGCCGCCAGGCGGACGATGTTTTCGTAGCTACGCTGCCGGCTCAGGGTGGCGAGCTTGCCTTTGCGGGATTTGACCGGATCGAGGTAGTCGCGGATGTCGGCATAGAGGCTCTCCTGGGCATGGGCGTCCAGACCGCCGGCGAGGCGGCGCCAGAAGGTCCACCACTCGGCCCAGTTCTGGATCACGTTGACGAACTGGAGCCCCGCGGCGTACAGGGGCCAGAGCTGATCGATGCGCCAGTCGTCCAGGGGATAACCGAAGCCGGGACGCAGGCAGAAACCGGTCAGGCCCAGCCAGGCGCGCTCGTGTTCGGCGCTGCGGCGGCGGAACCGGCGTCCTTCCAGCAGCGCATCGGCCAGTTCCCGCAGCAGGGGCATGTCCCAGCGCTGTCGCGGTCCCAGGCGCTTTTCCAGTTCCGCGCGCAGGCTTTTGACCAGCTTGGGGGAAACGTCCCGGGATTTCCTGCCGAAGACCTGGCGGATCAGTCCCAGGGCCTCGTCCAGATGGGGATGGGAGGCGTCCTGGATCTTGTGGCTGAGGGGTTGGCGGCGTAGTTCGAAGGTCAGTTGCCAGCGCTTTTCCGGATCGTCCACGGCGACGCAGTCCAGTTCCAGGGTGCCCACTTCGGTGAGGCGGGCGGCGAGGCGGACCTGGATCTCGCCCTGGTCTTCACCGGCCAGCGCCAGCACCAGCGGCGGCAGGGGGGCGAAGCGCTCGCTGTCCAGGGGCAGGACCTCGCCGGGGACAGGGGTGATGTCGTCGCTGGTGGCGACTAGGTGAAAACGCACCGGACGGCCCAGACGCAGCGCAAACCGGCGGTCCCGGAGGAGAACCTCCCGTTCCTCTTCGGCGCCACGGGGCAGCAGGCACACCCCCTGGGGCTGACCGGTTTCGTTTTCCACCACCAGAAAGTAACTGCGGGGCGAGCCGCCGCCGATTCTGGGTTGCAGCCCGCGGCGGGCCAGGCCGTAGGCGACCGCTCCGGCGGCGACGGCAAAATCCGGATGGGGATTGTCGAGCCGGCGGATGGAGGTCCGTCCCCAGCGGGAAACCACCGCCAGCAGGCGTTCGGTGATGACCGGGCTCAAAAACACCCCGCCGTTGAGCAGGATGGCGTCGGGGACCGGTTCGGCTTGCGCGTTTCCCAAAGCCTGGGCGGCGGCCCGGCGGTGGTGGCTGAGGAAGGCGGCGATGTGGCGGGTGACCGCCGGATCGGCCACATAGGGCAGGCCGAATTCCACCAAGCCGCTGCGGACCCCTTCCGGGTGATCCTGGAGCGAGACTTCGGGGAAGAAGCCGTCGAGGACGATGCGGCGCACCTCCTCGCGGGTGAAAGTGACCGCGCGGGCCGCGCCGATCAGCCTGCGACCGCCGCCGAGGATGGTGACCGTGGCGCTCTCGGGGTCACCTTCGGCCAGCAGGCGCTCCTTGGCCAGGCGGCACTGTTCCACCAGCTGGGCGAAGTCGGCCGGGGACAGTTTGTGGCCCTGGTCGAGCAGGCGTTCCTCGGCCAGATGCGCCAGCATGAGGTCGATGTTGTCGCCTCCCAGGAGCAGATGGTCGCCGATGCCGATGCGGGTCAGTTCGGGCTGACCGTCGCCGGGAGCGATGGCGATCAGGGTCAGATCGGTGGTGCCGCCGCCCAGATCCACCACCAGCAGCAGGCGGCGGTCGGCGATGGGGGACAGGTCGCCGCGGTGGCGGTGGAGCCAGTCGTAACACACCGCCTGGGGTTCCTCCAGCAGGCGGATACGGGAAAGGCCGGCCCTGCGGGCTGCCTCCACGGTCAGGGTGCGGGCGGCCTCGTCGAAGGAGGCCGGCACCGTGACGATGACTTCCTGGGTCTCCAGCGGGTGGTCGGGGAAGCGGTAATTCCAGGCGCCGCGCACGTGGGCCAGGTAACTGGCGCTGGCAGTCAGGGGCGAAACCTTGGGCACCTCCGGCGGCGAACCCCAGGGCAGGATGTCGGCCAGACGGTCGACGCCGTCGTTGCACAGCCAGCTCTTGGCGCTGGTGACCAGACGGCCGAGGGATTTGGCCCCCAGGCGGCGGGCCAGCTCGCCGATCACCGGGTGCGGCACCGGGTCGCCGATGTCCACCGGCGGCCAGGGCAGGCGGATTTCCTCCGGGTTCAGTTCACCTTCCGCCGGATGATAGCGCACCGAGGGCAGCAGGGGCCGCTCCGCCAGTTCCCCGGGGGCGATGAGCTGAGGAATGGCGAAGCGCTCCACCGGCGCCTCGGGGCCGCGGGACAGGTCGGTGTAGGCGACCAGGGTGTGGGTGGTCCCCAGGTCGATGCCGACCAGATACCGGGGCTTGGCCATGGGTTACTTTTTGAACGGCCAGAAACCGCCCTTGCGCTCCCGCTCTTCCCGTTCCTCGGCGGTTTCCTCCTGGGGCGGTGCTGCTTCGGCGGATGTCTCTGCTGCCTCTGCTTCGGCAGGCGCCTCTTCCGCCGGCGTCTCTGTCTCTTCTGCTGCGGCTTCCGCTTCGGCCGGCGGGTTTTCCTCCACCGCTTCGGCGATCACCGCCTCCGGCACCGGCGATTCCGGGGCCTGGGGCTGGGCCGGCAGTTCCTGGCCGCGGACGTCGAATTCGATCTTCCAGCGTTCGCCGGTATCCTTGGCCACCGCCTCCAGGCGCAGGGTGCCGACTTCGGTATAGGTGGCGACCAGGTTCACCGGCACCACCTCGCCGGGCTTGCGGTTTTCCGGCGGCAGGGCGATCTCGATTTCCGCCAGCTCCTGGATTTCCTCCTCGGACCACTGGTCGATCAGGGCGCCGACCGGGTCATCGCGGCGCACGGTGGAGGCGAAGAAGCGGAACCGCACCGGCTCACCCACCACCAGGCCGAATTCGTAGGGGGGCAGGGGGGCTTCGGTGCCTTCCTCCATGCCGAAGGGAGCGACGCACAGCAGCCGGATCGGCGGCGGGAAGCCGGGAACCGCCGGCATGGCGCTCTCGACGCCCACGTAGTAGGTGGCCGCGGTGCCGCCGCGGATCCTGACCCCGCCGCCCAGGCGCACGTAGCTGTAATAGGCCGCGCCACGGGCCACCGCCAGGTCCAGGTCGGCTCCTTCCAGCAGCCGGGCTTCCGGGGCGCCGTCGGTCCGCAGCCAGTGATTGACCGCCTCCAGCACCCGCTGGGCGAGCATGTCGGCCTTGAACACTCCACCGTTGAGCAGGATGGCCGAGGGATGGATGAAACGGGCCCCCTCGGGGACGCTGACGTCCTTCAATTCGTCCACCGCGCCCACCTGGCGGGTGAGGAAGTGGGCCAGATGGACGGTGATGCGGGCGTCCTGGGCGTAGGGTAGCCCCAGGGTGGTCAGGCCGGTGCGCGGCCGCGAGACCGGTTTTTCGTCGATGGAAACGATGGGAAAGAAGCCGTCGATCAGAGTGCGCTGGACTTCCTCGCGGGTCAGTTCCGTGCGCAGGGTACCGCCGATGAGCTTGGAGCCGCGGCTGGGCACTACCACCGGCATCGCCTGCAGCTCGGGGTCGGCCAGCAGCTTCTCCTTGGCCTCGCGGCAGCTATGCGTCAGGGCGTGGATCTGCCAGGGATCGAGGCGTTTGCCCTCCTGTTCCAGCTTCATCTTCACCACGTAGGCCAGGGCCAGGTCCATGTTGTCGCCGCCCAGGAGGATGTGATCGCCGACGGCCACGCGCTCCAGCTGCAGGTTGCCGTCCTCCTCGGTGACGGCGATGAGCGACAGGTCGGTGGTGCCGCCGCCCACGTCCACCACCAGGATGATGTCGCCCACGTGGACCTGCTCGCGCCACTGCCCCTCGCTGAGCTGGATCCAGCTGTACAGGGCCGCCTGGGGTTCCTCCAGTAGCACCGCCTGTTCCAGGCCGGCTTCGCGGGCGGCTTCGGCGGTCAGTTCGCGGGCGGCCGGGTCGAAGGAAGCGGGGACGGTGAGGACCAGATGTTGTTCCTCCAGGGGGGCGTCCGGGTGGAGGTAGTTCCAGGCGTCGCGCATGTGCTGGAGGTATTCCAGGGAAGCCTGATAGGGCGACACCCGCGGGATTTCCTCCGGGGCCTCGATGGGCAGGAAGGCCTCCTTGGGATTGACCCCGGCGTGGCACAGCCAGCTCTTGGCGCTCGAAACCAGGCGGATCGGGGTTTTGCTGCCCAGCTCGCGGGCGAGGACCCCGACGATGTGTTCGACGTCCTCGCGCCAGGGCAGCACCCTGTCCTCCGGCCGCAGCTCGTCCGGATGGGGCAGATACAGGAAGGAAGGCAGCTGGCGCCGTTCCTCCACCTCGCCCGGGGCGATCAGCTGGGGGATGCCCATGGGTTCGACCGGCGCCAGATCGCGGTCGCACTTTTCCAGGTCGGTCCAGGCGACCACGCTGTTGGTGGTGCCCAGGTCGATGCCGACGGCGTAGCGTTTGTCGTTCTGATCGCTCATAGCTCCACCTCCGCCGGGGCGAGGATGTCAACCCGATGGCCTTCCGACAGCTGCGGCAGCTTCACCCTGACGGCGTGCCAGCCGCGGTGGACGAGCACGCCCTGGAACGGGGGCTCGCCGACGATGTTGCCGGTGAGGCGGATCTCCGCCGGGTCGAAGCCTTTGGGAATGGTGATGCGGGTGCCTTCCTCCTCGGGGCGCACCGGCTCGATGTCGAAGTGTTCGTGGAGCACCTTGCGGCAGCCCTCGTGGACGATGCGGGCGGCCGCCCCCACGTCGGCATCGGAATAGGCGCTGATGTCCTCTTCGAGGAAATCGAGCAGGCGGGCCTCGCTCTGGAACAGTCCCAGAAGCTGCAGGGCGGCGTCCGGGGTGGGTTCGCGCAGGATGACCGGTTTGGGGGGCGGGGCCGATCTTTCCGCCTTTTTCTCCTCGCGGACCGCCGTGGGCGGCGGGGTTGGGGCGGGCGCGGGTTTTTCCACCACCTTTTCGATCACCTGGGGCTGGGCCGGGGCGGCGCTGCGACGCAGCAGCACCAGCACGGCGACGGTCAGCACCAGAACCAACAGAAACAGCGTCACGATGAACGCGATCCCCAGGATCAGATGGAGCGCGTCCAGGGTCTGGGGCAGCTGGGAAATGTCGATGTTCATGCCTCTTCAATCCTGTCGTTATGGTTGGGGAGCCTCACTGAGGCGGAATTGTATCATTCCCCCGTCTGCCGGGCTGCCCGAGCCTGGGCTTCCACCGCCATGAGATTGCGCAGCACGAAACGCGCCGCCTGGGTGCGCTTGCGTTTGAGATAGCGGCGGGTGATGCGGGGATCGACGCCCTCGGCGTCGAAGGCGGTGCGGATCGGCTGCAGGCGTTTCTCACAGCGGCGCAGCAGCGCCTGGGTTTCGTAGCGGGAGTCACCGCCCTGGTAGCGGTAATGCATCAGCTCGTCCTGAATGCAGCCGAAGTAATCCCGGCTGGCGGCCATCGCCGTCTGTTTGGTCTCCTCTTTAAGCGTGCTGGGGTTCCATCGCTTCGCCGGTTCCGCCTTCGCTTGCGCGGGCGGTTGGCTCTCGGGCGTGCCGGCGCAGGCGGCCAGCAGTGTCATCAGGGTGAACAGAACGCACCGTGTCATCGGATATACCTCCTTGCTGAGGGACGCTTGGCAGGCGTGGGGGGATGGCGCCCCGACCAGGATTCGAACCTGGGGCCTTCCCCTTAGGAGGGGGACGCTCTATCCAGCTGAGCTATCGGGGCGAAGTTGGATCGAAAATTCTAACGCTTTAGGGTGGTGGGTGCCAGTGGCAGGTTTCCTGCCCTTTCCCCGGTAGGCCGAGTTGCTATAATGCGACGAAACCATGTAGCACAGGGAGCGCCGATGGCCAAGATGACCGAACCGGGAATGTGGGTGGAAGTGCCCAGCCCCTTCTGTGGAATCGCCGCCGACGATCTGACCCTGCGGATCGGGGACGACGGCCGGGTCGAGGTGGTGGAGAACGGCGACGCCGTCACTCGGGCCGGTTTCGAGCAGCCCTTGGGGGACACCTGCCCCCGGGTCCGGGGAAAGCCGGTGGATCTGGAAACCGCCGTCGCCGAGGCGGCGGGGATTCTCGGCAAGGCCGAGGCGCCGCTGTTTGCCGGCATGGCCGCCGACGTCAACGGTATCCGTGCCGCCCTGTCCCTGGCCGACCGGCTGGGGGCGGTGGTCGATACCGTCAATGCTGAAGCCAGCCTGCGCAACCTCCTGGTGCTGCAGGATTCCGGCTGGATGACCTGTACCCTGGCGGAGGTGAAGAACCGCGCCGATTTGATCGTGGTGGTCGGCTGCGACATCGATGCCGCCTTTCCCCGCTTCTTCGAACGCCACGTGTGGCAGGATGGCATGTTCGTCACCGCCGGCGAGCGCCGGGTGACATTCCTGGGCAAGGCGCCTTCGGGTACCAGCGCCACCGCGCCGGATGGAACGCCGCCCCGGGTGCTGGCCTGTAGGGATGGCGACCTGCCTCAGGTGGTGGCGGCCTTGCGGGCCCTGGCCAAGGACGCCCCGGTGGCGGCCGAGCGCGTCGGCGGCATCCATGTCGCCGAGCTGCGGAATCTGGCCGAAGCGCTCAAGGCGGCCCGCTACGGAGTGGTGGTCTGGGCCGCCGGGGCGCTGGCCTGGGATCACGCCGAGCTGACGGTGCAGAATCTGTGCGAGCTGGTCAAGGAAATCAACCGGGCCACCCGCTGCAGCGGCCTGCCTTTGGGCGGCAAGAATGGGGATCAGACCGTCGCCCAGGTGTGCGGTTGGCAGACCGGCTTCCCGCTGCGGGTGGATTTCCGCCGCGGCACGCCCAACTACGATCCCTGGCTCAACGCCGCCGACCGGCTGCTGGCCGGCGGCGAGGCCGATGCGTTGCTGTGGCTGGCGCCCTTCGACGCCAGCCAGACGCCGCCGGCGGCCGACGTTTCTCAGGTGGTCGTCGGCCGCTGCGGCATGACCTTGGGCCGGGAGCCGGAGGTGTTCATTCCGGTGGGTTGTCCCGGCATCGACCATGCCGGCCACACTTACCGCACCGACAACGTGGTGGCGGTGCGGCTGTACCGGCTGCGGGAGACGGCATTGCCCAGCGCCGCCGAGGTGCTGCAGGCCATCGAGGCCAAGCTGCGGCGATGACGAGCCAGTTGCTCGCCACCCTGATCGCCGGCGTTTTGGTCGTCGGCATCGCCGTCGCCCTGGCGATCTACGTGATCCGCCACTACGTGGTGCGTTCGGCCACCTGGCGCAAGGCGCCGGGGCGGATCGTCGCCACCCGGTTGGATGCTGCCGAACATCCCCGCACGGGCGCCAGGCTGTTCGGCGCCCACGTCAGTTACGAATACCAGGTCGGCGGGCGCACCTATCACGGCCACCGCATCAATCCCGACTACATCTACACCAACCGCGAAGCCTTCCACCGCGAGATCTTGAAACGCTATCAGGAAGGCAAGCAGGTGACCGTCTATTACAATCCCAAAAACCCCACCGAAGCTTATCTGGAGTTGGGCATCCCCAAGGTGCTGCTGGCGTTGATGGCGCTGGCGGTGGTCTTCATGCTGACGGTGTTCGCAGTGCTGGTGGAGATGGTGGCGGAATACGCGGGAGCCGGGCAATGATCTTCAACCCAACGAACAGGGAACCGATATGCTGATCAAACTCAAGGGAGGCACCGTCTACGATCCAGCTCATGGCATCGACGGTCAGGTGCGCGACCTCTACGTCCAGGACGGCCGTATCGTCGAGCCGCCGCCCGGCGCACGGGTCGATCGGGAATACGACCTGTCCGGAAAGATCGTCATGGCAGGCGCCATCGACATGCACACCCACATCGGCGGCGGTAAGGTCAACATCGCCCGCACGATGCTACCGGAGGACCACCGTGCCGATCCCCAGTACCACACCGAGCGGCTGCGTTCCGGTTGTGGCCATGCCGCCCCCAGTACCCTGACCACCGGCTACCGCTACGCCGAGATGGGCTTTACCACCGCCTTCGAGCCGGCGGTGCTGCCGGTCAACGCTCGCCAGGCCCACATGGAGATGGGCGACATTCCCATCCTCGACAAGGGCGGTTACGCCATGCTCGGCAGCGACGATTTCCTGCTGCGGCTGCTGCGCGACGGCGCTGACCAGCAGGCCATCAACGATTACGTCGCCTGGACCCTGAACGCCACCCAGTGCATCGGCATCAAGGTGGTCAACCCCGGTGGCATCAGCGCCTTCAAGTTCAACCAGCGGGCCCTGGATCTGGACGAGCGGCACGCCTACTACGGCGTCACGCCGCGCCAGGTGCTCAAGACCCTGGCCACCGCAGTGCATGAACTGGGCGTTCCCCATCCGCTCCACGTCCACGGCTGCAACCTGGGGGTGCCGGGCAATGTGGAAACCACCCTCAAGACCATCGCCGGCATCGAGGGGTTGCCTCTGCATCTGACCCACATCCAGTTCCACAGCTACGGCACCGAGGGGGATTTCAAGTTTTCCTCCGGGGCGGCGCGGATCGCCGAGGCGGTCAACGCCAACCCCAACATCACCGTGGACGTGGGCCAGATCCTGTTCGGGCAGACGGTCACCGCCTCGGGCGACAACATGCGCCAGCACGCCAACGCCGGCCACGCCCATCCGAAGAAGTGGGTGTGCATGGACATCGAATGCGACGCCGGCTGCGGGGTGGTGCCGTTCAAGTATCGGGACCAGAACTTCGTCAACGCCCTGCAGTGGGCCATCGGCCTGGAGATCTTCCTGCTGGTGGACGACCCGTGGCGGGTGTTTCTCACCACCGACCATCCCAACGGCGCCCCCTTCACCAGCTATCCCCACCTGATCCGCCTGCTCATGGACCGGACCTTCCGCAACGAGCAGCTCTCGCGCCTGCACCCGGAGGCGCAGAAGATGACCACCCTGGCGGCCATCGAGCGCGAATACAGCCTCTACGAGATCGCCATCATGACCCGCGCCGGGGCCGCCAGGCTGGTGGGCCTGGACGACCGCGGCCATCTGGGGGCGGGAGCGGCGGCCGACATCACCGTCTATACCCCCAACGAGGACGTGGAGGCCATGTTCGCCAGGCCGGCCTACGTGTTCAAGGACGGCGAGCTGGTGGTCCGGGACGGCCAGGTGGTCGGCGTCACCTGGGGCACCACCCACACCGTCAAGCCGGATTACGATGCCGGCATCGAGAAGCAACTGGCCGATTACTTCGACCGCTACATGACCATGAAACTGGACAACTTCATCATCCGTGACGAGGAGATCGCCGAGGACGGCCGTGGCAGCATCACCGTGCATCCGTGCGGAGGGCAGGGCTGATGGTCATCAACGGCATCCACATCGACGACACCTTCGCCGAGGCCTTCCCCATGAAGGCCACCCGCGCCATCATCACCGCCCAGAACCTGGAGTGGGCCTACCACAGCGCCCGCGCCATGACGGGTTTCGCCACCTCGGTGATCGCCTGCGGCTGCGAGGCCGGCATCGAGCGCGAGCTCAGCCCGGAGGAGACGCCGGACGGCCGCCCCGGGGTTGCGGTGCTGATCTTCGCCATGGGCGGCAAGGGGCTGGCCAAACAGCTGGAAACCCGCGCCGGCCAGTGCGTGCTGACCTCGCCCACCTCGGCCCTGTTCGCCGGCATCGAGGGAGGCAAGCCCATTCCCCTGGGCAAGAACCTGCGTTTCTTCGGCGACGGTTTCCAGATGTCGAAGAAGATCGGCGGCAGGCGCTACTGGCGCATCCCGGTGATGGACGGCGAATTTTTGGCCGAGGAAACCACCGGCATGGTAGATGCGGTCGGCGGCGGCAATTTCCTGATCCTGGCCGAATCCCAGCCCCAAGCCCTGGCGGCCTGTGAGGCGGCGGTGGCGGCGATGAAAGAGATCCCCAACGTCATCATGCCGTTTCCCGGCGGGGTGGTGCGCTCCGGTTCCAAGGTCGGCTCCAAGTACAAGGCCCTCAATGCCTCCACCAACGACGCCTTTTGTCCGACCCTGAAAGGGGTGACGAACACCCAGCTGTCACCGGAGATCGAATCGGTGATGGAGATCGTCATCGACGGTCTGACCAAGGAGGACATCGACAAGGCCATGCGCGCCGGCATCGAGGCGGTGTGTCAGCTGGGGGCCGGGGCCGGCATCCGCCGCATCAGCGCCGGCAACTACGGCGGCAAGCTGGGGCCGTTCCACTTTCACCTGCGGGAGATCATGGCATGAGCGCGTTGACTTTGACCCTGAAGGCCGAACCCCGCCAGCGGGTGGACATGCGTCCACTGTCGGCGGCCAGGGAACTGACCCCGGCGGAAATCGCCGCCCTCAAGCTCTGGCTCGGAAAGCGCCGCCGGCGCGTGGACGAGCTGTTCACCCTGGAAGGCGATGACACCGCCCGCCTGGTGCTGCGCGGCGACTGCCGCAAGCTCGATTACATCGGCCGCGACGCCCGCGATCTCGACATCACCGTGGAAGGAAATGCGGGGGCCTATGCCGGCATGGGGATGCGTTCGGGCCGGCTGCACGTCAAGGGCGATGCCGATCTTTTCGCCGCCTGCGAACTGCGCGGCGGTCTGGTGCAGATCGACGGCAATGCCGGAAACTTCCTGGGCGCCGCCCTGCCCGGGGACAAACGCGGCATGCGCGGCGGCATCGTGCTGGTGAAGGGAGATGCCGGCGACCGTTGCGGTGACCAGTTGCGCCGCGGCATCATCCTGGTGGAAGGCAACGCTGGTGACTACTGCGGTTCGCGCCTGATCGCCGGCACCATCGCGGTGATGGGGCAGGTGGGGAAAAATCCCGGCTACGGCCTGCGCCGCGGCACCCTGCTGTTGTGGCGGGAACCGGCAGTCATCCCGGCCACCTACGGCGACTGCGGCACCCACACCCTGGGATTCCTGCCGCTGTGGTTCGCCGGCCTGCGCCATCTCGACAGCCGCTTCGCCGATCCAGCCAACGCCTTCAACCGGGTCCACCGCTACGGGGGGGATCTGGCCTCGGTGGGACGGGGAGAGATTCTGGTCCGTGCCGCTTAGAATAACGATACCAGGGGAGGAAAACACATGTTCGAACTGTTAGTCGCTTTGACCGTATTGTTTGTGGCCTACACGCTGTACATCTTCATCAGCGTGGCCATCAAGGGCTGTCCCCACGAGGAAGGACCTGAAACCGCTGCCCCGCCACCGCCGCAGGCTCCGGTGTCGCCTGAAGCGCCGAAGCCGGCCGCCGAGGCCGCGCCCGCCACGGCCGAACCCGAACCCAGCGACGAGGAAGTCGCCCAGCTCAAGCAGTTCAAAAATCCGGAAACCGGCGAACTGGCCGCCGTGCCCACCAACTACCGCTTCGCCAAGCGCTGGATCAAGGAAGCCCTGGTCAAGGAGGGCCTGCTCGACCGCATCTACCGCAACAACGAATTGCAGGATCCGGAAACCGCCGCCAGGGTCAAGGAAGCGTTGGAACGCTTCAAGCGGCTGCGCAAGTACTGGGCCTGAAGCTCACCAATACCGTCCGGCCCCGATGAAATGCCGCCACCAGTAGCGGTTAAGCCGGGTGGTTCGGACGCGCTTGCCGCGCGAAGGGGCGTGGACGAAATTGCCGTCGCCCACGTGCCAGCCCTTGCGCGCGGGACGGAAGAACAGCAGGTCTCCCGGTTGCAGTGCCCCGGCCGGGATCTTGCGGGCGTGGCGCCATTGTTGCCTGGCGGCGCGGGGAACGTCAAGGCCGAAGCGGCGGTGGGTGAATTGGACTAGGCCGCTGCAATCGAAGCCGCTGGGATCGTTGCCGCCGTAACGGTAAGGCACGCCCTGATACCGCAGCGCGATGGCGGCGATCCTCGCTCCCAGATGCGTGGCCGAAGCGGCGGGTCGGGAAGGATGAGCCGCGCATCCGCCCAGCACCGAGGCCAGAATCCCCAGTCCCATGAGATGTGCTTGAATCCGTTGGCGCATGGCGGGTATGCTTTGCCGTTTCCATCGACAACCATAACAGGGATATCGCAATGAGTGAACTGGCGCGCGTCATCGAGGACGCCTTCGAAAAGCGGACCGAACTGAGCCCCCAAAGCGCCCCGGCGGAAATCCGCGAGGCGGTGGAGGCGGCTCTGTGCCTGCTCGATTCCGGTCAGGCGCGGGTGGCGGAGAAAAAGGACGGCCAGTGGGTGGTGAACCAGTGGCTCAAGAAGGCGGTGCTGCTGTCGTTCCGCCTCAATGACAACCGCATGATGGATGGGGCGCCGACCAATTTCTACGACAAGGTGGAGCTGAAGTATGCCGGCTACCGCCCCGAGGACTTCCGCCGCGACGGGGTGCGGGTGGTGCCTTTCGCCAACGTCCGCCGCGGGGCCTACGTGGCGCCGGGCGCGGTGCTGATGCCGTCCTACGTCAACATCGGCGCTTACGTGGATTCCGGCACCATGGTGGACACCTGGGCCACGGTGGGTTCCTGTGCCCAGATCGGCAAGAACGTGCATCTGTCCGGCGGCGTTGGTATCGGCGGGGTGCTGGAGCCGCTGCAAGCCAATCCCACCATCATCGAGGACAATTGCTTCATCGGCGCCCGCTCCGAGATCGTCGAGGGGGTGATCGTCGAGGAAGGTTCGGTGATCTCCATGGGGGTCTACATCGGCCAGTCCACCAAGATCTACAACCGCCAAACCGGCGAAATCAGCTACGGCCGCGTGCCTGCCGGCTCGGTGGTGGTGCCCGGCAGCCTGCCGGCCAAGGACGGCAGCCACAGCCTCTACTGCGCCGTCATCATCAAACAGGTGGACGAGCGTACCCGCAGCAAGGTGGGGATCAACGAGCTGCTTAGGGACTGACCGTGAGCGAAACCCTGGAGCTGGCCAAGGCCCTGATCGCTAAGCCCTCAGTGACGCCGGAGGACGCCGGCTGCATGGAGCTGATCGTGGAGAAGCTGGAGCCTTCGGGTTTCGAGGCGGAATTCCTCGACTTCGGCGACACCCGCAATCTGTGGCTGCGCCGCGGCAGCGCCCGGCCGCTGTTCGTGTTTCTCGGTCACACCGACGTGGTGCCGCCCGGCGACCCGGCCGCCTGGATCTTTCCGCCCTTCGAGCCCCACGTCCACGAGGGCAAGCTCTACGGCCGCGGCGCCGCCGACATGAAGGGGGCGGTGGCGGCCTTCACCGTCGCCTGCCGCCGTTTCGTGGAGAAGCACCCGGATCACGCCGGTTCCATCGCCGTGCTGCTGACTTCCGACGAGGAAGGACTCGCCGTCGACGGCGTGGCGAAGGTGGTGGAGGTGCTCCAGGCCCGCGACGAAACCATCGACTGGTGCCTGGTGGGGGAGCCGTCGAGCGAGACGAAGCTGGGTGACGTGGTCAAGGTCGGACGCCGCGGCTCCCTCACCGGCATGTTGCGGGTCTTCGGCGTTCAGGGGCACGTGGCCTATCCCCACAAGGCCAGAAATCCCATCCACCAGTTCGCCCCGGCCTTGAACCACCTGGTCAACGAAGTCTGGGACGAGGGCAACGACCACTTTCCCTCCACCACTTTTCAAATCGCCAATATCGAGGCTGGCACCGGGGCCGAGAACGTCATCCCCGGCCATCTCGACGTCCAGTTCAACTTCCGCTTCTCCACCGAGCTGACCGCCGAGGCCATCCAGCGCCGGGTGGCCGAGATCCTCGACCACTACGGTCTCGACTACGAACTGGACTGGCGCCTGTCCGGCAACCCCTTCCTGACCGCCAGTGACGAGATCATCGGCGCGGTGCAGCAGGCCCTCAGGGAGGTGCTGGGACGGGAGGCCGAACTGTCCACCGCCGGCGGCACCTCCGATGGCCGTTTCATCGCCCCCACCGGCGCCCAGGTGCTGGAGCTGGGACCTATCAACGCCACCATCCACCAGGTCAACGAGCACGTGGCGGTGGCCGATCTCGACGCCCTGACCGAGGTGTACGAGCAGGTGCTGGGGAATCTGTTGCTGCGAGGGTGAAAAACCATGCAAAGCCACGAAGTCGACTACCGCATCGTCGGTGAGGACCTGCAGCTGGTGGAGATCGTTCTCGATCCCGGCGAGACCGTGGTGGCCGAGGCGGGGATGATGCTCTACCTGGAGGAGGACATCGCCTTCGAGACCCGCCTCGGTGACGGCTCCGAGGCCGGGGTCATGGGCAAGCTGTGGTCTCTGGGAAAGCGCATGCTCACCGGCGAGTCCGTGTTCCTGACCCATTTCACCAACGAAGGACAGCGCCCGCGCACCGTCGCCTTCGCCGCTCCCTATCCCGGCTCCATCATTCCTGTCGATCTGGCCCAATTGGGTGGGGAGATCACCTGCCAGAAGGACGCCTTCCTCGCCGCCGCCAAGGGGACGAAGATCGACGTGGTGTTTCAGAAGCGCCTGGGCACCGGCTTCTTCGGCGGCGAGGGCTTCATCCTCGAGCGCCTGGAGGGGGACGGCATGGCCTTCCTCCACGCCGGCGGCAAGGTGGTGAAGAAGGATTTGGTAGGGGAGACGATCCGGATCGATACCGGCTGCCTGGTGGCCTTCGGGCCGGGGATCGACTACGGCATCGGCCTGGCCGGCGGGCTCAGGAGCATGTTCTTCGGCGGCGAGGGATTGTTTCTGGCCACGCTTTCGGGCACCGGCAGCGTGTGGATTCAGAGCCTGCCGTTCTCGCGCCTGGCCGAGCGGGTCATCGACGCCGCCGTCGGAATGGGCCGGCTGCGCCTCGGGGACGAAGGCTAGCCAAAAAAAATGCCCGCCGGGAAGGGCGGGCCAAGGCATGGGAGCAATACCCATGAGGAGGATCCTAAAAAGGAGGTAAGTGATGAACACTTGTTTCCATAGACCGTACAAATAGAGATTTGTTCCCATCATTGTTTCTTTTTCGTTGTGATTGCGGTGGCGCTATCGAGCCTGGCGTAGAATCGGCCTTTTCCTCTCCTTCGAGGTCAGCGCCCTGTACCTGCCCCTTCCCCACGCCGAGGGTGCCACCTGCCCGGCCGAGCTGCAGCGCAAACTGCAAGCCAAAGGGCCCGATTACGGTCCCCGTATCCGCCACCGCCGGGATAGCCGGCTGCTGCGCGCCTCTCTGAACGGCCGCGCCGGCAGCGAGGGGCTGCAGGAGGACTACGCCTTTCTCGGCGAGGGTCTGCTGGCTCTTTACGATATGACCACCGATCCGCTCTGGCTCGACCGCGCCCGGGTGCTGGCCCGCCTCCAGCGTCGCGCCCCCCAGTCCGAATACGAAGCCCGTCTGCGTCGGCTGGCCGCCGCCCCAGGAGCTGCGGTCCGCCGCGCAGCCCCGTCGGCTTCTTCGGGCTGCTGTTGGCCCTGCGCGAGTTCGAACAGGGCGAGGTGGGACCGGTGTGGTGGGCCGCTCGCGCCCAAGTCCGTGTCAGCGGCTTTTTGTGGGGAGGGGAATGCGTGGTCTGGTTCAGGATCGCCGACGGCTGGTACCTCAACGGTCCGGAAGTGGGCCAAGACCTCCTTCCCACCCGCCTGGCCCTGGACTTGCCTACTCGCGGCTGGCGCCTCGGGCCGATCGCTTATCCCCACCCCATCGCTTATCCCCGCCCCAAAGTGTCAGAATTTTTTACAGCCGCCGGCCGTTGCCCGTGTGTCAGGCCCGGGTCGAGCTGCGTTTCCCGATCGAAACCGTCGGTCGGGGCCCTGTGCCCTTGAAGCTACAGCTGCAGGCGTGTGCCGAAAGACTTGGTGTTACAGATACCACCGTCATGAGTGTCGATATTTTTTACAGTCTCTGGGCCTTGTGTCTCAAAAAACCATAAATTTCTTGTATATGGTATTGATTTTATAAAAAATAATTTTATCTGGCGCAGATTTTGCGAATATTTAAGGTGCAAGTTGATCTGTTTAAAAGGTAGGAGGTCATAGATGAAAACAAGATGGCACCACTTGGCATTGATGGTGGGACTGATGTGGGGTAGTGCGGCTTCGGCCACGCTTGTAAATGGCGATTTTTCTTCAGGATTCACTGGTTGGTCCGGGCAGGAAGATTACATCACGGATTTCGATGCGGCAGATATGGATGCATCCACATCGCCGGATCCTTTCACCATCGTCAACGAGGCGGGTTTTACAAACGCAGCCAAACTAAGTACTCATTATGATCAAACTGGCACTGGTTGGGCTTTATCGCTGTATCAACAATTCACCATGCCCACGCTCTCTGCATCAGGCAGTACTTTGTGGCTGGATTTCGACTACAGCGTCTCGCTTGACGATGTGGCGGGGGGTGATAATTGGTACGCCCAGTTGACTGATAAATCCGGATCGGGACTGCCCCCGTTGGACCTGGATGTGTCTCCAGGGCCTTTCGATGTGACGGCGTTTGCAGGTAAAGCGGTTGAAATCCTCTTCGCGCTGGAGAATATTGCTGGTGGCGATGACACGCTCTTGATCGACAACGTTACGATAACCGAAAGACTGGCGGCCGTGCCTGAACCAAGCATTCTTGGATTGTTGGGGCTGGGCATGCTGCTGCTGCGGCGTAAAACTTTCTGACAGATTGGGAGGAGAACGATGACAAACAGAAAAACATCGTGGAACCGGAGCGCCATTGCCGGCCTTTTCAGTTTCTTCCTTGCGCTTGTCTTTAGTCATGGAGCTATTGCGGCGGGTGCCATTGCAGGGGAATGGCAACCTGCCGCAGGGGTGACTGTGGAGAAAGGCAGCCGTTTCTACGATACTGGAGAGCGGGTTTACTACACGATCAACACCCTTACCAACACGTCGGGTAAAGCGATCACCGGCCCGCTTCGTTTGCTGGTGACGAGTGCCTCCCACACGGTGACCAACGATGATGGGGAGGAGAATGGGCAGCCATATTTCGATGTACTTGTTGCGGAAGAAGTCCTTGAGCCCGGTGCTCAGCGCCAAGTGACCATCAAGTTCCAGCCACGTCGGGCGCGTTTCGCTTACGAGGTGGAGGCGCAGGTATTCGTGGCGCCTGCCGACAGCGACGGAGATGGTATTCCTGATGGGGAAGATCTGTGTCCCAATGACCCCCAGAACGCTTGTTTCAGCGTCAGTGGTGAGGTCTATGGTGGTGGCGCCGCTCTGACCGGTGCCAGTGTGGTCATCGGGCTCAATTCGGTTCAGGTCGCCACGGATGCGGCAGGTCGCTTCACGGCAACAGGTGTGAGCGTGAACGAATTGGCTACCGATGGTCTCAATCGGTTCTTTCCCGTCCGTGTATCGGCATCTGGATATTCCAGCGGCTATGCCAAGGCGGTTCTGGTCCCTGGAACTACGAATTACGAAGTAATCGTGCGCCTTGATCCTGTCTCCGATCAGATCACGGAAGACGATGATGTTTCTCAAGGCGTTCCCATTCAGGAAGATGGGCAAACCGTCGGTTCGCTCAAGATCCCGACCGACGCTCTGCCGGTCGGTGTGACCAAGGTGACGGGGACGGTGACTTATCTCGATCCGGAGACTGAGCTGGATGCCGCACCGGGCGGTGATCTGCTTGCGTTGCCGCCAGGTTCCGACCCCAATGCTGCGCCAGTGCCATTGGAAAGCTTCGGTATGATGGAATTTGATTTGCGTGACCAGGATGGTAATCCTATCCATCAGTTGGGAGGCACCGCCGAGGTTTGCATGAAGGCAACTTCAGGGTTGCAGGTCGGTGATACCGTGCCATTGTGGTATTACGATGAGAGTCGTGGATTATGGATAGAAGAAGGACAGGGAACGGTGGAAGACCGCAACGGTCAGCTGATGATCTGTGGTCAGGTCAGCCATTTTACCTGGTGGAACTACGATCAACCGGTCGATACCCATTCCTGCTTCAAATATAAATTCGTGGATGAAAACAGTGGCGCTGATCTGGACTTTATGGATTGGTATGCTGAAGGCGTAACTTACAATGGAACCTCGCCAGAACGGGCTTGTAACCGTGATGCCGACGATCCTGAAACCGGTGGCGACACCATTTCTTCCCTCACGGTCAAGAAAAGCAGTGCGACTCAGACCGAGCAAATCCGGGTATACACCTACCTCTCGGGAGTCAAGTATTACTTGGTGCGTGATGGTGATGGGACTTACAGCCTGAGCCAGAATATAGCCGATGCGGCCGTGTTCGACGATCCTCAAGATCAGGGCAGCTGCCTGACCAATCAGAATGTGGAGAACTGTCGTTATCTGGATTATCAGGATGTAGGCGCCGACGGTGTTTTGCCTCTGTCTTCCGATATCAACTATCCGCCGGTGATTACGGATTTCTTCATTGACAATCAGTCCCTGCTGATCGGTCAATCCACTGATGTGCATGTCACCGTGACAGATCCGGAAGATGTCGATCCCGTGACGGTAGAATGGAGTTACAACTGCTGGGATGGAACCGGCGGCAGTTTGGTTCCAAATTCCGATAGTGGTCCCTCACCGAGCACTTTCACCGCTACCTTCACGTCGCCGAGCACTGTATCGGGATATGGTTTGTGGTGCCAGATCACGGTAACGGCCAGCGATGCAGCTGGCAACACCAGCACTGCAGAAAACTGGGTCACCGTCCATCCGAGTCAATACTGGATCATCATTGACGGAACGCTTTACGGCACGGATGGAAATCCCATGCCCAACGCTCCGATGACATTCTATGGCTGCAGTGAATCGCAGTGGCTGTCAACGGATGACAACGGTGCTTACCACATTGAAGCGGACATGACGGATTGTTTCACCGGCTACTATGGGGAGGGATTCGCTTATGGTGAAGTTACAATCGAGGTTCCCTATGAGCATGAGGCTCAATCCTGGAGCAGGAGTGAACATCTGTACCCAGATATATATTCTGGCTGTTCCGAATTGTCAGATGGGATTCATTGCCAGCACGATATTCATTTGCCGGTTGTCTGGGGTGCATTGCAAGGTGCTTTGCTTGGTTCCTATGATTCCATTGACCTGTGGCGCTATAGCTATGATGGTGACTATTTTGGTTATGATTGGACCCAGATTTCCATCCCTGAAGGCTCCGGCTCATATGGGCCGGTATCCGTTCCCCTCGGAGAGATTTCTATGATGGGGTATGAAACTGGGACAGGCAGCGGCTACTGGCTCTATACGGTAATGCCCAGCACGGACGGCGCCCGGCAGGATTTCGGTCCTGCAGGTAGTGCCTCGGTGGTGGTAACGGTCTTTGATGGTGATGGGAATCCACTTGCGAATGTAGGGGTCAGTCTCTGGAGTGATAATGGAAACAGCTCAAGTGCAACCACGGACGGCAATGGCCAGGTGACTTTTACAGGGATTCCTCTGGGGCTGGTTTATGTCTCTTCAGATTCCCCTTATTATTCAGGTGGGGCCTTGATCACTGAAAATAACGAAACGGTTTATATCGACCTTGGCGGTTCCGATACTTGCCAGGTGACGGGTACCGCCTATGGCTGGGACGGACAACCTGTGGCAGGTGTTGAGGTGGATTTGTGGAATGAGTGGACGACTGGCGAATTTAACAGCCTGGTTGTGACCACTGATCCCATGGGAGGCTTCTCGTTTGACGGAATTTACCCGGGTTGGATAGGCTGGAGTGATTACTATGGTTATTATTATGCTTTGGCAATGCCGATCAGTCATTGCCGTCCTGAATCAGGCAGTCCCCGGGTCATCCGTTTTGACCGGCCGCCGTTGCCCGAGGTGATGTTCATGGATTAAATAAACTTTCGCAGAGGAGGGGGCACCCCCCCCTCCTCATGCTCTACATTGATGAGGGTAATGACCAATGAAAAAAAGGATACTGAGCTTCCTGATCTTGTCTTTAAGTGGTAGTGTGACGGCCTTTGAACAAAACCAGCCTCCTGCCGAGAGGGATCTGGTGCGACAGAAAATGTTGGAAGTGCGTAAGCGACAAGAGGTTGTCCGTGCCCGGTATCGGGCCGAACAGGTGGCAAGAAAACTCAAGAAAGAGGTGGATCGTAAAGCAGCGATGAGGCGTGGTGAAACGCTTGGTAAGTGAATATTTAATCTGACAAGAAACCCGGCCTTCAATGGCCGGGTTTTTCCTGGGCGGCATTTAATTTGGCAATATCCAACCGCAGACGGAGTAGTGAGGCGGCTCCTTGGCGCAAGATCATCCGTCCAGAAGTGTGATGGACCAGAATGTTTGCCGGGGTTCCGATCAACCCCAGCCGTTTTGCCTCTTCAGCATCCTGCTCGACCTTGGTACGGAAACGACCTTCTGAAACACAGGAGGATAGGTCGTCAAATGATATGCCTGCGGCCTTTGCAGCCTGGCGAATGGCGGCCTGCCGGTCCTGCTTTCCCCGCTTGGGTTGTAGAAACAGCTTTTCGGAAAAAATCCAAAAGCTCTCGTTGCCTGCCAAGTAAGCTGCGCATTCAGCGGCTTCTGCTTCCATTTTTGCGTTTGGATTGTGGAAATCTGCCGGCATATGGCGAAAAACCCAATTTATCGTGCCCCGGGAATCGTGCACCAGTTTTTTTAGGGTTGGATGTATTTTTCGGCAATAGGGGCATTCAAAGTCAGAGAATTCGATCACGCTGACCGGGGCATTTGGGTTTCCATAAATATGGTCGCGTTTTGGGTCAATGGGGCGTAAATGTTTTTTCAGGCGCTCAATTTGAGCTTTCTGTCTTTCCATCTTATTTTGTATTCTCGCCAGTGCCCGGCGCTTTTCCTGTGCGCGAATTTCCTCGCGAATCACTTGCCGCAGTCGAGGATCTGATAGCAGTTCCGTGATAATTTCGTGTTTAAATTGGTCGAGTGACTGAAGAGGTTCAGCTGCGAGCAACGGGGCTGAGCAAAGAAGTGCTATGGCAAGTGGTGGATTTGCGCGCATGGAAGGCTCTCCTGACTTTGCGTTATAATATACATATCTTTACGGAATTATATACTGCTTTTTAAGGCTCCCGGTCACTTTTTCTGCCTCCTCTAGGGCACCCCACCACCCTCGAAGCCGCCGGATTTGGGCACGATCGTCCGTCTCGTAGCTGGCTTTGGCGGCTGGCTGGGACGCAAGAACGATCCCCCGCCCGGCCCCAAAGCCTTGTGGCAGGGCATGACCAAACTGAGCGCCTACGTGGAGGCCGTGACTGCCATCCAGACGGCCGAGATCAAGTTCCCGCAGAAAAAACGGATAAGACATTGATTTCTATGAGTTGCAGGAGATGTGGGTAATAGGGTGCCTCTAGGGAGGTGCTGTGATGGAGATCAATGTCAGGCCGGGATGGGGTATTCATGAAAAACAGCATACGGATGATTTGGCCCGAAGGCAATTTCTTCCAATCTCTTATAATGAGTCATCTCATTTGGATTTCCCGCTATGAGTGAAAAAACACTGTTCCCCAGGATCGGCTTCGTCAGCCTCGGCTGCCCCAAGGCGCTGGTGGACAGCGAGCGCATCCTCACCCGCCTGCGGGCGGAAGGGTATGAGATTTCCCCCGCCTACGATCAGGCCGATCTGGTGGTGGTCAACACTTGCGGTTTCATCGAGGAGGCGGTGGCCGAGTCTCTGGAGGCCATCGGCGAGGCTCTGGACGAGCATGGCCGGGTGATCGTCACCGGCTGCCTGGGGGAGCGGGCCGACAGGATCCGGAAACGCTTTCCCGGCGTGCTGGAGGTGACCGGGGCCCACGACTACGAGGGGGTGATGGACGCGGTCCACCGTCACCTGCCGCCGGCCCACGACCCCTTCACCAGCCTGGTGCCGCCGGAGGGGATCCGGCTGACCCCGCGCCACTACGCCTACCTGAAGATCGCCGAGGGCTGCAACCACAAATGCACCTTCTGCATCATCCCCTCCCTGCGCGGGCCCTTGGTCAGCCGCCCGGTCGGCGAGGTGCTGGCCGAGGCCGAGCGGCTGGTGCTGGCAGGGGTGCGCGAGCTGTTGGTCATTTCCCAGGACACCAGCGCCTACGGCGCCGATCTCAAGTACCGGGAGGACGATTGGCGCGGCCGCCGCTTCCGGACCCGCTTGACCGATCTGGCCCGGGGGCTGGGGGAGCTGGGAGTGTGGGTGCGGCTCCACTACGTCTACCCTTATCCCCACGTGGACGAGGTGATTCCCCTGATGGCCGAGGGAAGGATCCTGCCCTATCTGGACGTGCCGCTGCAGCACGCCAGCCCCCGGATTCTCAAATTGATGAAGCGCCCGGCCGATGCCGAGGACACGCTGCGGCGGATCGAGTTCTGGCGGCGGGTGTGTCCCGATCTGGTGCTGCGCAGCACCTTCATCGTCGGCTTTCCGGGGGAGACCGACGCCGAGTTCGAACAGCTGCTGGATTTCCTGCGAGAGGCCCGGCTCGATCGGGTGGGGGCGTTCAAGTATTCCCCGGTGGAAGGGGCGGCGGCCAACGCACTGCCCGATCCGGTGCCGGAGGAAGTCAAGGAGAAACGGCTGGCTGAGCTGATGGCGCTGCAGGCGGAGATCAGCGCCGACAAGCTGGCCGCGCGGGTCGGCAGGGTGGAGACGGTGCTGGTGGACGAGGTCGGCGAAGAAGGCGCCATCGCCAGAAGCTATGGCGACGCTCCGGAAATCGACGGGGTGGTGGTGATCGAGGACGGCCAGGAGCTGCGCCCCGGCCAGTTCGCCAAGGTGGAGATCACCGCTTCCGGCGATCACGATCTGTGGGCGTGGCCGGCGGTTCAAGGAGAGGATCGGTAGATATCCTTACGGTGTTCCACCCGAATTATCTGCACGTGGTGACCAGCCTAGTGTGGATTGCCGTCGCCGGGTCCGCCAACAAGAAACGCCAGGGAAAGCCCCCGGGCGTCAAAAACCATGTGATATAGTTTCCCCGCTAAGGCGCAGACAAAGGACGATCCGAACATGCCAATCAGACCCACCGGCTACCGGCCCGCAGCCGGAATTCTCCTGCTGGCCCTGCTGCTCATCGGCGGGTGCTCCACGCTCGGGGAACAGGGTGGGACCGGCGAAGCGTTCTTGCTGCCCCCGATCACCGAACAGCCTACCGGTGAACATCATCCCGGGAAGTTCGTCTGGCATGACCTGCTCACGACGGACGAGGTGGCGGCCCAGACCTTTTATGGTGAGCTCCTTGGCTGGTCCTTCCGCAATCGCGGCGAATACATCCAGATTTACAACGGCGACCGGCTGATCGGCGGCATCGTTGCCATTCGCCCCGGGACCGGCAAGGCCCGGCCGGTGCCTAGCCAGTGGCTCGCCTTCATGTCGGTGGAGGATGTGGACCGCGCTGCCGAAACGGTGCAGGCCAACGGCGGAACGCTCATCAATGGTCCCATGTCACTCGGCGAACGTGGGCGCGCCGTGCTCATCGGCGATCCTGCGGGCGCCCAATTACTGCTGCTCCATGCCACTGGCGGCGATCCGATGGACCGCGAACCCGGCATCGGCGACTGGCTGTGGAACGAGGTCTGGACGCTGGAGCCCGGTCCCTTGGTGAGTTTCTACACGGAAGTGGGGCAGTACGAAGGGGCACTGCAGGGAGACGACTACGTGGTGCTCATCGACGAAGGGCGATGGCGTGCCGGAATTCGCTCCATCAGGCAGAAGGCCTATGCCGGCCGCTGGGTGCCCGTGGTGAGAGTGAAGGATCCCGCCAGCCTGCTCGACAAGGTCCGCAAGCTCGGCGGTCGCGTGCTGCTGGTCCCCGGCGAAGAGGGCGCCAGCGAGGATACCGCGCTCATCGCCGACAACGGCGGCGCCATGCTCATCCTGCAGCGCTGGGTCTTCCCGTCAGGCAAGGAGGTGCACTGATCATGAAAAAGCCTCTCAGAGGACTGCTGGCCTTCCCCGCGGCGGGCATCGCCTTGCTTCTCAGCGGCTGCACCTCGGATGGCATCGGTTACACCAGCGTCGGCGTCTGGTACGGCTACCCCTATTACGGTTCCGGCTGGGACTACTATCCTTATCCCTGCTGCTGGGACGACGACGATCACCACCATCATCCCGACCGGCCCAAGCCCGTCACGCCCATTCAACCGGCAAACCCCAGGCCGCTTCCGGGGCGCCCCATCACCACGCCCGGCGCCCCATCACGCCCCAAGCCACCCAGCAACATCGGTCGGCCAAGGCCGCGACCCTCGATACAGCCCATGCGGGCGCCACGTGCCATGCCCCGGCGCGGCGGTGGAAGGCGCCGCTGATCCGTACCTGAACGCGGTCATCGAATCCAAGGCCGGGCCTGTTTGATGGCCAGATGGCCGCGGCTGCCGTCGTCGGTTTCGGTGATCTTGAACTCGATCTCGATGGCGAAATCGTCTTCGCCGCCGTAGCGCTTTTTGAAGTGGTGGTGGATGAGGGTCAGGTAATGACGCAACTGTGCGATCTCTTCCCGGCGCAGCACCGTTTCCGAGACCGGCTGGCCATAGACTTCGGTGACGTTGCTGTGACGCAGGTACAGAGTTTCCCAGGTGTCGGTGCTTTCCGCTCCCGGCAACCGGACCAGCAGGAACTCGTCCGGAACAGGAAAGACCGTCTCGCCGCCGATTTCCAGGGGTTTGGGGTTGGTGACCGAGATTTCCCCGTACTGGGCGTTGACGGTGAAGCCGGGCCAGCCGGCATTGTAGAGATTCGCGCTTACGGCCACCCCGTTGGCCTGCTCGTCGCCGTAGTTGGGATGGATCAGCACTCCCATGTAGGTATGCAGGTGATCGACGCGCCAGAACGCCCGTTCCTCGAACGCCCCATCGTTCCATAGGCTGGCCCAGACTTTCTTGACGCTCTCGATCAGCGCCCCCTCGTCGGCCTTGTGGGTGGTCGAACGATAGAGGCCAGCGCCGTTGAAGCCGGGAAGATCTTCGTTATTGGTGCTGGAACGGCAGCGCAGCGACTGGTGGAAAGGCGGTCCGCCGGGTTCCCAGAAACGGCGGACGGCTTCGATGGCGGCGATCAGATCGTCCGGCGCCTCGCCTTTTTTGATCCGTTTGCGCAGGGTTTTGAGCTGGGCGCTGCGGTATTCCGGATCATCCTGGAACCGGGCGTCGGCCAGGAGCGCCCGGACCTGATCGTAAAAGGAAGGTCCGTGTTCTCCCGGCGGACACAGGGTGGTTTGCGCCTTACCGCAGCGGGGCAGGGCCATGAAGCGGTCGTAGAGGGAAAAGGGGAGGACATAGCCGTCGGGGGCTACTCCTTCCGGGAGGATCTTCCCCAGCTCGGCGACGTTGGCGGCCTTGACCCCGAAGGCGCGCCAGTCGGAAAAGCCGATGTCCGTCAGCGGCAGCGGTTCGGTGACGCTTAGATCGTATTCCGGCACCTGAACCTGAGTGGGCCGCAGACCGTCGAGCCAGTTCTGTGCTTCCGCCTCGCTGGCCGATTCCAGACGGATGCCGTCGGCGTCGGCGTGAAGATGCACCCATTGGCCGATGAGAGGGGCGATGTCAGGACGGGTGGCGGCGTTTCGAAGATAGACGTTGGGCCGCCGGTCCTGTTTGGCCCGCAGGTTGATGTGGGACAGGGTGGTCTGGGGCGTTTCGGTGATGATGCCGGCCACCCGTTTCAGGTCGTTGGGGACGTAGGTGAAGATGGCGACGTCACGGGCCGAGGGAAGCGGGTCGCCCGGCCGGACCAGCCGCAGACGGCCATAGCTGTCGCCGGGGTTGAGGACGGCGCTGTCGGTGTCTGCGAAAAGCTCGGTGGAGAACATCAGCGGAATGCCGTCGCCGGCGAGTGCGTCGCCGTGTTCGCGGGCCAGGGTTTCCTGGGTGACGCCCAGGGGATGATAGATCAACCGGTCGGCGGCGAACGGCATGGCCTGCTGGAGCAGACGGAAGGCCGCACGGATACCGGAAACCGGCACCGGGTCGGTGGGCCAGAACTCCAGCGCGTAGCGGTCGTTCTGAGGGTAGTGGACCACGGAGCCGACCAGATTGCGCCGCCCCTGGCTGAAGTAGCTGACGGCGTTGAAGCGGGCGATCGCTTCGTCCCGTGCCAGCTCGGGATACCACCCCAGCGCATCATGGACGAAATCGAAGTGGAGCGAGTAGCGGCGGCTGTTCTGGAAGTGGAGCAGGGGGTGGCCGGTGTCGATGTCGGTGATGACGAACTTGACCTCTTCGGCGCCGCCGATTCCGGCGCTGGCCGCCAACTGGGAGAAATCCTCCGGGTTCCGTAGCCGTAGCCGGCCTTCGGTTTCCGCCAGGTATCGGTAACCGGGATCGCCGTTTTCCGGGTAAGCCTCGGTCACCAGGAACTGAATCCCGCCAAGGCCCGGAACCTGCGTCAGACGTACTTGAAAACGGGGGGCGCCAGGGCGTTCGGCGAGTGTCACCGGCAGTTGGAGCGTCCCGGTGGCGGCATCGTAAACGGGGCCGTCTTCGGGGGTCTGGTCACAGACGGACAGTTCGGTGAGCGCGAATTGCCAGCGGTCTTCGGCAAGGCGCTCTAGGGTGACGTTGCAATAGGCGGTTTGTCCGGCGATGACGCCGGGCACGGTCAGGGTGGCATCGCTGTCGTGGTAGTCAGCCGGTGCGGCGGCATGGGGAGAAGGACAGGAAAGTGCGGCCATCGCCAGGATGGCTGCCGGTCGGATGTTCATCTTACGGTTTCCAGCTGGAAAGTCAGGGAAGGCGTATCGGGGATCTGGCGCAGATCGACGGTGAAAGTGTCCAGGTGGCCGTCGGGGAAGCGCACACGGACCGACGGGATGTGCAGGCGGCCGCTGTCCGGCAGGTAGCGGGCCGGGTGAGCCGGCGCTTCCGTGGGCGTCAGTTCCTGCAACCGGAACTGCCATCCGGGCCCCTGGGGATCGCGGGCCAGGATCGCCCGGTACCAGCCCCGGCCGGCTTCCCAGATGCCCACGCCGTCGAGCATCAGGCGTCCGTCGTCGAAGTCGAAGCGGGCGGAAGGCGGAAGTGCCGTGGAACCGGTGCGGAAGACGGCGCCTTCAGCGTTATCCCCCAGACGCCTGCCGGGGGCGCCGATCCACAGGTGCTTTCCGGCCACCGCCAGGCTGGCGCCGAACCGGTCGTAGGCCCGTCCTTGCGCCAGTTCCAGGGGGGCATCCTGCCATGCTTCGGCAACCTGGCTGAAGCGATGGACCACCCCCGTGCGGAAACGTTTGCCGGTTTCCCGAGGCGCGCCGACCAGCAATCGTTCTCCTTGCCAGGCCAGAGCCGCGCCGAACCGGCCGTCTTCGCCTGGACGGTCTGAGGCCAGAATGGTCTGAGGTTGCCATCGGGATCCGTCATAACCGTAGAGATAGACGACCCCGGTGGCCAGGGTGTCGCCCACGTCCTTGCCGGGAGAGCCGACGGCCAGTTTGCCGTCCCGCAACGCCAGCGCCGCACCGTAATCTTGGAGGCATTCCGCGTCCCCCGGCGCCAGGGTCGCCGCTGGTGTAGTGGCGCCGGCGGCCAGTTCGGAAAGGCGATACAGATACACCACCCCCACATCCTCGCCACAGAAAGGGGCGTCCCCCTTGGCGATGGCGAAGGCATGGGTGGAAAGGTCTCCGGCAGGGACGATGCGGCCCTGAAACGGGGTCACGTCCCGGGCCGGCGCGCCCACGGCAAGCCCGTCTCCGGCCAGCGCCAGGGAAGCGCCATAGTCCGCCTGGAATTCTCCCTGGGGATCGGTCAGACGCTGGATCAGGGTGCAGTTCTCCCGGCAACGGTACAGGAAGACCGCACCACCGGCGTCGGCTCCCGGTGCTCCTACCGCGAGCCACTCTCCAGCCGCCGCCAGCGCCGCTCCAAAGCGGTCTCCGCTCCCGGCATCCGGAGATTGCAGGGTTTCCTGATGCTGCCACCGGCCCGTCTGGTCGCGCCGGTAGCGATGTACCCGGCCACCGTTTTCCCCGTCCGGGGCGGCGACCGCCAAACCGGCCGCGGATAGAGCGACCTGTTCGCCGAAACCGGGGGCATCGGCGCGCAAGACGGCCGCCTCGCCCCACAGGCCGGGGCGGGGATAGTCCCGTTCGTAGACGATCACCCGCCCCGAAGCGGCCACGGCGGCGCTGTCTTCCGTCAAGGCCAGGATTTGGCCGAAACGGCGGTTGTCGCCGGGGTCGGTGGGCAGCAGCCGTTGGTTACGATCTAGTTCCCCGGAACTTGCAGCGCCGCTCAAAGCGAGCGGCAGCAGGACGATCAGGCGATAGCGGTGCAAGCTCAGGCTCCGCCGTTATCGGTGGGCGTGTCTTCGCCGGGATGGTGGCTGCCGTGAGGCATTTGTTTCATCTTCATTCTTCGAGTGTTGTGGAAAACTTACCGAGTAATAAGGCAAATTACACGCCACGGAAAAACATCAGGAAATCCAGCTACTTGCAAAGGTGCGACGTGCTCTTATGCGGCATATGCCGCATATTTGCGGCATATGCCGCATTTTATGTTCCCGCGCATCCACCGGCACGATCTGCAATCTGTTTGAATTCAATGGGTAAGCAATATTGGACCGGATTTTGCTAAATGCAGGAGACCAGGTCGTAGCCGCTTTATCGGCCATCCATCGCAAAGCAAACCTTGAATGAGGGGGAACATGAAAAAACGATATGTGTGGCTTCTGCTCGGGCTCGGATTCGGCCCGGCACAGGCCAAGGTCAACTGGATCGACAAACCGGTGGAGCATCCGGCGATCCCCTTGCTGGACGAGAACGGGAAGCATGTGCTCGAAAGCGGCATGCCCTACAGCCCAAGAAAGAGCTGCGCTGGATCCGGTTGTCACGATTACGACAAGATCACCTCCGCCTACCACTTCGAAATGGGGCGGGACGAGGCGCGCGACGATTTCGGCAAGTTCAGTCCTTTCCTGGGGGCCAAATCCCTGGTCAGCCCCGGTTGGTTCGGGGGCTTCAACTGCATGGGGGGCAGCATCCCCACCTTCCTGGCCAACAAGAGCAACGGTTATAAGGAAATGATCCGGGACTACGGGGCGGCCGGTTTCATCGGTTGTTCCAGTTGCCATGCCGGTGGCGGTTTCGGCGAGAAGGACCGGGAAGGCATCCGCTATACCGATCGCGATCCGGCTACGATTCCCTTGTGGGATGGCGACTACTACAACCGCGGCACCGACGAGAACAACCAGAAGACCGACAAAAGCGTGGTGGCCAAGTGGGACTGGCACAAGAGCGGCCTTCTGGAGGCCGATTGCATGTGGTGCCACATGAGTCCCGACGAGGTGAAACTGCCTGACGAGCGCATGTCCCTGAGCCGTGGCATCATTGGCGCCTACCGCAACGCCCGGCGCGAGTTCATCAGCGGCGGCTGGTTTCGCTACGCTGCCAACACCGCCTGGGAATTCGTTCCCACTGTCGACGGCAAGCAGCTCCTGACCATCGAGCGGGATTGGAGCGAGGACGGAAAAAGCTACGAGCTCAAAACCGGAGAGGACGGCAATCCGGTGATTCACTGGAATCCGGAAGCCTTCGACGAGAACGGCCGTATCCACGTCAAGATGCTGCGCTTCCCGGAGAGCGACAACTGCATGTCCTGTCACGTAACTAGCAACTCCCGCCGCGGTTTCTACGGTTATGGCGACAACGCCCGCATGGAGCTGGGCGAGGACGGCACCCTGGTGGAGGATTACCAGGACGACGTCCACAAGGACAAGGACCTGGGCGAGTACTGGCACGGCGAATCGCGCATCATGGACAACTGCAATGTCTGCCACAGCCGCGCCTACCTCAAGACCCGCCATGAGAACGTGAATCTGGACCAGGATCACAATTTCATGAAGGGCAACTCGGATATGGACATCCGCAACGACCTGGACTTCTCCGCCGACCTTCGCACCTGCGAATACTGTCACGTGGAGGGCAGGAACCCGCGCGGCGAGCCGGCGGTGATTCCGTCCGGTCAGGACAGCCTGCTGGCGGCCCACCTGGAGCGCTGGAAGAACAGCGGCTACATGACCGGCTACAGTCAGCAAAGCCTGAACCGGGTGGTGCAGACCCACTTCAACGTCCTCAATTGCCAGACCTGCCACATCACCGGCAAAAAGGGACGGGGTGGCAGGCCGTTGCAGATCATGTACCGCTACCGGGACGATGTGGACGGCAAGCGCAAGATCGTCCCCTACAACCCGCGCCTGCGCTATCTGTGGATCGACACCACCACCGGGTGGGCGTTGACCCGCTACGAGCGCGGCCTGGTCACCAAACAGCAAGTGGATGAGAACGGCGAACCGATCAAGGACGGCCGCAACTTCGTTTTCGATATCGTCGATCCGGAGACCGGCGAGAAGCTGCCGGGTACGGTGTTGGGGCGCGTCTCCCATGGCAGCCTGCGGATTGGAGATCCGACGGACGCCGACGGTTACCGCTCTCTCAAGCGCGCCTATGACAAGCTGATGCAGATGCGTCACGGGCCACAATTGAACGGCCGCAACCCGGATGTGAAATTGGTGTGGTTGGAATCCAACGAGTACATCATCTCCCACAACGTCCGTCCGGCGGCCGATTCGGTTCCCTGCGGCGACTGCCACGCCCGGAAACAGGACGGTTCCTACAGCTCGCTGCTGAAGGAAGACGGCATCCTGGGATCGGGAAACAGCAAGTATGTGGCCACGCTGCCGGATCCGAAGCTGGTGGAAGAAGGCGTGGTGGTGCTGGGAATGCCCTACATGCGCATCGACGGCGACGGCGCCATTTATGAAAACGAAAAGGACATTCTGTTCACTACCCTGGCGAATCCGTTCATGACCGTCAACGACGCGCCGGAAAGCCGCTTCTTCGGTGGTTTCCTGCGGAAGATGCCGTTGAAGCGGGTGACGGGGTTGAGCGGCCTGCCGCCGGAAACGGTCAGACAGTACGGTCAGCGCTATGGCGAAGACACGCCGCTGTATGCCCTGGTGCCTCGTTATGGCAAGGACACCCTGCGCAAGACCATCGTCGCCCTGCCGGTCAACACCGTGACCGACGCTTTGGCGCCGAAGTGGCGCGCCGAGCTGTTGCTGTTCCCGCGTTCGGCCCAGCTCACCGACCTGCTGCACAGCCGCGGCTTCGGTGACCTGGCCTCCGATGTGATCCACGTCAGCATGCTGGACGATCACAAGCGGGCCATAACCGATCTGTTCGGCAACCGGTTGATCGTGAAGCTGCCTTACCGCGGCAGGGCCGGAAACGTCAACGGCATCGAGGTGCTGATGTCGGTGGACGGCCGGGAAATCCACCGCATCGATCCGCAGGACATCGTCGACTTCGTGCCGGCGACCCAGGCGAGTGGAGAACGGCTGCCAGGCTCCCAGGTATCCAACCCGGACCTGGATGTGGAGGATGGCTACGTGATCTTCCTGGCCGACCAGCCCGGCTTCTTTGCAGTGGTCGATCGTTGAGAGAAGGGGGGAAGAAAACCTTCTGCTTCCCCCCGGTTGAACGCCCTTGTTCAGAACTGCCTTGATTTCAGGGGCCCCCACGCGGGGTCCCTCCTTTTGCGGAGGAGAAAAATGCTGAAAACACTTTGGTTCAAAACGGTTCCCTGGCTGGCCGGCGTTGGAATCGCCGGCGGCCAGGCGGGGCTGGCGACCCGCTGTACGGTTCCCCAGCAGGGCCTCTGCTCCGGCTGCGGCAGTTGCGCGGTGGTGGCAGCTTCCCTGGTGACCTGGGCGGTGATGGCCAAGAAACGCCGCGGCGGGGATTTTTACACCGTGACCACGGAAGAAAGCCGCTGAAGTTGCGATGCGCCGCCTTCTGGTCCTGGTCGGGATGTTTCTTTGTGGCGGCGCCGGGGCGGCGGGTCTGAGCGCCATGCTGGAAAGCAAGTTTCAGGTGGACAACCGTTTCAACACCAGCCCACGGATCCTGGGAGAGATATGGGGCGATGCGGAGCTGCTCGAGCCAGGCCGCTGGCGTGCCCACGCCTCCTGGGCCGGCCGCCTTTCCAGCCTCAGCGACGACAGCGGCGGCCGCCTGTATCAGGCCTTCTGGGAAGGATTGTGGCCCAGATTCCAGGGGGCATTGCGGCTGGGGCGGTTCCAGCGCGCCGATCTGGCCGGGTTTTACCTGTTGGACGGCGGTCAGTTGGATTATCGGTTAAAGGGGTGGCAGGTTCAGTGGTACGGCGGCCGGCCGCTGCGCCTCGATCACGTGCGCAGCATCGAAGGCGATTCGGTATTCGGCGTCACCCTGGAGCGCGACGAAGCAAAAGACCGCTGCTGGCGGGGATTCTGTTGGCGGGGTTACCGGACGGTGTTCGCTTATCAGGCGTTCCGCAATCACCGGTTGTCCCGCCGTCTCCAGGGCACCGCTTCGGTACGGGGAAACCGGGGAGAACGGCAGGCTTGGGAAGCGGCCCTGAGCGCCACCTACCGTTTCGACCGTCGCCGCTTCGAGGATGTCTGGTTCAACGGCTTCATCGACCTGACGCCGGCCTTGCGCTTTCGCACCAATTACGAGTACTACCGGCCCCGCTCGCCGTTTCCCACCTTTCGAGAACGCTTCGTCAGCGCCTACGCCCTGGGAGAGCAGAGTTTGTTCCGCGCCGAACTGCACCACCGCCCCCGGCCGTCCCTTCATTATTACCTGGGGGGACAGCGGGCCACCAAGGCGGACGGTTTCGACGGTTACGGCCTGATCGGCGGGGGGGATTACCGCTGGCGCGACACCGTTTTCGCGCTGCGTTACGATTTTCTGGAAATCGGTTACGACCGCGCCCACAGCGGCTACGGCCAGATCCGCCATGCCTTCAGCTCCCGTTTGGAAGCGTGGATCAACGGCGCCGTCCGGCGGGAGGAGAAATGGCTTTACGGCGTCAACTGGGTTCGGGGCGGGGAGGCCGGTTTCCGTTACCACATCGGCAGCGGTTGGACGGTGCAAACCAGCCTGTCCTACATCGCTAACAGCCGGCGCCGCGACGATTACGTCGGCGCGGTGCGGGTGATCTACTACCTCGACCGTTTTCAGCCCAAGGGGAAGCCATGCGTCTGGTCCTGTTGATGCTGTTGCTGTGCTGGTTGGGCGGGCAGGCCGCCGAAACCGCCAGGGAAAAGCGCTGGTGGGAGAAGCGGGAGGCGCGCAAGCCGGACATCTACTTTCCCCACAACGTCCACATGGCGGTCATGAAGCAGGAAGGGGACATGTGCATGCTGTGTCATTCGTTCCAGAAGACCGACGAGAAGGATCTCAAGCTGCTGAAAGACCTGAGCGCGGTGGTCAACGAACCCCTCAAGGCGGTGTGTCACGACTGCCACGTGGTGGAACGGCGGGCGCCGTGGCGCTGCGAGCTGTGTCATCCCGACAAGACCAGGATCTGGCCGGCCGATCACAATTTCGGCTATGTCCAGCATCACGCCACCGCCGCCCGGCGCGACGAGAACGCCTGCCGCGAGTGCCATTTGGAGCTGTCCTTCTGCACCGACTGCCATTTCCGCCGCGAGATCTCCGGTACCGGTTACCACCCCCTCGGCTACCTCACCCTGCACGGCATGGAGGCACGCACCATGCCCGCCAACTGCGGCCGCTGCCACAACAATTTCTACTGTGACAATTGCCACCGGAGGCGGCGATGAGATTCGGGTGGCTGGTGATCATGCTGCTATTGGCCGCAGGCGTGGCGGCGGCCAAGGGACGGGATGTCTCTTTGGCGCGCAATCAAGTGCTCCTGACCGAACGCCATGAAGGCTGGGGCAAATCCCGCTGTCAGGCCTGCCACGTGCTGTCGCTGATTCATAAAAACGCCCCGCATATCCGCGGCATCGTGCGGAACAAGGGGTTTGACACCTGCACGGGTTGCCACGGTGACAACGGCGCCGCCGCCAAGCGTCCCTGCCTGGTGTGTCACAATGATCGTGATCTGCCGTTGTCCCCGCTTCAAACCGGCGCCCATACCCACGATTTCGACCGCCTTGCCGACCGCCCCTTGACCGATCAGGACTGTCTGGTCTGTCATCAGGCGGCCGATATGGACGGGGTGTGGGAACGGAACGTGGATCTGACGCGGATTCCCGACGCCACCGGCCTGGCCGATCCCTACCGCCACGAATCCGAGTTCTGCCTGCGCTGCCACAACCGCGACCATCAGCAGCCCGGTTTCGCGCTGCGCGCTTTCGATTACCGCGATCCCTTGATCGCCATCGAGGAAGACTGGCGCCATATCGACACCCACGGCTACCCCAGGGGCAGCGGCCAGCGCACCTACGCCGGCCTGCGCCCCCCTTACCGCTATCCGGCGGTGCTCGCCTGCACCGAGTGTCACGCCATGCACGGCACCGAAAATCCCAAGCTGATCATCGACGACAGCCGCAAAGGCGCTTTCCTGCTCCCATTCCGCGATGCGGGGATTCCGGTGCGGGTGTTCAGCGACATCGGCGATTATTCCCAGTTGTGCGTGTTGTGCCACCAGATGGAAACGCCGGTGGAAGACGCCCTGATCGATACCGGCAACGGCTTGTATGGCGTGCATCAGGTCGGCGCCAACTGCACCTTGTGTCACACCCACGGACGTGCGGCCCAGGTGGGATTATGAGACGGTTTCTCTGGGGGCTTGCGCTGATGGTGGCTTCCGTGGCGGCGGAAAAGCCCAAGGTGCCGCCGTTGCATCATCTGGTGGATATCCGTGTGCCGGATTCCATGCAGGTCGATCCTGCGCTGCCGCTTCCCGCCGACCGCAAGCTCACCTGTCCGGTATGCCACGGCATCAAGGACATCGACAAAAAGGATTTCGACAAGGTGGACAAGGACGATCCCAATTTTCTCCGCGGCGGTCCCTACCGGGATCTGACCCGGTTCTGTTTCCGCTGCCACGATCAGGAAAGCCACCAGCGCCCCAACATCCACGCCATGCTGGACGACAAAGGCGGGATCAGGAAGGACCACTGTCTCTATTGCCACGAGAAGGCGCCTGAACGCGACCGCCGCTACCGCCTGGAGGAGGTCAAGCTGCGGGCGCCGCCGGACAAGCTGTGCTGGGGGTGCCATCTCAAGACGCCCCACCTCAACGCCCTCGAGCATCAGGTGAAACCTTCGAAAAAGGTGAAAAAACAGCGGAAAACGTTCCTCCGTGATCATCCGGAGGCGATCCTGCCTTTGACCAGCGACGGGCGGGTGACCTGCATCACCTGTCATACCCCCCATCCGCCGGGGGTGATCCGCAAGGATCTGCCGGCGGCCCATCAGGTGGCCGGCGCCAAGGTGGAGAAAGGGCCGGTTTACGGCGACAGCCCGTGGGAAAAGACCCTCGCCGAGGACAAGGGGGCGCGGCTCGCCGAGCTGAGCCGCAAATACGGGCGGCCGCTGACGTTCCGTTATCGCCAGATTCGGAAGGAGGCCCTGTTGCGCCTGCCCGCCAAGGACGGGCAGCTGTGCGGGGCCTGCCACGTGTTCGATCAATGAGGAGGTCGTGATGAGAACCTTATCCGTCTGGCGCCGCTGGCAGGCGGTGCCGAAAATGCAGAAATTCCGTTATGGCGTCATCGCCGCATCCTGTCTCGCTTTCCTTGGGCCGCTGGCGTTTCTGCCCCAACTGGTGGGCAACAAGGACCTGTGCGGGGTGCTGTGCATGCGCCGCTTCTATCTCTATTTTCCCGGCATGAGCTTCGAGGATCTGTGGATGCACGTGTCGGTGGCCTGGATCGGGGTCATCGCCTTCTTCACCATCATCACCGTGACCTTTTTCTTCGGCCGCATCTGGTGTTCCTTCCTCTGTCCTGTGGGCGGCTTCAGCGAGCTGGTCAGCCGCGCCTTGGGGGAACGCTGGAAGATCGATTATCGCTTTCTGCCGCAGGTGCCGATCCGCTACGGTTATCTGGCCGCCTACCTGGTGCTGTTGCCCATGGCGGGGGTGAGCGCCTGCACCCTGTGCAACTTCGTCACCGTGCCCCGCTTCGTCTCGGCCCTCACGGGAGGGGCCGCCGGGCTGGCTTTCATCTTCTCCACCATCGGCCTGGCGAATCTGGCCATGTTGCTGCTGTTGGGTTTCTTTTCCGAGAAGGGACGGGCCTATTGCCAGCTCATGTGTCCCATCGGCGCTATCGACGCCTTGGTCAACCGCCTGGGAGCCAAGTTGCGCATGACCTACCACATCCGGGTCGAGCGCAGCCGCTGCACCGGTTGCAACGAGTGCGCCAAGGCCTGCATGTGCGGGGCCATCAAGATGGTGGACCGCATCGCCACCGTGGACCAGACTTCCTGCATGTCCTGTCACGACTGCGTCGATCATTGCGAATGGCACGCCATCGAATGGACGCCGGGACCGCGCCAGAAGACGCCCAAGCGGGTCAAGCAGGGGATTCAGATCTTCCCCGAGCCCCAGTGGCAAGCTTTCGCTCCCAAAAGCTCCGTGGGAACGGTGGACTGGAGCCGTCTGGTCAATGGCCTGATCATCACCTTTTTGTTGTCTTTCATCGCCATCACTTCATGGTCCAACTGGTTCTGATCTTCACCGCCCTGTGGGCCGCCGGCGCGGCGGCCCTGGAGCGCCATGCCGACCCGGACGGCTGTCTGAGCTGTCACAGCCTGCCAGGGTTGGAATATTTCGATGACCAGGGGGTGCGGCGCACCGCCACCATCCTGAAGGAAGCCTATTACGGCTCCCTGCACGGCAGCGTCCCTTGTCGCGACTGTCACCGTAAGATCCGCGACTATCCCCACGATCCCAAGAACGGCTATGTGGATTGCTCGGCCAGCTGCCACGTGGAGGAGCCTTCGGAGGGCAAGCGCTTCAGTCACAAGGACATCGTGGAGGAATTCAAAAAATCGGTCCACGGCATGGGCAAGAAGGCCGGCTGGACCAAGGATTTTCATGGCGGCAACCGCCTCGAGGAAGTCGAAAACCAACAAAATCCTTCCTGCCGCTATTGCCATTACAACGAGCCTTACATCCCTCCCCACCGCCTGGCCCAGTTCATGGAGGCGTTCGGCCACGTGGACACGGAATGCGGCAGTTGTCATCAGGGGGAGGTCTGGCGCGATCAGTTCGGCGGCCACATCCTGCGCCGCCTCATCGGCAACCACTATTCCAAGAACGACGCCAACGCCCTGTGCGTCTGTTGCCACGGCGACCACAAGAAGATGAAGGCGGCGAAGATCCGCGATCTGGAAACCGGCGAGATGAAACCGGCCGCGCCGCGTTTCGTCTTCGCCGTGGACAGCTACGCCAAGTTCCTGCATGCCCGCCTGCTGGAAGTGGGGGTGGAGGACGGCGCGTCCTGCATCGACTGCCATGCGCCGGAAGACGAGGGCTTCCGCCACGGCATCCTGTCCCACCGCGATCCCAAGGCCAGCACCCATCCGGACCATCTGGCCGACACCTGCGGCCAGTCCGGTTGCCACGGCGACTACGCCAAAAATCCCCTGAACCGCGGCTTTCTGCTCACCGACATGCACGATATGGCCTGGGTGCCGCTGGATCGGATCCGGAAGGCCGGCTTCGATCTCGAGGTGGTGAAGGATTCTCCCTGGTGGACGGTGGTCTGGATTTTGGGGCCGCTGGCGGCGCTGTTCCTGGTGGGCCAGGCGCTGTGGTGGCTGTGGGAGAACAGGGACGAGGCGGTGCCGATCCTCGGCGGGGGGAAATTCCGCACCATCATGCTGGAGATGCCCGCGCCCCCCGCCTGGTGGCGGCGTTTGTTGGGATCCGAGGAGGAAGCCGCCTCCCTGGAACCGGGCGGGGATCTCGATGACCATCTGGTCATCCTCTACGGCTCCCAGACCGGCAACGCCGAAGGGGTGGCCGAACAGCTGTTCCATTTGGCCGAACGCTGGCAGCTGCCGGTCCGGCTCATCGACATGGCCGAGCTGGAGCCGAAGGAACTGGCGCGTTTTCAGTATCTGTTCGTCCTCACCAGCACCCAGGGGGAAGGGGAACCGCCCCTCAATGCCCAGAACCTGCACCGTTATCTGAAGGAACTTTCCGAAAAAAGCCACGAAAAGCCGCTGTTGCCGCACCTGCACTATGCGGTCTTCGGCCTCGGCGACAGCAGCTATACCTACTTCTGCCAGTGCGGCAAGGATTTCGACGCCTTCCTGGAAAAGCTGGGCGGCGAACGGGTGCTGCCGCGGGTGGACGCCGACGTGGATTACGAGGAGCCTGCGGCCGAATGGCTGGCCAAGGTGATCGAGATCTACCGTAAGCTGAGCGGCCACGAAGGGGTCGAGCCGCCGCCAGAGAAAGCCCCGGCGGAGAGTGGTTATGGCAAGCAGCGCCCCTATCCGGCGCCGGTATTGGTCAACCGCAACCTCAACGGCCCTGGTTCGGCCAAGGAAACCCGCCATATCGAATTCTCCCTGGAAGGCAGCGGGCTGAGCTACGAACCGGGGGACGTGCTGGGGGTGTATCCCACCAACCCGCCGGCCTACGTGGAGGACCTGCTCCGGGTGTTGGGGTGGAGCGGCTATGAGGAAGTGGAGCTGTCGGGGGAGCGTCTGAGCCTTAGGGAGGCTTTCTTCAGCCGTTTGGACATCACCTCTCTGACCCGGCCGCTGCTGGAGAAATACGCCGAGGCCAGCGGCGCCGAACTTCAGCCCCTGTTGGCCGACGCCAAGGCGCTGGAGGACTATCTCTGGGGGCGGCAGTTGATCGATCTGGTGGAGGACTATCCGCCGAAGCTGGATCCCCAGGCCTTCGTCGCCCTGCTGCGCAAGCTGCCGCCACGGCTGTATTCCATTTCCTCCAGCCCCCGCATGCATCCCGGCCAGGTCCATCTGACCGTGGGCGTGGTGCGTTACCACAGCCACGGCCGCGACCGCGAAGGGATCTGTTCCAATTACCTGGCCCGGCGCCGGCCGGGGGAGACGGCGCTGGCGTTCGTCCAGGTCAACGACCATTTCCGCCTGCCCCAAGACGGCAGCGCCGATGTCATCATGGTGGGATCGGGAACCGGTATCGCCCCGTTCCGCGCCTTCCTGGAGGAGCGGGAGGCCAGCGGCGCTGCGGGCCGCAATTGGCTGTTCTTCGGCGATCAGCATCAGGCCACCGATTTCCTCTATGCCGAGGAGTTGGAAGACAAGCGCAAGCGGGGTGTGCTCACCCGCCTGTCGCTGGCCTTCTCCCGCGATCAGGAGCGGCGCATTTACGTCCAGCACCGGATGCAGGAGGAGGCGGTCGAGCTGTACGCCTGGCTGGAAGGCGGTGCCTACTTCTATGTCTGTGGCGATGCCTCGCGGATGGCCAAGGACGTCCACTGCACCCTGGTGGAGATCCTCATGGGCCAGGGAGGGCTGAGCGAGGAAAAGGCCGAGGCGTATCTCAAAACGATGGAACAGGAAGGCAGGTATCAGCGGGATGTCTATTAAGCGTTGGATCGGCTTCGTTGTCCTGGGATTGGCCTGGGGCGCAGCCCAGGCGCAGCCCGACTATATCCAGGCGGTGGAACAGGCCCGCCCCGATCCGGAAACCCTGGCCAAGGCGCGGGAAAAGGTGAAAAAGCACAAGGCTCTGAAGATCCGCGACGATATCGATGCCAAGCTGCCGCATTTTCACCGCCGTACGGAAAAGAAGGTGACGCAAGGAGAGACCTTTTGCCAGATCTGCCATCTGCCGTTGCCCCATCAAAAGTCGGTGCGCACCCGCGCCTTCCTGAACATGCACAGCCGCTTCGTCGCCTGCGCCACCTGCCACTACCGGCCCCAAGGCAAGGCGCTGGACTACCTTTGGCTCGACTACCGCAGCGGCAGGGCGGTGGCGGGGGAAGGACGGCTGCGTACCGGCACCGACACCCCCGCCAGCCAGCCCCTCGACGGTTGGGTGAAGATCGCCCCCTTCGTGGAGAATGAGCCGGTGGTGCCGCTGCCGCAGGATCCGTGGGCGGAGGCGACCGCCCGTCGCTGGCGGGAGAGCGGTCTGGAACAGCGGGCCGAGCTTCAGGCCCGGTTGCATCTGCCGCTGGAAGAGCAGGGGCCCAAGTGCAGCGACTGTCATCAGGAGGAACGGCCGTTGCTGGACCTGGAGCGCCTGGGCGTTTCCAGAGAACAGGCCCGTCTGGTCTATCGCCACATGATTCCGCAGTTCTTCGGCCGCTATCGGGACCAAGATCAGAAGATCCGCATCATCGACATCACCCAGTGATGAGAACCATCCTGCTGTTGCTCCTGTGGTTGCCTCTCGCCCCGGCCCTGGCCGCGCCGTGGCCGCAGGTAACGAAACGCGCCGTGGTCGGCCGTCTGCCGCAACCGGCGGCGGTGGCGGCATCTTCCCGGGCGTTGGCGGCCCTGGATGCGGAAGGACGGCTGTGGCGCTGGCCCGTCGGAGGCGGCGGCAAACCCGCGGTAAAGGAATACGGCTTCGACCGCCCTTTGGGGCTGGCGCCTTTGGAAGGCGGCTGGCTGGTGGCCGACACCGGCCACGGACGCCTGGTCTGGGTGGGTGGCGACGGGGCGGTAAAGCGGCAGTGGCCGTTGACGCTGCCTTGCCTGGAGGCGGAAACCCCCTGCACGCCCAAGACGCCCCGGCCGGTTTCGGTGGCGGCGGTCGCCAACGAACTGGTCTGGAGCGACCGCAATCATTTGTTGTGCCGCATCGACCGGGACGTCGGCGCGCTGCAGGGTTGTGTCGGCGGTTACGGGCGCATGGAAGGGCAGTTCCAGTATCCCTTTCAGATCGCCGTCGATGAGAGCGGTTTCCTGTTGGTGGCCGACGTGCTGGGAGGACGGGTGCAGATGTTCGACCGCAAGGGACGGTATTTCGCCCAGTTCGGCCGCTTCGGCATCGCGGAAGGGGAACTGTACCGCCCCAACGGCGTCGCCCTCGATCCACAGCACGGGCTGGCTTTCGTCAGCGACGCCTATTTCGGCGCCATCGCCGTGTTCCATCAGGGAGAGCCGCTGGGGCGGCTGGAAGACGCCAGCGGCCGCCCTGTCATCCTCGATACCCCCAGCAATCTGTTTTACCGCGATGGAAAACTCTACGCCGCCGAAACCGGCGCCGACCGGATCGTCGTTCTCGATTTGGCCTTTAGCGAACGGGAACCGCCCGCCTTTTCCGCCTCCGGTCTTTCCGTGTCGCAGAAGGATTGCCTGCTGTGCCATCTGGAGTTCGCCAAAGAGGCGCCGTTGGAAATCAGAGGGCCTGACGAGCTGGGGCAGTTGCCGGTGGCCCGGTTCCGGATGTGCTACAGCTGCCATCATGGCCCGGTGGTGGATTCCCGTATGATCATTCGCGCCGGGGCCCAGCACCCGACCCTCTACGATCCCGAATTGAAGCGGAAGAAACGCCCCTGGCCGCGGGAGGACGAGCTGCCGGACGTGTTCCCGATCACCGAGGAACACCAGCTCACCTGCACCAGTTGCCATACGCCCCATACCGCCGAGATCGAAGGGACGACTCTGTATCCCGATCACAAAAACCCCTGGTTGCGGGTTCCCAACCCCGAGGGGCGGTTGTGCGAACGCTGTCACGAATCCAAGGCCAAGGGGGCGCGCGATCCCGACGATTCCCATCACGGCGTCAATCATCCCCTGGGAATCAGGTTGCGGCCATCGCCTTACAAAGGCGCGCCGGGGTATCCTGCCGATCCGGGTTTGACCCACGGCCTGCCCGACAGCTTGCGGAAGGCCGGCGGCATGCTGGGCCCGGACGACACTCTGGCATGCCAGAGTTGCCATCAGATCCACGGTGGCGTCAGCGACGATCTGTTGTTGCTCGACGATGACCGGGGGCAGCTCTGCCGCCAGTGCCATAGACGCCAGTTCAGCCGTAGTAAAAGGGAAGCCCGTCGCAAAGGGGTCCATCCCGTCAACGTCAAGCCGGAGGAAAAGATCCTTCGCGGCGGCAAACGGGTTCGTTTCGTCACCTGCGGCAGCTGCCACCCGGTCCACGACGGCAAGCCGCAAACGCCGATGCTGCTGAAACCCGCCGAATCCCTATGCCAGGACTGCCACCCGCGCCAGCACGCCAAGGACAAGGACGACGCCCGCCGGAAGGGAGTGCACCCGGTCAATGTGACGCTGGAGGAACCGGTCACCATCGCCGGACAGCGTTGGAAAAAAGTCGGTTGCCTGACCTGTCATGCGGTTCACCGGGGTCGTCCCAATACCCCTGCGCTGGTGGAGGATCATCACGACGGCCGGTTGTGCCGCCACTGCCATGAAGACAATAGCCCGGTGCTGGGCAGCGATCACGATCTTCGCATCACCGCCAAGGACAGCCGCAACCACTTCGACGAAACCCCGGCCCAGGCCGGCCTGTGCGGCGCTTGCCACACCTTGCACCGGGGCAAGGGCAAGTGGCCTTATCTTTATGCGGCCAAGATCGTCGGCCATCCGCAAAAGCCCGCTGAGGACGGCGATAGCACGCCATTTCGGCGCGACCAGCTATGCCTCAACTGCCATCAGGATCATCCCCAGGCGGTGGCTAAGGATAAGGTGGTGAAGTTTTTCAGCCATCCCCACAAGGACATCGTGCTGCGATCCGAGCCCGACAGGATACCGCTGCTCGATGCCAGGGAGCAGGACAGCGAAACCGGTGCCATCGGCTGTACCACTTGCCACGATCCTCACGTCTGGACCCCCAGGCACCGTCAGGCGAAGCGCCCGCCGCTGGCGGCCAACCGCAAGAACCTGGAGGGCGACCCCCACTCCAGCTTTCTGCGCCAGCTGCAGCCGCAGAAGACCTTCTGCCTGGGATGCCACGGTCTGGAAGTGCGGGAAAAGTACAAGTACTTCCACGACGATTTCGTCCGCGGGGTGGTCGATTATCTGCGATAATCCCGGCTATCTGACTCCTGCGGGAAGGAGGCGAGCGATGGGAATGCGATGGTTGGTTGGGTTCTGGTTCCTGTGGCTGCAGGTTGCGGCGGCCACGTCGGTGCGGGAGGCCGGTCTGGACGAGATGCTGCGCAACTCGGAGCTGGTGTTCCGGGGGCAGGTGAGCGGCAGCGAAATCCGGGATGACGGCCCAAGACCCTATACCCGCGTCACCTTCCGGGTCGAGGCGATCATCAAGGGCGATTACGACGGCGATACCTTGAGCCTGGATTTTGCCGGTGCCCCTGCCCGCGGCCTGCGGGTGGATGAGATGCGCTATCCCCAGCCGGGGGAGCGGGGCATCTATTTCGTCGAATCCCTCCGGCGCCGCCAGGCCAATCCCCTCTACGGCTGGTCCCAGGGGCATTTCAGGATCGTGGTGCGGAACGGCCGCGCCGTGGTGGTCGGCGGCGACGGCAAGCCGGTGGTGGCGGTGACCGGGTCGCCCAAGGGAGAGAATGGCGCCAGGTGGGCTTTGAGCCGGGGGGTTCCCAAAGGGGTGCGCACCGAAAGCCGGGCCTGGGACAGGGGGCTGACGCCGGTACAGTTCGAAGACCTATTGCGTCAGCGCCTGGAGGCGCTGCAGCCATGAGGCTGTTTTGCTTCCTTGTCCTGTACGGCGTTGCCGCCACCAGCTTCGCCTATCAATTCATGGGCGGGCGCTGGCCGCAGCCTGAGACCACCATACGGTTCGATCTGGTGGATACCCAGGGACGGGATCGCGCCCCCAGTGGCACGCGCTGGAACGACGGCTTCCGGGAGGCCATGGAACGGTGGAATCGCAGCACCGGTTTTACGTTCCATGCCGATGAAGGGACGGCGCCGGATCCGTGCCGCAGCGACGGTCAAAGCGGAGCCGGTTTCCGGGTGGATGATTGCGGTTTCGTCTTCGGCCGCACCACCCTGGCGATCACCTATACCCAGACCCGTGCGGGCCTGATCGAGGAAGCCGATATCGTTTTCAACGGCACCCTGGACTGGGACATCTATTCGGGCCCCCTGCGCCGCCGTGAGGATTTCGTCCGGGTCGCCACCCACGAGCTGGGTCATGTTCTGGGGCTGGATCACGAGGACAGCGGGGTCCCCTCAATCATGACCTCGCTGGTGAGCGATCTGGAATTCCCCCAGAAAGACGACATGGACGGCGTGGCCGTTTTGTACGACGTCCCCAGTCCGCAGCCCGAGGCATGCCGCCGGCAGGTCGCGATCCTTTTGAATCAGCCTGTGGAAGGCCGCTTCGAGCCGTCAGATTGTCAGCGGCGCTTTCTCGCCGACTCACCCTTCGACAGCGACGACAGCTTCGTGGATCTGTACCGCTTCCAGCTGCCGGTGACGGCGCTGGTGGTGGTGCAGCTGGCGTCTGACACGGCAGATTCTTATCTCGAACTGTACGACCGCGAGCGTCAGAAGCTGATCGCTTGGGATGATGACAGCGGCACAGGTCTCGATGCCATGCTTTATGCTCGCTTGGAACCGGGGGAGTACCTGATCCAGGCCAATACCGCCTTGTCCTGGGCGCAAACCGGCGACTACCGGTTGCAGGTGCGTGTGAATCTGGACCAGCCGTCGGCGGCCCGGTTGACGGACGATTGGAATATCGTCATCGACGCGGTGGAGGTCGACGGCGGGTTGCTTCACGGTGAGCTGTTGTCCTATGTCAATCCGCTCGATCCGGAGGGGCTCTACTGGCGCCTGGGAAACATCGCCGCCGGTGGCGCATCGGGCCGCGGCGGCGTGGTGTATTTCCCGGGGAGCAGAAACGTGATTTTCAATCCCATAGACGCCTTAGGGCGGCATTACGATGCCGTGCTGCGGCCTTATGTCAATCCTGCAGATCCCACAGGCTGGTACTGGCGGCTGGAGTCGGCCTGGCCGCGCTAGCGTCAGCTCAAGCTGATGCGGATGGCGGCGGCGATGGCCAACGGCGCCAGGGTCGAGGCCAGTGCCAGCAGGGCGGCGAGGAAATACAGCTGCCCTGAGATCGGCAGGCCGGCGGCGGCGGCGCCGACGGCCCCGGTGGCGAAAATCAGCACCGGAATGTAGAGGGGCAGCACCAGCAAGGTCAGCAGCACGCCGCCGCGGCGCAGTCCCACCGTCAGGGCGGTGCCGACGGCGCCGATCAGGCTCAGCAGCGGGGTGCCCAGGGCCAGGGTGGCCAGCAGCGCCAGGGTGGCGGGCTGGGACAGGGACAGCAGCAGCGCCAGCACCGGGGCCAGCAGCAACATCGGCAGGCCGCTGACCAGCCAGTGGGCCAGAACCTTGGCGGTGACCAGCCAGGGCAGGGGATGGGGGCTGAGGGCCAGTTGTTCCAGAGTGCCGTCGGCGAAATCGGTCTTGAACAGGTTCTCCAGGGAGAACAGCGCCGACAGCAGGGCGGCGATCCAGATGATGCCGGGGGCGATGGTGCGCAGGATCTCCGGTTCCGGGCTGATCCCCAAGGGATAGAGGCTGACGATCATCAGGAAGAACAGCGGGGGGTTGAGCAGCTCGCCCCGGTGGCGGAAGGCCAGGATCAGGTCGCGTTTGAGCAGGGTCCAGAAGGCCGATAGCGGAGAGCTCAGCATGGTTTTCCCGTCGCCATGAAAAAGCCGCCCTGTACGGGCGGCTTCCGGGTTGGCTGGGGGACCAGGATTCGAACCTGGGTAAACGGAGTCAGAGTCCGTTGTCCTGCCGCTAGACGATCCCCCAAGAAATCGGTATCAGCGTTTGGAGTACTGCGGCCGTTTGCGGGCTTTGTGCAGACCCACCTTCTTGCGTTCCACCTTGCGGGCGTCCCGGGTCAGATGACCGGCTTTGCGCAGCGGGGAACGCAGGGTTTCGTCGTAATCGACCAGGGCGCGGGCGATGCCGTGGCGGATCGCGCCGGCCTGTCCGGTCGGACCGCTGCCCTTGACCGTAATCATGATATCGAATTTTTCGGTCATTTCAACACATTCCAGCGGCTGGCGCACGATCATGCAGTCGGTCTTGCGGCCGAAATAGACGTCCAGCGGCTTCTGGTTGACGGTGATCTGACCGGAGCCCGGCTTCAGGAAGACACGGGCGACGGAACTCTTGCGACGGCCGGTGCCGTAGTGATATTGGGTTTGTGCCATGATCGGTTGCTTACAGTTCCAGAACTTTGGGTTGTTGGGCGTGATGGTTGTGCTGCGAGCCGGCGTAAACCTTGAGCTTGCGGAACATCGCCCGGCCGAGCGGATTCTTCGGCAGCATGCCGCGGACCGCATTCTCGATGATGCGCTCGGGATGCGTGGCGCGCTGTTTGCCGAGGGTGATCGATTTGATACCGCCGGGATAGCCGCTGTGGCGGTAGTAGACTTTCCTTTCTTCCTTGCGGCCGGTCACCTTCACCTTCTCGGCGTTGATGACGATGATGTAGTCGCCGGTGTCCACGTGGGGGGTGTATTCGGGCTTGTGCTTGCCCCGCAGGCGGCGGGCGATCTCGGCGGCCAGACGCCCCAACGTCTTTCCTTCGGCATCGATGACGTACCAGTCGCGTTTCACTTCGTGGGGTTTGGCGCTAAAGGTCTTCATGATTCTCCTTGCGAACTTCCGATTTGGGGCTGATCTGAAACGGTGAATTCTAGAGGATAGCCGGATTCCATGCAAGACCTGTCGTGCACAACGGTGGATTTTCCGCCGACGGGGCCATGTTATACTCCATGGCTTTCCCGATTCAACCAGCCACACAAGCGTCCCATGCCACACTCCAGCGCGACCAAAGCTTTCCCCCGGATGCAGCCGGGCCCCCGTTTCGAGGTTTATACCCTAGCGGATCTGGAGAAGGGGACGATCCCCCATCTCCAGTCCCTGTCACCGCAACAGCGCCTCGCCATGCGGGCGGTGGCTCACGTCCTGCCGTTCCGGGTCAACCGTTACGTGATCGAGGAGCTCATCGACTGGGACCGGGTGCCGGACGATCCCCTGTTCCAGCTCACCTTCCCGCAGCCCGGGATGCTGGCTCCCGACGACCTAGCGGCGATGACGGATCTGCTGCAACGTCAGGCGCCGGCGGGCGAGATCAGGGCCAGGGTGCAGAAAATCCGCGCCCGTCTCAATCCTCACCCGGCCGGACAGCTGGCGCTGAACCGCCCCCGTGACGCCGAGGGCAATCCCATAGGCGGCCTGCAGCACAAATATCGGGAGACGGTGCTGTTCTTCCCCAGCCAGGGGCAGACCTGTCACAGCTACTGCACCTTCTGCTTCCGCTGGGCTCAGTTCATCGGCGACAAGTCGCTGCGCATGGCCTCCCGCGAGGCGGGGGTGTTGCACGATTACCTGCGCCGTCACCGGGAAGTGACCGATCTGTTGATTACCGGCGGCGACCCCCTGGTGATGAAGACCCGTCATCTGGCCGATTATCTGGAGCCGTTGCTGGCGCCGGAATTCGCACACATCCGCACCCTCCGCATCGGCACCAAGTCCCTGAGCTTCTGGCCCCACCGCTATCTGAGCGACGAGGACGCCGACGACCTGCTGCGGCTGCTGGAAAGGCTGGTCGCCGGCGGCAAGCACGTGGCCCTCATGGCCCATTACAACCACTGGCGCGAGCTGGAGACCCCGGCGGCGCGCCGGGCCATCGCCCGGGTGCGGGAGACCGGCGCGGTGATCCGCGCCCAGGGGCCCTTGATCGCCCACGTCAACGACGATCCCGGTGTCTGGGCAAGGCTGTGGCAGACCCAGGTGAGTTTAGGCATCGTGCCTTATTACATGTTCGTGGAGCGCGACACCGGGGCGCGTCACTATTTCGAGGCGCCGCTGGCGCGCTGCTGGGAGATTTACCGTCAGGCGCTGCAGCAGGTTTCCGGTCTGGGGCGTACCGCCCGCGGTCCCAGCATGAGCGCCACGCCCGGCAAGGTGGATATCCAGGGCGTGACGGAGATCGCCGGGGAAAAGGTCTTCGTGCTGCGCTTCATCCAGGGGCGCAATCCCGACTGGGTCCAGCGGCCCTTCTTCGCCCGCTTCGACCCTAAGGCCACCTGGCTCGATCAGCTCAGGCCCGCCTTCGGCGAGGAGAAGTTCTTCTTCGAGGACGAGTTGGCGGCGATGCTTCAGGCCGACCGCCGCGGTGGGGCGTCGTAAACCAGCCGTTCCCGGCCGTGGTACACCAGGAAATGGTGTCCCCGGGCTCGGGCGATCAGGACGATGCCGGCCCGGCGGGCCATTTCCAGGCCCATCTGGGTGACCCCGGAGCGCGACAGCAGCACCGGGATGCCCATCTGCGCCGCCTTGATGCTCATCTCCGAGGTCAGGCGTCCGGTGGTGTAGAAAATCTTGTCGCCGCCGTCGATGCCGTTGAGCCACATGTGACCGGCGATGGCGTCGACGGCGTTGTGGCGGCCCACGTCCTCGCAGAAGAACAGGATCTCTCCTTTCGGGGAACACAGGGCGCAGCCGTGGACGGCGCCGGCCTGTTTGTAGACTGCGTTGTGGGCCTTGAGATTGGCCAGCAGGCGGTAGAGGACCGACTGGCGCACTGGCGGCGGCTGCAGGCGGATCTTCTCCAGGCGTTCCTGCAGCCGACCGTAGACCGTCCCCTGACCACAGCCGGTGGTGACCGTGCGCTTCCCCAGCAGCGCCAGTTTGTCCGGATCGGTGCCGTGGCGGGTGACCACGGCGGCCGCCTCCACTTCCCAGTCCACCTGCACTGCCTTGATCTCGGCGATGTCGTCCACCAGACCCTGATTGCGCAGGTAGCCCAGGGTCAGCAGTTCCGGTTCGGTGCCCAGGGTCATCAGGGTGACGATTTCATGCTTGTCCAGATAGACGGTCAAGGGCCGTTCGGCGGCGACGGCCTTTTCCACCGGACGGCCGTATTCGTCGTGGGCGGTGACGGGCAGGGCGGCGGCCAGGCCGCTGTCGCTCAGTTCAAGGCGCGCCATGGAAGTCTTCGGGGGTGTTGACGTTGAGGAAGGCGTCGGGATGGTCGCTGCAGTCCACCGCCGTCCACCGATGGCGCCCGGCCCAGCGATCGATCTTGTGGTGCCCGGCGGCGAGCCAGGCGGCCAGATCGTCGGCCAGATGGGTGCGCAGGGCCATGACCACCGGGTGCAGCCGCTGTCCGTCGTGGGCGATGGCGATGTCGTGGCCGTCGTCCAGCGCCGCCGGCAGGCGCGCCAGCAGCGTGGCGGAGAGCCGGGGGCTGTCGCAGGGGACCACCAGCAGGCAAGGGGTCCTGGCCCGCCCCAGGGCGGCGAGGATACCGGCCAGGGGCCCCTGGAAATCGGGCAGTGAATCGGGGACGACCGGGTGGCCGAAGCGGCGGTAATCCGCCAGATTGCGGTTGGCGTTGATGAGAATTTCGCCGCACACCGGTTCCAGCGCCTGCAGGGCATAGCGGATCAGGGGCCGGCCGCGGTACTCAAGCAATCCCTTGTCGATGCCGCCCAGCCGCCGGGCTCTGCCGCCAGCCAGGACCACGCCGGTGATCTGCTCGCGCGTCATGGGGCAGGGGGCGTCAGGACGGTGTTGCGGGGCGGATCCTTGGGGCGGGGATAGTCGAGGGTGTAGTGCAGCCCGCGGCTTTCCTTGCGCGTCATGGCGCTTCTGACGATCAGTTCGGCGGCGATGATGAGGTTGCGCAGCTCCAACAGATCGCTGGTGACGCGGAAGTGGCCGTAGTAGTCGGCGATCTCCTGTTTGAGCAGTTCCACCCGCCTAAGGGCCCGCTGCAGACGCTTGTCGGTGCGGACGATGCCGACGTAGTCCCACATGAAGCGGCGGATCTCGTCCCAGTTGTGGCTCACCACCACTTCCTCGTCGGAATCGGTGACCTGGGATTCGTCCCAGGCCGGCAGCGGCGGCGGGGCAGGCAGGTCGTCGAGATGGTCGCGCAGGTCTTCGGCCGCCAGCTCGGAGAACACCAGGCATTCCAGCAGCGAGTTGCTGGCCATGCGGTTGGCACCGTGCAGTCCGGTGCAGGCGGTTTCCCCCACCGCGTACAGGCCGGGGATGTCGGTACGCCCGCGGGCGTCTGTGACCACCCCGCCGCAGGTGTAGTGGGCCGCGGGCACCACCGGGATCGGTTCCCGGGTGATGTCGATGCCGAATGCCAGGCAGCGCCGGTAGATGGTGGGAAAGTGGTCGCGGATGAAGCCCGCCGGCTTGTGGGAGATGTCGAGATAGACGCAGTCGATCCCGAGGCGCTTCATCTCGTGGTCGATGGCGCGGGCGACGATGTCGCGCGGCGCCAGTTCGGCGCGGGGGTCGAAGCGGTCCATGAACGGGGTGCCGTCGGGCAGCAGCAGCCGGGCCCCCTCGCCGCGCAGGGCCTCGGAGATCAGGAACGAGCGCGCTTGGGGGTGATACAGGCAGGTGGGATGGAACTGCATGAATTCCATGTTGGCCACCCGGCAGCCGGCGCGCCAGGCCATGGCGATGCCGTCGCCGGTGGCGGTGTCCGGATTGCTGGTGTAGAGATAGACCTTGGCTGCTCCACCGGTGGCCAATACCACCGTTCGGGCCCCGAAAGTCCGCACCTTGCGGGCGTTGCGGTCGAGCACATAGGCGCCCACCACCCGCTGCGGCGCGCGGTCGAGCTTGGCGGTGGTGATGAGGTCGATGGCGTTGTGGTATTCGTAAAGGTCGATGTTGGGGTGGGCTTTGGCCCGGGCCAGCAGCGAGGTCTCCACCGCCTTGCCGGTAGCGTCGGCGGCATGGACCACGCGGCGGTGGCTGTGGCCGCCCTCCCGGGTCAGATGCAGGTGGCGGCCGCCGTCTTCGGCTTCCACTTCGGTGAAGGTGACGCCCTGATCCAGCAGCCACTGGATCGCCGCCTTGCCGCGGGAGACCACCAGGCGCACGATCTCCGGGTCGCACAGGCCGGCGCCGGCCTCCAGGGTGTCTTGGATGTGGGATTCGACCGAATCTTCGGCGTCCACCACCGCGGAAATGCCGCCCTGGGCGTAGAAGGTGCTGCACTCGGACATTTCCGCCTTGGCGAGGACGGCCACCCGGGCGCGATCGGCAAGGCGCAGGGCGACGCCGAGGCCGGCGGCACCGCTGCCGATGATGAGGACGTCGTGATAAGCGTGTGTCATGGGCTATTTATAACAGAATCCGCCTGCGGTGGCACAGGCCCGCGTTGAACGTGGGGGGGGAAACCGGGATAATGTTCGGTCATCCATTTGACAGGACGGACTGGTGCACAGTTCGGGCCAATCTGGCGATGCAGGCCGAAGCGACGCTCACAGACGGGGAAAAGGGATTGAAAGCAGAAGGCCAATCGGCGGCGGACGTTGACCGCGAGCTGGTCCGGCGCGTCCAGCAGGGGGACAAGAAAGCCTTCGATCTGCTGGTGCTCAAGTATCAGCCCAAGATCGTCCAGCTCATCAGCCGCTACATCCGCGATCCGTCCGAGGCCCTGGACGTCGCCCAGGAAACCTTCATCAAGGCCTACCGGGCGCTGCCCCGTTTCCGCGGGGACAGCGCGTTCTACACCTGGCTGTACCGGATCGCCATCAATACCGCCAAGAATCACATCGCCGCCCGGGCGCGGCGGCCTTCCGATTCGGAAATCGAACTGGAAACCGCGGAACAATTCGAAGGGGCCGTTCGTCTAAAGGACCAGGAGACCCCCGAGGGGATCCTGTTGAGCGAGGAGATCGCCGACGCGGTGCGCCAGGCGATCGAGGAGTTGCCCGACGAATTGCGTACCGCCATCATCCTGCGGGAATTCGAAGGGTTGAGTTACGAGGAAATCGCTCAGGCGATGGGTTGTCCGGTCGGAACGGTGCGTTCGCGCATCTTCCGGGCCCGGGAGGCGATCGACAAGAAACTGCGGACCTTGCAAAGCGGCATGCGCAAGGATCGCAAAGCGAAAAAATCCGAACCGGTGGAAAAATGACCAGAGGCATCCGCTCATGCAAGACGATGTGAATTGGAAACTCTCCCTCTTGATGGACGACGAACTGCCTCCCGACGAAGCGATCGCCTTGTTGGAGCGTCTGCACAACGACTCGAATCTTCAGGATACGTGGTATCAGTACCAGTTGATCCGCCAGGCTGTGCGCCACGGCGCTGGTGCGCACGCCACCGCCGCCTTTCTCGGGCGGATTCAGGCTGCCCTGGCCGAAGAACCCGCGCCCGAACCGCAGATTCCCCAATGGCAGAGTGACGCCTCCGGACCGCAACCGGATTCCCTTCCTTTCTGGCGCAATCCGTGGGTGACGGTGCCGATGGCCGTCGCCGCCGGCGTGCTGGTCGCTTTCCTGTGGCGGCAGCCGGATACCCCGGAAACGCCAGTGCAGAAGACGGCCGAAGCTGCGAGCGTTCCTTCCCGGATAGCGCGGGACGAACGGCTGGAAGACTATCTGCTCGCCCACAGCGAGGACAGCCTTTACCTTCCCGGCGCCCAGCAGATGATCAGCTATGCCCGTATCGTCAGTCATGGCGGGCGTTGAGATGCCGAAAACCCGTTTTTGCGCTTTGCTGTGGTTGCTCTGCCACGGCCTGATCGCCTTGGCCGCAGAGCTGAAATCCCCCCAGGACTGGTTGCAGGCGATGAACGAGGCGATGCGGCATCTCGATTATCAGGCCACCGTGGTCTACAGCCGCGACAACCGGATCCAGACCTTGCGGCTGGTGCATCTGCTCGAAGACGGCGTCGTCCGCGAACGCCTGCAGGCGCTGGACGGGGCCCCGAGAACCGTGGTGCGCGAATCGGATCAGATCCGCTGTTATTTTCCCGATCGGAAAATGGTCACCGTCGGGTTCCGCCATGGCGACCATCCTCTGTTTGACAATACCCTGCCGAGCCGCTGGGACGAGCTGGCGCGCTACTACCGCCTGCGCCTCGGGGCGCAAACCCAGGTGGCCGGGCGTCCGGCCCGGGAAATCGTGATCGAACCGCTGGATGCCCACCGCTACGGCCGCCGTCTCTGGATCGACACCGAAACCCGGTTGCCGCTGCGCTTCGAGTTGGTCGACCGCGACGGCGAGGTTCTGGAATCGTTCGTGGTGACCGATCTCAAGGTGGGTGAGGCGGTGGCGTTGCCCCAGGAAGGCGAGGACCATCAAGGCTGGAAGGTGCTCGATCGCAAGGAAATTCCGGCCGATATCCGCTGGCGGCTGACCTATCTTCCCCCTGGATTCAAGGAGGTGCGGCGCAGCCGCCACATCGACCCGGAGACCGGTGCGGCCATCGATCACCTGCTGCTCAGTGATGGTTTGGCGACCGTTTCGGTGTATATTCGCCAGGCCGATGGCGAGCGCGCCGATGCCCATCGCCAGCGTCTCGGGGCGGTGAATGTCTACAGCCGCAGGCTGGGTGACCACTGGATCACCGTGCTCGGGGATGTGCCGCCGGACACGGCCGCCCGCATCGGCGAAGGCGTCCGCGGTGCAGCGCCCTGATCTTCAGGTTCCGGCAGGCACGAGGGCGGCGGGCTTCAAGCCCGCCGCGTCGTGTCGGCTGGGGTGAAATACGACGGGAATTGGAACTAGGAACGGCATTCAGGACAATGGCGGATCGACATCGATTGGCGCAGGGGTGTGCAGCCTTGTGGCTGGTGGCATGGGCTGCCTGGGCGCAGGCGGCGCGTCTGCCCGATTTCACCGAGCTGGTGGCAAAGACCGGCGCTGCGGTCGTCAACATCAGCACCAGCAAGAAGGCCGGGCCGCCGGCGCCGCCGCTCCCCCGCCGCGAACTTCCCCCGGGCGCGCCTTGGGACGAGCTGTTCAAACGTTTTTTCGGTGATCCGGACACGCCCCGGGAAAGCCGTTCCCTAGGTTCCGGTTTCATCATTTCCCCCGACGGCTACATCGTCACCAATCATCATGTGGTGAAGGACGCCGACGAAATCATCGTCCGCCTCCAGGACCGCCGGGAGCTGACCGCCCGTCTGGTCGGTTCCGACCGCCGCAGCGATCTGGCTCTGTTGAAGATCGAAGCCCAGGGGCTGCCTGCGGTCAGGCCGGGTTCGAGCGCCAGGCTGAAGGTGGGCGAGTGGGTGGTGGCCATCGGTTCGCCCTTCGGCTTCGACCATTCGGTCACCGCCGGCATCGTCAGCGCCAAGGGGCGCAGCCTACCGGGGGACAATTACGTGCCTTTCATCCAGACCGACGTGGCGATCAATCCGGGCAATTCCGGCGGCCCGCTGTTCAATCTGGATGGTGAGGTGGTAGGGGTCAATTCGCAGATCTACAGCCGCACCGGCGGCTTCATGGGGCTGTCCTTCGCCATCCCCATCGACGTCGCTCTGGAGGTGATCGAACAGCTCAAGGCCCATGGCACAGTCCAGCGGGGCTGGTTGGGGGTACAGATCCAGGACGTCAGCCGCGAGCTGGCCCAGGCCTTCGCCATGCCCCGTCCCTACGGCGCCTTGGTGGCGCGGGTGCTGCCCGGCAGCCCGGCGGCTGGCGCCGGGGTCCAGGTGGGGGACGTGATCGTCGCCTACGACGGCCACCCGATCGAAAGCGCGACGGAACTGCCGCCTCAGGTCGGACTGACGCCGGTGGGCAAGACGGTCACGATCCGGCTCCTGCGCGGCGGCCACGAGGAAACGATGAAGGTGGCGATCGGCCGCCTTCCCGAGGAAAAACCGCCCGCCGCCGGGGATCGCACCGAAACGCTGAATTTTCCCGCCCTGGGGCTGGGTCTCGAGGACCTGGACCTGGAAACCCGGCATCGTCTCGGTGTCAAAGGGGGGGTAAGGGTGCGCCAGGTGGCGGAACCGGCCCGTTCTGCAGGGATCGAGCCCGGTGACGTGATCCTGCGGGTCGGCCGGGTGGCGGTGACCGGCATGGCCGACTTCGGGCTGCTGGTGTCCCGCCTGCCGCCGCGGCAGCCGGTCGCGCTGCTGGTGCAGCGGGGCGAGGACGCCCTGTTCGTTGCCATCAAACCCGACAAGCATCCAGAGAAAGCCAAACGTGACTGACCTCAGCAAGATTCGCAACTTCTCCATCATCGCCCACATCGACCACGGCAAATCGACCCTGGCCGACCGCTTCATCCAGATCTGCGGCGGCCTGTCGGAGCGGGAGATGGAAAGCCAGGTGCTCGACTCCATGGATCTGGAGCGCGAGCGCGGCATCACCATCAAGGCCCAGAGCGTGACCTTGAACTACACCGCCGCGGATGGGGAAACCTATCAGCTCAACTTCATCGACACCCCGGGCCACGTGGATTTTTCCTACGAGGTGTCTCGTTCTTTGGCCGCTTGCGAGGGGGCGCTGTTGGTGGTGGACGCCGCCCAGGGGGTGGAGGCGCAGACCGTGGCCAACTGCTACACCGCCATCGACCAGGGTCTGGAGGTGGTGCCGGTGCTCAACAAGGTGGACCTGCCCTCGGCCGAGCCGGAGCGGGTCAAGCACGAGATCGAGGAGATCATCGGCATTCCCGCCGACGAGGCCCTGGAGATCAGCGCCAAGACCGGCCAGGGGGTGCGGGACGTGCTGGAACAGATCGTCGCCAAGATTCCCCCGCCCCAGGGCGATTCCGAGGCGCCCCTGCAGGCGCTCATCATCGACTCCTGGTTCGACAACTACCTGGGAGTGGTGTCACTGGTGCGGGTGGTCAACGGCACCCTGAGGAAACGGCAGAAGATCACCGTGATGTCCACCGGCCGCAGCTATCAGGTGGATCAGGTGGGGGTGTTCACGCCCAAGCGCACCGAAACCGGGGCGCTGCACGCCGGCGAGGTGGGTTTCGTGGTCGCCGGCATCAAGGACATCTTCGGGGCCCCGGTGGGCGACACCATCACCGCCGCCGACCGCCCCTGCGCCGAAGCCCTGCCCGGCTTCCAGAAAGTCCAGCCGCGGGTGTTCGCCGGTCTCTATCCGGTCAGCTCCGACGATTACGAGAACCTGCGCGAGGCGCTGCAGAAACTGCGTCTCAACGACGCCGCCCTGCAGTTCGAGCCGGAAACCTCCCAGGCGCTCGGTTTCGGCTTCCGCTGCGGCTTCCTGGGAATGCTGCACATGGAGATCGTCCAGGAGCGGCTGGAGCGGGAATACGATCTCGACCTCATCACCACCGCCCCGTCGGTGATCTACGAGGTCCTGACCACCAAGGGCGAAGTTCTCAAGGTGGACAACCCGGCGGACCTGCCGCCGCCCAACCAGATCGAGGAGATCCGCGAGCCGATCATCGAGGCCAACATCCTGCTGCCGGCCGATTATCTGGGCGGCGTCATCGGATTGTGCATCGAAAAGCGCGGGGTGCAGAAGAACCTGCAGTACCTCGGCAACCAGGTGTCGCTGACCTTCGAGCTGCCCCTGAGCGAGGTGGTGCTGGACTTCTTCGACCGCCTCAAGTCCGTCAGCCGGGGTTTTGCTTCCTTCGATTACGAGTTCAAGCGCTTCCAGGCCGCTCCGATGGTCAAGCTCGACATTCTCATCAACGGCGAGCGGGTCGATGCGCTGTCGCTCATCGTTCACCGCGATCTGGCCGAGGCCCGTGGCCGCGAGCTGGTGGAAAAGATGAAGGAGCTGATCCCGCGGCAGATGTTCGAGGTGGCGATCCAGGCCGCCGTCGGCTCCAAGATCATCGCCCGCTCCACGGTCAAGGCGCTGCGCAAGAACGTCACCGCCAAATGTTACGGTGGCGACATCACCCGCAAAAAGAAATTGCTGGAGAAGCAGAAAGCCGGTAAAAAGCGCATGAAGCAGGTGGGCAAGGTGGAGATTCCCCAGGAGGCTTTCCTCGCCGTGCTCAAAGTCAAATCAGAAGGATAACAACAACATGGATTTCGATTTCGAGTTCTTTCTGCTGACCGGCACGGTGGTGTCCGGTCTGATCTGGGGGGGATGGCTGTGGTGGCTGAAGCGCCAGGGCAAACGCCCGGATCAGGAAAAGGAGCCGGTGTGGGTGGAGTACGCCCATTCCTTCTTTCCGGTCCTGCTCATCGTCCTGCTGCTGCGCTCCTTTTTGCTGGAGCCGTTCCGGATCCCCTCCGGCTCGATGATGCCGACGCTGCTGGTGGGGGATTTCATCCTCGTCAACAAGTTCATCTACGGCCTGCGCCTGCCGGTGTTCCACACCAAGATCGTGGACATCTCCGAACCCCGGCGCGGCGACATCGTAGTGTTCCGTTATCCCAACGATCCCAGCGTCGATTACATCAAACGGGTGGTCGGCCTGCCCGGCGACCACATCGCCTACTACAATAAAAGACTGTACATCAACGGCGAACCGGTGCCGCTCAAGCCGCTGGGGCGGTTCGTCGGCACCGGGGACGATGCCCGTTACAACGGGGCTCTGGTGTTCGAGGAGACGCTGGGACAGGTCAGGCACCAGATCATGATCATGCCGGGAAGGCCGTCGGTGGAAGGGGAATTCACCGTGCCGGCGGGATACTATTTCGTCATGGGCGACAACCGCGACAACAGCAACGACAGCCGTTACTGGGGTCCGGTGCCGGAGGCGAACTTCGTCGGCAAGGCCTTCTTCATCTGGATGCACTGGAACCCGAGCGATCCCGGCGAGGTGTTCGACCGCATCGGCACGGTGTTGCAATGAGAAATCCATCCCAACAGCGGGGCATGACTCTGATCGGCCTGATCTTCGTCCTTGCGATCTTCGGCTTCTTCGTCCTGTTGATTCTGAAGATCGGCCCCATCTATCTGGAGCATTTCAAGGTGGTAGGCTCGCTGAAATCCCTTCAGGAGACGCCGGAGCTGGCCAGAAAGTCCCGGCGGGAGATCCGCAGCCTGCTGGAAAAGCGCCTCGACATCAACATGGTGGAAAACGTCGCCCCCGAGGACATCGTGGTCAGGAAGGAAGACGGCGTGGTCACGGTGGAAGTCAGCTACGAGGTGGAAAAACCGGTGCTGGGCAATCTCAGCGTGGTCGCCTATTTCGACGACCGGATCGAAGCCGGCAGCGCACCTTGAGCAAGGATCTGCAACGTTTCTGCCGCCGTCTCGGGCTGCGTTTCCAGCATCCCGAGCTGCTGCGCGAGGCCCTGACTCACCGCAGCGCCGGCTCCCGCAACAACGAGCGCCTGGAGTTCCTCGGGGATGCGGTGCTCGGTTTCGTCATCGCCCACGAGCTGTTCCGCCGCTTTCCCAAGGCCAGAGAAGGGGAGCTGAGCCGCATGCGTGCCAGTCTGGTCAATCAGGCCAGTCTGGCGGAGATCGCTCGGGAGCTGAAACTGGGCGACTGGCTGATCCTGGGGCCGGGGGAGCTGAAAAGCGGCGGTTTCCGCCGCGATTCCATCCTCTCCGACGCCCTGGAGGCGATCATCGGTGCACTGCTGGAGGATCAGGGGTTCGAAGCCTGCCGCCGCTGGATCCTGGAGCGGTTCGCCGCCAGGTTGGCCCGTCTCGAGGCGGGAAAGTGGCAGAAGGACCCCAAGACCCGCCTACAGGAATTGCTGCAGGGACGGGGCCTGCCGCTGCCGCGCTACGAGCTGGTGTCCCAGAGCGGCCCGCCTCACGCCCAGCATTTCGAGGTGGTGTGCCACCTGGAACCGCTGGCGCAACCCTGCCGCGGCGCCGGCAGCTCGAGAAAACAGGCGGAGCAACAGGCCGCGGCCCAGGCACTGGAAAGACTGTCCCAAGAACTGGATAAGGCATCATGAAAACCGGATACGTGGCGCTGATCGGCCGGCCCAATGTCGGCAAATCCACGCTGCTCAACCGCCTGCTGGGCCAGAAGCTCAGCATCGTCTCGCGCAAGCCCCAGACCACCCGCCACCGGATTCTCGGTATCAAGACCACCGCCGAATTCCAGGCTGTTTACGTGGATACGCCTGGCATCCACCAGGGCGAGTCGCGTGCCCTCAACCGCTATCTCAACAAGGCCGCCGCCTCCGCTCTGGTGGGAGTGGACGTGGTGGTCTGGCTCATCGACGCCAAAGGGTTCCGCAAGGACGACGCCTTGGTATTCGAAAAACTGAAGGCGGTCAAAGCGCCGGTGATTCTGGCGATCAACAAGATCGACAAGGTCAGGGACAAAAAGACCTTGCTGCCCTTGATCGCCAAGGCGGAGCGGCGTTATCCCTTCGCCGCGATCGTACCCGTCTCGGCCCTGGCTGGCGACAACGTCGAGGCTCTGGAACAGGCGATCGTCACGCACCTGCCGGAAGGCCCGCCCATCTATCCCGAAGACCAGATCACCGACAAGCCGGAGCGTTTCTTCGCCGCCGAAATCATCCGCGAGAAACTGCTGTACTACCTGGGCGACGAGATCCCCCACCGGCTGACGGTGGAAATCGACCAGTTCAAGGAGGAGAACGGCCTGACTTCCATCTACGCGGTCATCTGGGTGGAGCGGGAAAGCCAGAAACCCATCGTCATCGGCCGCCACGGCGAGCTGCTGAAGAAGGTCGGCCAGCAGGCCCGGCTGGAGCTGGAGGACTTCCTGGACCGCAAGGTCTATCTGAACCTGTGGGTCAAGGTCAAGAAGGGCTGGTCCGACGACGAACGCCTGCTCAAGCAACTGGGCTACGCCGACTGAGATTGGACTGGTACGAGGGTTTCGTCCTCCGCCGCCGCCCCTGGCGGGAAACCAGCCTGTGGTTCGAAGCCTTCACGCGGGAGGCCGGCAAGGTGGCGCTGATCGCCCGGGGAGCGCGGCGCCGCAAGCGCGCCCCAATCGCCCTGGAACCGTTCCAGCCGCTGGCGCTGTGCTGGCGGGGACGGGGGGAGCTGGCCACCTTGACTGCCGCCGAAGCCGCCGCGCCGCCGCTGCGTCTCGGCGGGACTGCCCTGTACTGCGGTTTCTATCTCAACGAACTGATGAGCCGGCTGCTGGCGCGCGACGATCCCCATCCGGCGCTGTTCGATAGTTACCGGGAGACTCTGAAAGCTTTGGCCGGTGGCGAGGTGGAGGGGCCGCTGCGCCGCTTCGAGCTGCGGCTGCTGCGGGAAATCGGCTACGCGCCGCTGCTTGACCATGAGGTAGAATATGCCCGCCCGGTGGTGGCCGAGGCCCGCTACCGCTATCTGCCCGATCGGGGGCCGGTGGCCGATCCGGCGGGCTGGCTGCAGGGCCGGACCCTGCTGGCCCTGGCGCGGGACGCGCTGGACGACGGGGAAGTCAGGCGCCAGGCGAAACGGCTGTTGCGTCTGCTGATCGACTACCGCCTGCAGGGTAGGCCGCTGAAAAGCCGCCAACTGTTCCAAACCATGGTGAAAAAGCGTCAACCATCCCTCCCTAAAGGGAGGGGCTTGCGGGAGAACCTGCAAGCCCGGGGTTGACCAGGGAAAGCCGTAACCAACCGGCTACGTTGCAGGTAAGGCCAAAAGACCCACCCTGGGATGCTTCCTCAGTCCCAGGCTCTGGAAGTCCCGGTTGCAGACAAGGGCCGGGTACCTGCGAAACGGACTGGGACAGCGGGCCGGCCTGCGACATTCCCGAAGGGAGACACCCTGAAATGGGTGCGTTACCAGGCCCGTAAGGGCAGAGCCGCAAGGCCCGGCCGGGTGGAAAGCCTGGCACCTATTTCGTGTGTAACAACTTGTACGGAGGCCGCGCTTTCCTCCTTCGCCTTCCGGCGGGGGAAACCTGCGCGGGAAACAGATGAATCTTAGACCGATCCTGCTCGGCGTCAACATCGACCACATCGCCACCCTGCGCCAAGCCCGCGGCACCCCCTATCCAGAGCCGGTCGAGGCCGCCCTGCTGGCGGAGAAGGCCGGGGCCGACGGCATCACCGCCCACCTGCGCGAAGACCGCCGCCACGTCCAGGATCGTGACATCCGCCTGCTGCGGGAGCTGATCCACACCCGCCTGAACCTGGAAATGGCGGTGACCGACGAGATGATCGCCATCGCCTGCCGGGTCCGGCCCGACGCCTGCTGCCTGGTGCCGGAGAAGCGTGAGGAGCTGACCACCGAGGGCGGACTCGACGTGGCCGGCCAGTTCGAGCGGGTCCGGGCCGCCTGCCAGCGCCTCGGCGAGGCCGGCATCGAGGTGTCTTTGTTCATCGACCCGGACGAGGCCCAGATCGAGGCGGCGCACCGGGCCGGCGCGCCGGTGGTCGAACTGCATACCGGGCATTACGCCGATCTCAAGGGCGAGGCCAAAGCGCGGGAGCTGCGACGGATCGAACGGGCCGCACGTCTGGGGGACAGTCTGAACTTGCAGGTCAATGCCGGCCACGGCCTCAACTATCACAACGTCGAGGCCATCGCCCGGATTCCCCAGATTGTCGAGCTGAACATCGGCCACGCCATCGTCGCCCGTGCGGTGCTGACCGGATGGGTCGAGGCGGTGCGGGAGATGAAGCGGCTGATGCGGGCGGCCCGGGCGGAAATGTTGACCGGAACGAACTGATTTGCCATATTGAACCATTCCCGTTGGGGTTCTTGGGGGATGGCCTATGGAGCGCAAACCGATGAAACCGATGACTCAGGTCGACGATTCGCCGGCGGCAGACAATGAAGCCTTGCTGATGGCCCGGCTCGCCATGCAGGAGCAGAACCGCTTCGCCCGCCGTCTGGTGGGGGGATTGCTGGCGCTGATGCTGGTCTGGCTGGCGGCGTTGTTGTATTTCAAGCAGCCCCAGTGGCTGAAGCTTCCCGCCCCGGTGCAGGGTGAAACCATAGCGAAGACGGATTCGGCCGCGCTGCCGCAGGCCAGCCAGGTGGTGGAACTGAACCGGGAGCTGGCCCGTCTGCAGCAGCAGCTGGGCTCCGCATTGACCCAGAGCCTGACCATGAAACTGGAGGCGCTGGAGGAGCGTATCCGCCTGGGGCAGGCCGGATTGCAGGATCTGGAATTGCTGCAGTCGATCCGGGAGGACATCCGCACCCTGAGCCGTCAGGCCGATGCCGGCCGCCTGCCGCAGACGACCGCACCTGGGTCCGATGGCCGTCTGCTGGCCGAACTGGGCCGCCTGGAAAGCCTGCTGTATCTGACCCTGGGATCCTTCGCCCTGATCGTGGTCGCGGGGCTGGGTTACTGGCTGCGCTGGCACAGTCGACTGCGGCAGCTCGACGCGGATCTGACTCAGGTGCGTTTCCGTCTCGAGCACCGGGATTGAGCGCTACTCACCCACCTCGATCCGATCGCGTCCCGCTTGCTTGGCCTGATACAGGGCGCGGTCGGCGCGTTCGATGAAATCCTTCGGCGCCTCACCCTCGCGGTAGCTGACTACCCCGGCCGAGAAGCTGGGCAGGGGGAAGGTTTCGCTCTCCGCCTTCAGACTGTGGCCTTTGACGGCCTCACGGATCTTCTCCAGAGCCTTGACCGCCCCTGCGGTATCGGTGTTCGGCAGCAGGACGATGAACTCTTCGCCGCCGTAGCGGGCGACGTAATCCTGGCGGCGGAAGCCGGAGAAGACGTGCTCGGCGTAGGTGCACAGGACTTCGTCGCCGAGGGTGTGGCCGTAACGGTCGTTGATCTGCTTGAAATGATCGAGATCGATGATCGCCAGGGTCAAGGGCACCGGGTGGCGCTGGATCCGGGCCAGTTCCCCTTCGAGGCGCTGCAGGAAAGCGCGGCGGTTGGGCAGGCCGGTCAGTTCGTCGGTCAGGCTCAGGGAACGGGCCCGCTGCAGCTCCTCGTCCAACTGCCGATTCTCGAGGCGCGCCTGGGCCAGCTGCTGGCGCAGTTCCGCCAGTTGCCGATCCAGCTGTTGCTGGCCTTCGAGCAGCAAGTGGATATGCTGTTCCAGGGCGGCGCGGATTTCCCCCGTTGGCCGGCTGCCTTCCAGTTCCTCCAGCTGATGCAGCAGCTGTTGCAGCGGCAGGGTGAACCGGGCGTTGTTGCGTTCCAGGTGCGCGAGGCGGTCGTCGATGTCGCCGATCACCAACGCCTGCGAGGTCGATCGTGCCGCCGTGGCCGGTTGCCCCGTTGCTCTGGCGTTGATCATCCGCTGCAGTTCCCTCACGCCCTGTTGCAGGGTCTTCAGGTCTTCCAGCGAAGGGCGGGTCAGCAGGCGGTCGAAGAACTGCAACCGCTGGTGCAGCGGTGATCCGGATTCCGGCAGCAGCTCGGTCAATTGCTGCAGTAATAGACGGATGATGTCCAGATAGTGCTGCTGATAGGTGCGCTGCAGGGCGTCGAGGGTGTTGAGGTGTTTCTGCAGGTGTTCGATGACCAGGGATTCCACGTCGAAATCGCTTAGAATCTCCAGTTCTTCCAGCAGCCGTTCGATGTCACAGGAAAGTCGATTCATGGATGGGGTTCGCAAGCAAAGTGATGCGCCAAGGGCTGATTCTTGTTCGGAAACGATGAGCCGGCATGCCGTCCTCTCGGTCGCGCCGATGCTCGAGTGGACCGACCGCCATTTCCGGTATTTTCTGCGGTTGCTCACCGAGCACACGTTACTTTACACCGAAATGGTCACTTGTGGGGCACTGCTCCACGGCGATGCAGCGCGGATCCTGGCCTTCGACGCCCGCGAGCGGCCTCTGGTGCTGCAGCTGGGAGGAAGCGATCCCAGGCTGCTGGCCCGGGCCGTGCGCATCGCCGACGCTTGCGGTTTCGCCGCCTACAATCTCAACGTCGGCTGCCCCAGCGACCGGGTGCAGGAAGGCCGTTTCGGCGCCTGTCTGATGCGGGAGCCCGAGCGGGTCGCCGAGCTGGTGGCGGCGATGCGGGCCGTCACCCGCCTGCCGGTGTCGGTCAAGTGCCGTATCGGTGTGGACGAACGCGACCGCTACGACGATCTGGCCGCTTTCGTCGCCACCGTGGCGCAAGGTGGCTGTGACACGTTCATCGTCCACGCCCGCAAGGCATGGCTCAAGGGGCTGTCACCGAAGGAAAACCGCACCGTGCCGCCGCTGCGGTACGAACTCGTCCACCGGTTGAAACAGGATTTTCCCGGCCTGACCATCGTGCTCAACGGTGGCATCGACTCCCTAGATCAGGCCGCCGCCCACCTGGCCTGGGTGGATGGGGTGATGATCGGCCGTGCCGCCTATCACAACCCCTATCTGCTGGCCGAAGCCGACCGGCGCTTTTTCGGCGGCCGCCGTCCGCCGCCCAGCCGCGAGGACGTGCTGCGGGCCTATCTGCCCTATGTGCGCAAGCAGCTGGCGGCCGGGGTGCGGCTGCACGCCATGACGCGGCATCTGCTCGGCCTCTACCACGGCCAGCCCGGGGCGCGCCGCTGGCGTCGCCATCTGAGCGGAGCGGGGAGCCGGGCGGGTGCCGGCATCGAGGTGTTGAGCGCCTGGTTGGCTCGGCAGGAGGCGGTTGACGGCGGCGGGGCAAACGTGGTTTAACTTGAATCCATAACGAATAACGAGAGGAGGCGTGAATGGCCAAAGTGACGCTGCCGGTCAGCGGCATGAAATGCGATGCCTGTGAGAATCTGATTCACGATGCCCTGATGGAAAAGGAAGGTGTGATCGCCGTCAGGGCCGACCATCAGGCCAAGACCGTGGAGATCGAATACGAGGAGGAAAAGGTCGATCTCGACACCTTGAAACAGGTGATCGCCGATCAGGGTTTCAAGGTGGAAGGTTTCGGCGAACCTTCCCTGTTGGAGAAGATCAAGGCGTTCTTCGACAGTCTGCTGGCTTTCTTTAAAAGCTGACCCGGTTTCCGGACGCCACGGCGCCCGCTGCGACAATATGCCGCAGCGGGCGTTTTCGCGTAACTTTATATAATGATTTCCACCTGCGGCACTTTGACGCCGTATGGTCCGTCTAACCCATAACGATAACGAATCCCGGCTTTACGGTATGGCCAAGCGTCAAGTGACGTTCCGCGCCGAGGGGATGCACTGCACCAGCTGCGAGAAGGTGATCGAGCTGGCACTGAGCAAGCTGCCCGGCGTCGATAAAGTGCGTTCCAACTATGCCTCCCAGGTGGTGCAGGTCGTCTTCGATCCGCGCAAGATCTCGCTGGCGCAGATTTTCGACGTGGTCGAGGGCAAGGGTTACCATTGCCGCCTCATCGATCGTGCGACCCAGCGCAAGGAGCTGTTCAACCGCCTGCTGGGCATCGTTCTCGGGGTCGGCGGGATTCTGTTGATCCTCTATGGCGGTTCCCGCTTCATCGACCGCTTCCAGCTCCCGGACCTGGATGTCCAGCTCAGCTATTGGGCGGTGCTGGTCATCGGTCTTTTGACCGGTTTCCACTGCGTCGGCATGTGCGGCGGTTTCGTTCTCAGTTACACCGCCCGCGGCGCCCAAGAAGGCGTGCGGACCTACTGGCTGCATCTGCAGTATGCCGCCGGCAAGCTGATTTCCTACACGGTGCTGGGAGCGGCCTTCGGCCTGCTGGGGGCCGTCGTCAGTTTCACCCCCACGATCCGGGGCATCGCCGCCATCCTCGCCGGGATCTTCCTGATTCTCTACGGCTTCAACATGCTGCACGTCTTCTCGGCGGTGCGTATCGGTTTCGCCATGCCGCGCTTCCTGGCCCGCTTCGTGCGCGAGGAGACCCACAAGACCCATCAACCCTTCCTCATCGGTCTGCTCAACGGTCTCATGATCGCCTGCGGGCCGCTGCAGGCCATGTACGTGATGGCGGCCGGCAGCGGGGATGCCCTGGAGGGCGCGAAGCTGTTGTTCATTTTCGGCCTCGGCACCCTGCCGCTGATGTTCGGTTTCGGCTTCCTCGCCAGCCTGGTGTCCCATCGGATGACCCACAAGATCCTCAACGCTTCCGGCGTTCTGGTGATCACCCTGGGACTGGTGATGCTCAACCGCGGCCTGGCAATGACCGGTTCCGGGTACGATTTCCATACCCTGATCCAGCGCCATCGCCCGACCGCGACCGAAACCATCGCCGCCAGTCAGGCGCGAGAGGAGGAACAGATCATCCGCATGGCGGTGGAGGCTGGCGGCTACCGTCCCAACCGCTTCGTGCTCAAACGCGGGGTGCCGGTGAAATGGATCATCGAGGGCCGCGAGCTGACCGGCTGCAACCGGGTGATTCTGGTGCCGCAACTGGGGCTGGAGGTGGAGCTCAAGCCGGGCACCCAGGTGGTCGAGTTCACGCCCGACAAGGCGGGAACCATTCCCTGGAGCTGCTGGATGGGGATGCTCCACGGTGAATTCATCGTGGTGGACGGTGACGGTGGTCAGGTCGCCCAGACGGTCCGCCGGCCGTGGATCCGCCGTGGCCGGGTGCGCAGTTCGGCCGCCTCGCTGCGGCGCTGTGCCACCTGTCTGACGCCACCTTGACGTCTGATCCATTCGCGTTCCCGGCCCCCTCTGATGAGCGGTAAGCCGATATCGTGCTGAAGTTTGCTTTGCCCCTGGCTTTGGGCGAGAATTGGAAAATTTCCACCGTATTCGAGAGGGTAGGATCATGGCGGTAGCAGTCGATCAGGCAGGCCATCCACAGGAGGCGCCCAGCCTTCGCCTTTCCATCATCGGCATGCGCTGCGCTGGGTGCGTCAAGACCGTGGAGAACGCGATCCGCAGCGTGCCCGGCGTGAAGGACGTGACGGTCAACTTCGCCGACCATTCGGCGGAAGTGATCGGTGAGGTCGATCCCGAAGCCCTGCGCGCCGCCCTTCAGGAAGTGGGGTACGACGCCGCGGTCATGGAGAGCTTCGAGGATCTCGAGGCCCAGGAGCGCATGGAAGAGGCCCGCTATCAGTCCTTGTTGCGCAAATCCGCCATCGCCGCGAGCTGGGGCATTCCCCTGATGGTCGGCGGCTGGCTCGATCTGTGGCCGCCCATCGGCACGCCCCAGGGCACCGACTTCTGGTCCATCGTCTCCCTGGTCACCTTCCTGGTGATGTACTATGCCGGCGGTCACTTCTTCAGCGGGGCGCTCAAGGCGTTGCGCGGCGGGGCGGCCAACATGGACACCCTGATCGCCATGGGAACCGGATCGGCCTGGCTGTATTCCACCCTCGTCATCGATTTCGCCGACGTGTTGCCGCCGGAGGCGACCCATCCCTATTTCGAGGCGGCGGTCATCATCATCGCCTTCGTCACCCTGGGAGGCGCCCTGGAAACCCGCGCCCGCGGCCGGGCGTCGGCGGCGATCCGCAAACTCATCGGCCTTCAGCCCAAGACCGCGCGGGTGGTGCGCAACGGCAAGGAATTCGACGTCCCCATCGAGCAGGTGGGGGTGGGCGAGATCATCCGCGTGCGGCCGGGCGAGAAGATCCCGGTGGACGGGATCATCGTCGAGGGGCATTCGAGCGTCGACGAATCCATGCTCACCGGAGAATCGATTCCGGTGGAAAAAAGCGTCGGCGACGAGGTCATCGGCGGCACCGTGAACCTGCGTGGCACCTTCCTGATGGAGGCGACCCGCATCGGCAAGGATACGGTGCTGGCCCAGATCATCGAATCGGTGCGCCGCGCCCAGAGCAGCAAGCCGGAGATTGGCCGCCTGGTGGACCAGATCGCCGCGGTGTTCGTGCCGGTGGTGGTGACCATCGCCGCGCTGACCTTCCTGACCTGGTGGACCTTCGGTCCCGAGCCGTCCCTCGGCTATGCCTTCGTCACCTCCATGACGGTGCTGGTCATCGCCTGTCCCTGCGCCCTGGGGTTGGCGACGCCGATTTCCATCATGGTGGCGGTGGGCCGGGCGGCCCAGAGCGGCATTCTGATCCGTAACGGCGACGCCCTGCAGACCGCCGGTCGTCTCACCACGGTCGTGCTCGACAAGACCGGTACCGTGACCGAAGGCAAGCCCAAAGTGGTGGCCGTGGTGCCGCTGAAGCGCTGGCAGGAAGACGAGGTGCTTGCGTGGGCCGCCAGTATCGAAGCCGGTTCCGAGCATCCCCTGGCCGGCGCCATCGTCGCCGAGGCCGAGGCGCGGGGGCTGGAACCGGCGCCGGTGACTGACTTCGAAGCCGTGACCGGCAAGGGCGTGCGGGCCAAACGTGAGGGCAAGACGGTCCTGTTCGGCAATCTGGCCCTGATGGAGGCGGAAGGCGTCGATTGCCGCGCCATCGTCGCCCGCCTGGACGGGTTCGCCGAAGCCGGACAGACGCCGATGATTCTGGTGGTGGACAAGGAAGTGGTCGGAATCATCGCCGTGGCCGACACCATCAAGCCGGATTCCAAGGAAGCGATCCGTCAGCTCAAGGCCCTGGGGATCAAAGTCTGGATGGTGACCGGCGACAACGAAAAGACCGCCCGCGCCATCGCCCGCGAAGCCGGGATCGACGAGGTGCGGGCCGAAGTGCTGCCGGAGGACAAGGCGCAGGTGGTGCGCGAGCTGCAGCGCCGTGGCGAGATCGTCGGCATGGTGGGGGACGGCATCAACGACGCCCCGGCCCTGGCCCAGGCCAACGTCGGCTTCGCCATCGGCACCGGCACCGACATCGCCATCGAAAGCGGCGACGTGGTCATCATGCAGGGATCGCTGCTGAAGGTGGCGGAAACCGTCAAGCTGTCGCGGGCCACCATCCGCAACATCAAGCAGAACCTGCTTGGGGCTTTCGTCTACAACATCATGGCCATTCCCATCGCCGCCGGTGTGCTGTATCCCTTCTTCGGCATCCTGCTCAATCCGATGATCGCCGGGGCGGCGATGGCGATGTCGTCGGTGACGGTGGTGACCAACGCCAACCGGCTGCGTTACATCAGGCTCTGACGCCAATACCGTATCTAGATGACGAGAAACCCCGCGGCAAGCGGGGTTTCTCGTGCCGGTCAACCGTGCAGCTTGAGGCGTTTGACTTCCTCCGGTCGGGGATAGTCGGCGCCGATGCTGATGATGAAGCTGGCCGCCTCCTCAATACTCAGATCCGAATGGACCACCTTGGATTCATGGACGATGACGGTGAACCCGGAGGTCGGATTGGGGGAGGTGGGGACGAACAGGATGTAGGTGTCGCCGATCTTGTTGGTCACGTAAGCCGGCACCCAGACTTCTTCCTTGGGGTATTCCACGTACACCACCTCGCGTTTGGCCACTTCCTCCGCGGTGGTGAACATGGCGATCACCTTTTTGCTGACCCGGTAGATAGTGTTGAGCAGCGGGATCTTCTCGATGACGGCGTCGATGGCGGAAATGATGAGGGAACGGCGGTAGCGGGTGATGGAATAGCCGATGTAGGTCAGCAGGGCGATGCTGAGCACTAGCAGGCTGGTGGTGAAGGAATAGCTGGCCGAGTAACCGTACAGGCTCACGATCAGATCGGTGAGCAGTTCCTTGGTGAACAGCACGATCTGGATGGTGATCAGGATCGGGATGACGGCCAGCACCCCGAGTAGGAAATATTTGAACAGCTGTTTGATCGCTTGGAACATCGGGTGTCACTCCTCGTTGGTGTTTTTGTGTAGGCCATCATTGTACTGAAGCCGGGGCATTGGGCTTGAAATTTGCGCGCCAGACGCTATATTTTTTGGCAGCCAATTAGAGAGAGTGCTAACAAATCTGAGCTTGCTGGGATAAACCGATTGTCGAGGAGGTTACAGATCCATGGCAGCGAAACAGATTTTGTTCTCTGAAGACGCCCGTCACCGTATGCTGGCCGGGGTCAACGTGCTGGCCGAAGCCGTCAAGCAGACCCTGGGCCCCAAGGGCCGCAACGTGGTGCTGGAAAAGAGCTTCGGCGCCCCGACCGTCACCAAGGATGGCGTCTCCGTGGCCAAGGAGATCGAGCTGAAGGACAAGTTCATGAATCTGGGGGCGCAGATGGTCAAGGAAGTCGCCTCCAAGACCTCCGATGTGGCCGGTGATGGCACCACCACCGCCACCGTGCTGGCCCAGGCCATCGCCCGCGAGGGGATGAAGACCGTGGCCGCCGGGGCTAATCCTATGGACATCAAGCGTGGCATCGATTTGGCGGTCCAGACTTGCGTCCAGGAGCTGAAGAAGCTCTCCAAACCTTGCACCGATACCAAGGCCATCGCTCAGGTGGGCGCCATCTCCGCCAACAACGACGAGGAGATCGGCAGACTGATCGCCGAGGCGATGGAGAAGGTCGGCAAGGAAGGGGTGATCACCGTCGAGGAGGGTTCCGGGCTCGAGAACGAGCTGGAGGTGGTGGAAGGGATGCAGTTCGACCGCGGCTATCTGTCGCCGTACTTCATCACCAACCAGGAAACCATGTCGGTGGAGCTGGAGAATCCCTTCATCCTGATCCACGACAAGAAGATCTCCAGCATCCGCGACCTGTTGCCGGTGTTGGAGAAGGTCGCCAAGTCCGGCAAACCGCTGCTGCTGATCGCCGAAGACGTGGAAGGCGAGGCGCTGGCGACGTTGGTGGTCAACAACATGCGCGGCATTCTCAAGGCTTGCGCGGTCAAGGCGCCGGGATTTGGTGATCGCCGCAAGGCCATGCTGCAGGACATCGCCATCCTCACCGGTGGCAAGGTGATCTCCGAAGAAGTGGGCCTGAGCCTGGAAAAGGCCGAACTGGAAGACCTCGGCCGGGCCCGCAAGGTCCGGGTGGACAAGGAGAACACCACCATCGTTGATGGCGCCGGCAGCCGGGAGGCCATCGAGGGCCGTATCCAGCAGCTGCGGCGGGAGATCGAAGAGGCCACCTCCGACTACGACCGTGAGAAGCTACAGGAGCGTTTGGCCAAGCTGGCCGGCGGGGTGGCGGTGATCAAGGTGGGTGCTGCCACCGAAGTGGAGATGAAGGAGAAGAAGGCCCGCGTGGAGGACGCCCTGCACGCCACCCGCGCCGCCGTGGAGGAAGGTGTGGTGCCCGGTGGCGGTGTCGCCCTGATCCGTGCCCAGGCCGTGCTGGCCGATCTCAAGGGCAGGAACCGGGATCAGGACACCGGTATCCAGATCCTGCGCCGGGCCGTCGAGGAGCCTTTGCGGCAGATTGTCCGCAACGCCGGTGAGGAGCCCTCGGTGGTGGTCCACAAGGTGCAGGAGGGCAGCGGCAACTTCGGTTACAACGCCGCCACCGGCCAGTACGGCGACATGATCGAGATGGGCATTCTCGATCCCACCAAAGTGACCCGCACCGCACTGCAGAACGCCGCTTCCGTGGCCGGTCTGCTGCTGACCACCGAAGCGATGGTGGCGGAGATTCCCAAGGAGGAAAAGGCGCCGGCCGCCTCCCCGGACATGGATGAATTCTGATTCTGGCGGAAGAGCGAATCCATTCGGCCCCGCTTCGGCGGGGCTTCGTTTTTTTGCGGGTGCGGTAAAAAAAGACCCGCCGGAGGCGGGTCGAAAAGCGTCAAGTGCAAGAAGGAGGTTTAACGCTACTAGAGGAGGAGGAATCAATCAGCGCTGCTGTCGGTAATGGTTGAGACAAAAACGGACCGTGAAGATGACCGTCGCGATCATGGTGGCGATCAGTACGAGTTCCAAGGGGGTCATGGTTGCATTCCCTCATCAATCAATCGAATCTGATTCTAATTATATGACTGGTTTTTTTATTTACAATATCCACATTCTGTTTATTTATACAACTTTTAGTTTCTAAATATAAAATAATTTTCATTCCGGTCTTCTGCCGTCTTACTCGTATCCGAACTAAACCCGTTGGCGTCCGCCCCACGGGCTCAGGCCCGTGGCGATGATATGGCTGGTTCGCAGGGGCTCGGGAATCCGGCTGTGAATCGCAGTCGCGCGGATGACGGCGGCTGCGGTTTCCCGGTCCAGGCCGGCCCGTTGCACGTAGATTCCTTCCAGGGCCTCCATTTCACCGGCCCGCTGAATCAGACCCCACTTGCGCTTTCCTCCGGGGACGCGCGTCAGCAGTGCCCGGCGGATCGCGGTATAGTCGGGGCGTTTGCGGCATACGACCAGTACTGGCAGGTCGGTCTCGTGATGGAGTTTCCAGATATCGACGACGTTGAAGCCGGCCAGGGCGATTCCCTGCAGCATGATCAGCTGCAGGTGGCCGTGGAAACGCGAGTCCTGGATCGCCGCTGCCAGCCGGTGGGTGCTGTTGGCCCCATCACGGCGGATCTTGGTCAGCAGGACGCCGTCAAGACGGGCGGCGGTGAAAACCGTGCCGATGACGCCGACATCGCCGCGGTGTCCGGGTGGGAAGGGCATATCGTCAAAGCCGACGATGTGGGTCGGGATGGTCATGAACGGAGGGTTTCAGGAAGGACAATTTCCGCAGGAAGACAGTAGAATACAGCCATTCGTCTCGATCCATCATCCGCGTAGGGAGGAAGTTTCAATGGTTTCAATCGTCAAACGAGGATTCGTGGCAGCCGGATTGGCGCTGTGGGGCTTGTCGGCCTGGGGCGAGAACCAGGCACCGGCTCCACCACCAGCCGCGGCCGAGGCCGCGACCCAAGCCCAGGTCGAGGCGACGTCGGTCATCGAGCGCCTGAATCGAGCCCTGCTCGAAGCCATGCGCCGCGGCAAGGCGCTGGGTTACCAAGGCCGTTACCAGCTGTTGGCGCCGGTGTTGCAGGAGATTTACGATTTCCGCACCATTTCCCGTTATGTCCTTGGGAGCCATTGGAAGCAGCTGAACGAGGCCCAGCGGCAGCAGATGATCGATCGGATGACCCGTTACGGAATCGCCGCCTATGCCGCCCAGTTCGACGAATACAACGGCGAGACTTTCCGGATCGTGGAGGAAAAGCCGTTCCGCAAGCGTTTCCGCCTGGTCAAGGCGGTGCTGGAGGTGCCCGATGGCGACGACGTCGAATTCACCTACGTGCTGCGGCGGACCAAGGACGGTTGGAAGATCATCGATGTCCGCTACGATGGCGTCAGCGACCTGGCCCTCAAGCGCAGCCAGTTCGCCAAGATCCTTCAGGAGGAAGGCTTCGAGGCGCTGTTGGCCAGGCTCGACGAAAAGATCGCCGATTACGCCGAGGAGAAGGAAGCTCAGGGTTGAAACGCAGCCCCTCAGTAGAGGGGCTCGTCATAGAACATCAGGAGCAGACCGATCAGCAGCATTGAGGCCATCGACGCGATACCGGCCCAGGTGGAAGCCGGTGGTTCCAGCTTCAGTTCCAGCCACCGGCCGGCGGCCATGAAGATCGCCAGCAGGCCCATGACCGTATGGGTGGACTGGATCAGATATTCGGTCTTGAGCTCGAAGCCGCCGTGGGCGTGGGTCAGCAGCAGGATGCCGCCCACCGCACACAGGATCGGGAACATGTAGCGCAAATGTGCGGCCTTGGGGCTGGTGCGGGCGCGGGTTTCCAGGCCGCCGAGCACCAGGACCAGGAAGGTGGCGAGCCGATGCTGCAGGATTTCCCCGTCGCCGAAGGTGCTCTCCCAGAATCCCAGTGGTCCCAGGGGCCAGGCCTGGGCGTCGGAGCGGAAGAACAGGAAGACGCCCAGGGCGATGAAGCCCGCAGGCCAGTAGCGGGTCCAACGCCAGCGGAAGAGGTAACCGGCCAGGGCGGTCAGGGCCATGACGGTCAGAAACAGGCCGGAGACGTTGTGGTTGAAGTTGGACCATTCGGTCGCGGCGATGGGGGCTTCCTTGCCGACGATGGTGGCGCGCTGCGCCTCGCCGACCAGCAGCGCTTCGTGGCTGGGAGAGGTCAGGGTCGGCCATTTGGGACTGAACATGTGCCAGACCTCTTCCGCCGAGGCGGTCAACTGGGGGATGTCGGTGGCTGGCGGCTGGCTCGACAGGGTGGCGGCCACGAACAGGGCGCTCACCAATAGAAAGGACTCCGCCTCGATCAGGTGGGGGATGGTGCGGTACAGCGCCGGGTCGTCGCCCCGCTGTTCCCAGCGCCTGCCGGCCCGGTGGTTGAGCCAGGCCAGTCCCAGCGCTCCCAGCATCAGGGCGATCTTGGTCAGCAGCAGGCTGCCGTAGCCGGTGCCGATCAGGGCGGTGAGGCTGTCGATGTAGTGCCATGCCAGGGGAATTCCGGTCGTCAGCAGGCCGAACACCGCTAGCGCTCCCCAGGTGGAGAAGCGGCGGATCACCCGCGGCCAGTAGGGTTTCAGCTCCGGCGCCTTCTGCAGCACGCGCCAGAAGACGATGAGTTGAACCACGCCCCCGAACCACAGGGCGCCGGCCACCTGGTGGATCACGGTCATGGTCATCAGCAGGGTGCGGGCCTCGAAGCGGCCGACGCCGTGGGTCAGCCAGGCGCCGCAGACGGTGATCGCCACCATCAAGCCCCAGATCAGGCGCCAGCGTAGCGGATCGTGCGGATGGGAAATCAGGCTGCGGCCGGCGAATCCCAGGGCAAAGGCCAGCAGCATGCGGATGAAGCCGGCCTTGAACTGGACCGTTCCCAGATAGGCGCCCCAGGGCAGCACGCCTAAGGTCTCCTTCAGTACCCACCCCTTGGCGATCAAGGCCACCGCATGGCTGGCGGCCAGGGCGAAGGCGCCGATGTAGAGCCATTGCAGGCTGTAGCGGGCCAGCCGTTCCTTGACCTGGCTTTCCGGCACCACCGGTGCCAGTATCCAGCGGCTCCACAACAGGGCGCCCAGGGAAAGGGCGAAGCTGATGAGGGCGAATCCTCCCATTAGGTCGTCGAGAAAGTTGGCCAGCCCTTCCAGGCCGCCGACAGCGATGGCAGGTCGAATGGTTTCCGGCATGGTCTTATTCCTCGGTGACGGTGAACTTGAGGACGTCTTCGGTGATGTGGCCGTCGGCGGCGAAAACCTTGTACTGCAGGGCGTATTCCCCCGGCGCCAGCGGCGGCAGGGCCACGATCAGTTCGCCGGGACGGGCGCCGTGGCGCAGTTCCAGGGATTGCTTGCGATCGCCGGCGCTGACCAGATAGACGATGGACAACAGCGGTTCCACGTCGGAATTGAAGAACAAGTGGACTTCGGTGGCCTGGCCCGGTGCCGGCGCCTGCTGATCCAGGGAGGAGCGGACCACGACCGCATGGGCCTGGACGGCGGGGGGCAGGATGGCGAAAGCCATGAGGAAAACAAGGAAAAGCGCACGCATGAGGATCACCTCGTCGGTTGAATACGGAAAGTCAGGCGGATTTTCGGGCCTTGAGGGCGTGACCGGCCAGGGTCCTGCCCAGATCCCAGATGGCGCCGGGCACCTGGTGGCAGTCGGCGAGGACGTCGTCCATGGCCGCGACGATCCAGCGCCGGTCGTCGTCGCCGATCACCAGTGGCGGCAGGAACTTGACCACGTTCATGCCGTGGCCGGCCACCTGGCTCAGGATGCGGTGCTTCTTGAACAGGGGAATGGTGACCATCTGGCTGAACAGGCCCTTGTTGGCGGTTTCCAGCAGGTTCCAGGCGGTCTTGAGCTTGAAGCTTTCGGGTTTGCCGAATTCCAGCGCCAGCATCAGCCCCTTGCCGCGGACCTGGTGAAAGAATTCGTAACGGTCCACCAGCGCGCCCAGTTCCGCCAGCAGCGCCTCCCCCTGGCGGGCGGCGTTCTCGATCAGACGCTCGCTTTCCAGCACCTCCAGGGTCGCCAGACCCGCGGCCATGGCCATGTTGTTCTTGGAGAAAGTGGAACCGTGGACCACCGCTCGGTCCATGCGGTTGAAGACCTTGTCCATGATCCGGCCGGTCATCGCCACCGCCCCCACCGGCACGAAACCGCCGGACAGGGCCTTGGCCATCAGCAGCATGTCCGGTTCCACGTTCCAATGCTCGATGGCCCACAGTTTGCCGGTGCGCCCCAGGCCGGTCTGGATCTCGTCGGCCACGAACAGGGCCCCGTGGCGGCGGCACAGGCGCGCGGCCTCGGCCAGATATTCGTCGTCGGGCAGATTGACCCCCTTGCCCTGGATGGGCTCGACGATGAAGGCGGCCGTCTCTTTCGCCCGTAGCGCGCGTTCCAGGGCTTCCAGGTCGTTGAAGGGGATCGGATCGCAGTCCGGCAGCAGGGGGCCGAAGCCCTGGCGGAAGATTTCCTCGCCGTTGAGGGACAGGGCCCCCAGGGTCAGGCCGTGGAAAGCGTGTTCGCAGTAGAGGATGCGGCTGCGGCCGGTGGTGTAGCGGGCGAACTTGATCGCCGCCTCCACCGCCTCGGCGCCGGAGTTGCAGAAGAACAGGCGGGTCAGGGGTTCGGGGGTGCGCGCGACCAGTTTCTCCGCCAGCACCCCGGCGAGCAGGGAGACGTCCATCTGCACCAGATCGGGCAGGTCCAGTTCCAGCACTTCCTTGAGGGTCGCCTTGACCGTGGGATGATTGCGCCCGAGGGCGAAAACCCCGAAACCGCTGAGCAGGTCGAGATAGCGGTTGCCCTGGTCGTCGAACAGGTAGGGGCCTTCGGCCCGGGTGTAGACCCGGTCGTAGCCGATGGTGCGCAGGACCCGCACCATCTGGGGATTGAGGTACTGTTCGTGGAGGGTGAAGTTTTCCTGGCGTCGGGTTTCGATCAGATCGGCGAGTTTCAATGTCATGGGCGTGTTTCCGCGGTAGTGGCCGCAAAGGCCGGAAGAACGAAGAAGGTGCACATCAGATTGAGAATCAGGCCGACGGTCAGAAGCTGACCGATGCTGGCGATTCCCGCGTGGGAGACGAAGCCCAGGCTGGCGAAACTGAACAGGGTCGTCAGCGCGCTGAAGAATATGCCGCGGGCGGTGCTGGTGGTCAAGATCGAATCGCCCGCCGGCAGCTGGTGCATGCGGTGGATCATGTGGATGCCGTTGTCCACCCCGAGGCCGAACAGCAGGGGCAGAACGATGACGTTGGCGTAATTGAGGGGCAGTTCCAGAATCGCCATGGCGGCGCCGGTGAACAGCGCGCCCAGCCCTAACGGCAGCAGCACCAGGAAAGTATCGCGGCTGCTGCGCAAGAGAAGCAGCAGCAGCCCGCTGATGAGGGCCACGGCGCTGGCGAACGCCTGTTTGAACGAACCGATGATCACCGCCATCGATTCGATGTAGATCACCGGTAGACCGGTGATGTCCGGATAGGCGTTACGGACTTCGCGGACGAATTCCCGCATGTTGTCGAGTACATTCATGTCCTTGGCGGGCAGGACGTCGATGCGGTAGATGCCGGAGGGCGAGACCCAGCGACTGCGGATGTCCTCCGGCAGATCGGTGATTTCCAGGGGTGCGGCGGTCAGGCCCAGACGCAGTTTCTCCATCACCCGCGGAAAGGTGGCCAGAATGCGGAACTGGAGTTGCCCGATCTGCCGCTGGCAGTCTGCGGCATCAAGCCGGCGGCACACACTCAAGAACCGGTCCAGGGCGGCCTGCAATCGGGCGCGGGTTTCGGGCGCCAGGGCCTTGGCGGCGGCGGGGAGGGCCAGTTCGGCCTGAAAGTTCTCCAGGTCTTCGAGGTGGGTTTGACCGCCGCGGGCGTCGAGAGGCTGCTCCAGCTGCGGTCCCAGGATCAGCGCCATTTCGTCGATGACGGCCAGTTTGGCCTCCTGATCCCCGGGGATCAGGTCGAAGATCGACATGGCCGCTTCCACCACCGGCAATTGCTCGAAACGCTGTTCCAGGAGCCGGGTTTCGGCCGGATTTTCCGCCAAGGCGGTCAGGAACATGGGAGAGGCTTCCTTGAGCCGCAGCAGTTCCTTGAAGGTTTTGACCGATTCGCTGTTAGGGTCGCGGAGGTTGACGGGGTTGAAGTCCACGCGGATGGCGCACAGCGTTCCCAAAGCGGCGAGTGCCAGGAAAAAGGTCAGACGTTTGATTCCCCTGGCATGGCGATAGGGAAAACGGGCCAGCTCGGGGGGCAGAAACAGGGTCCGGCGCAGGCGCCAGTGGCTTACGGGTTCCAGGCGCATGAGACTGAGCAGCGCCGGCATCGCCGTCAGGGTGACGAAGGCCACGATGAACATACTGGAGCCGGCGATGAGGCCCAGTTCCGAGATGCCCTGGTAATGGGTGGGAACGAAGGCGTAGAGCGCCAAGGCGGTGGTCAGGGCGCACAGCAGCAGCGCCGGGGAGACGCTCTTGACGCTGTGCCACAGGGCCTCTTCGTAGGTCCGGTCCTCGAGCAGGTATTCGCGGTAGCGTAGTGCCAGATGGGTGGCGTAATCGACACCCATGCCGATGTAGAGCACTGCGAAAGCGACGGAGATCATGTTGAGAGAGCCGATGGCGGCGGCGGCGAAACCCATGGAGAAGAGCAGGCCGAGCGCCAGCGTGATCAGGGTGGCCAGGGCCAGCTTCCAGGAACGGAAACTGAGCAGCAGCGCCAGACAGACCAGCGCGAGGGACACCAACCCGGCCACTTCGGTGCCGTGGGTGATGCTCAGCATCTCCTCGTACTCCAGCACCGGTTCGCCGGTCATCCGTACGGTGACGGCAATACCGTCGAGGGTGCGGACTTGGGCGATGGCTCTGCGGATGGTTTCGATCGCTTTTTCCGCCGGCAGCATGCGCTCGAAGTCGAGCACGGGGGAGACGACCACGAAGTGCAGGGTATGGCCGATCTCCCGCTTGGGCTGGAACAGCAGATCGCTCCAGGACAGCAGGTAAGGACGGTCTTCCAGTTGGGCTTCGATGGCGGTGGCGAGACGGCCGGCGACAGGGTCCAGTTTCACCGGCATCTCCGTTTGGTGTTGCAGTGCCTTCACCAGCAGGCGCAGCAGGCTGCCCAGACTGAAGTCCTCATAGAGCCGGGCGATGAAGGGCTGGGCCCGGGCCAGGTCGTTGGCCAGCCGCTCCAGCTCGGGGGTGTCCAGATAGAGTAGTCCGTAGCGGTCGAAAAAGGGGTGGGCGGTGGGCAGATAGACCGAGGCGATCGTATCCGTGTGCGGCGCCAGCAGTTCCTTGAGCCGGCGCGCGGCGGCCTCGCTGACCTCGGGGACCGGGGATTCCACCATCAGCAGGATGGCGCGCTTGTCCTGGGGAAACAGCCGTTCCAGCTCGAAGCGTTTCTGCATGAAGGACAGTTCCGGATCGAGCATCTTGTCGGTATCGGTGTTCACCTCCAGGTGGGTGGCGGCGTAGAAGCCGCTCAGGGCCGCGGCCAGAAACAGCAGCGCCAGCGTCCACAGCGGATGGCGCTGGGAGCAGCGGGCGATGGAGAGAACGCGATCGAGGAGGATATGAGTCATGGCCGGCAGAAATGCTGGGGACGCAGGGTAGCCGCGGCCTGTTGCAGCCGCCGGCGGGCGGCGCCGAACTGGCGGCCCAGGCGGAGCAGCGTCGGTATTTGACCGGGCTGGCCCAACAGGGCGGCGAGCAGGCGCCGGAGGTCGATTCGGCCGCAGGCGTCGGTGGCGGCGGTGGCGGCGGCGGGAATGGCCGTGTCGGCGGTGTCGGCCACGGCGCGGACGGCGGCAAAGGGAAGATTCTGTTTGGCGGCCCAAGCGGCCAGGAAGGCGCTTTCCATATCGGCGGCAGCGGCCCTGCTGCGGTCGGCCAGGGTGTGTTTGGCCGCGCCGGTCACCAGGGCGGTTGCGGTGCCTGCCAACGGCCCGGTGTCGGGCGCAAGATCGCTCAAGGTGCAGGCCAAACGCCGATGCCAGGCGGGATCGGCGCCGGTCCGCTCCCCGTGGGGAAGGACGAATTCCGCCGGCAACAGCAGGCGGCCGGCTTCGACGTCGGGCCGCAGGGCTGCCGCACAGCCCCAGTTGAGTAGGGCGGTGGCGCCGGCCCGGTGGAGCTGGGTAGCGCCTTCCAACGCGCGCTCGTGGCCCATGCCGGTGACGATGAGCCGCGCTCCCGTCGCCAAATCAATCGCCCGTCCCAGGGGGACGGGCGAGCGTGTCAGGGTGCGGGCCTCGATCGGCAGGGCGACGATGATGCCTAGCACCTGCCCGCGGTTTCGTTACGGTAGCGGGCCAAGGCCCACAGTGGGAAGAAACGATCGTAACCGTAATACTTCAGGTAGAACACCCGCGGGAAGCCGGGGGCGTTGAAGTACTCGTCGCGCCAGAGGCCGTTTTCCTGCTGGTTACGCAGCAGAAATTCGATTCCGCGGCGGACCGCCTCGGTGTCCGTCTCGCCGGCGGCCATCAACGCCAACAAGGCCCAAGCCGTGTGGCAAGCCATGCTGGTGTGGAAGCGGCCCCGGATGGCAGGATCGTTGCGGTCCTCGTAGCTGTCGTTGCTCTCGCCCCAGCCGCCGTCTTGACGCTGGACCGACTTGAGCCAGGCGACCGCCTTGCGGATGCGGGGATCGTCCTTGGGGATGCCGCATTCCTCGATCCCCATCAGGACCGACCAGGTGCCGTAGATGTAGTTGGTGCCCCAACGGCCGAACCAGCTGCCGTCATCCTCCTGCTCGTTCCAAAGGAACGCCAGGCACTTGTCGCGTACCTGGGCGAAATAGGGAACCTCGTCGGCCAGCTCCGCCAGCAGCATGACGCAGCGGGCGCTGACGTCGGCCTCCGGTGGGTCGAGGAGGGCGCCGTGGTCTGCGAAGGGGATGTGATTGAGATAGTAGTAAGTATTGTCCGGGTCGAAGGCCCCGTAACCGCCGTTTTTCGACTGCATGCCGGCGATCCAGCGGGCCGCTCGCCAGGCCGCCTCCCGGTGGTGGGGCCGGTCGCTTTTCAGCAGCGCGTGGGCGACCACGGCGGTGTCGTCCACGTCCGGATAGTAGGCGTTGTTGAATTGGAAGGCCCAGCCGCCGCCTTCCAGATGCGGGCGGCGCACGCGCCAGTCGCCCGGTTCGTCCCGCAGCTGTTTGCCGACCAGCCAGTCCAAGGCCTTGTCGATGGCTTCACGGGTCGGTTCGTGGTCCTCGCCCTCCGCGACTTCCTGCAGGGCCTGGATCGCCAGACCGGTATCCCAGACCGGAGACAGACACGGTTGACAGTAGGATTCGTGATCGCGGTGGATCAGCAGTTTCTGCAGGGCCTTCTTGGCGGTCTGGCGGCGCGGATCCTCCGGCGGGATGCCCATGGCGTCCATGGCCTCGTAAAGATTGACCATCGCCGGAAAGATGCCGCCGAGGCCGTCCTCGCCGTTGGCCCGTTCCAGGCTCCAGGCCAGAGCTTTTTCCAAGGCCCGCTGGCGGATGCGGAAGGGGATGAAGGGCTCCAGTCTCAGGCCGATGCGTTCCAACACCAGGATGAATTTGCCGATGGGCGTTTTGACGTGGGAGAAGTAACCTTTCTCCTGCTCCGGCGGGGTGACGAACAGCTCACGGATGTGAACGTTTTTGGGATTTCTGGCCTCGACTTTCAGGGAGCAGAGAATGAACAGCGGCACCATCACGGTGCGCGACCAGTAGGAAACCTTGTCCAGGTGGAACGGGAACCACTTGGGGAACAGCATGATCTCCACCGGGATGAAGGGCACTCCCCGCCAGGGGATCTGCCGGAACATGGCCAGCATGATGCGGGTGAAGACGTTGGCCTTGGCGGCTCCCCCTTGCGAGAGAATGAAGTCGCGCGCTTTGCGCATGTGGGGGGCGTCGGGGGAGTCGCCGGCCAGCTTGAGGGCGTAATAGGCCTTGACCGAACAGCTGATGTCGCCACGGCCGCCGGTGTAAAGGGGCCAGCTGCCGTCAGCCTGCTGGCGGGCACGGATGTAGTTGGCCAGTCTGGCCTGCAGGATCTCGTCCACCTCGTCCATGTGGTGCATCATCAGGATGTACTCGGACGGGATGGTGCAATCGGCTTCGAACTCGTACAGCCAGTACCCTTCCGGATGCTGGTCGGCAATCAGGGCGTCGCGGGCCCGGGTGATCGCCTGATCCAGCAGGTCCCGGGCAGTGTCAAGCGCGGCTTGGCGTTGTTGTAATGCGGAGAGCTGGGTCATGGATTGGGCCTCTGTTATGGGTATGATCGGGTTTGGGATGGGCGCCGATGGCACTTAGATCGAGCCATTCGGCCTTTGCCGGCCCCGGTAGCCCACGGCTGGCGAGGGCGAACAGGGCGCGCAGAAAGTCGTCGTGGCGGTGGCAGACGCGGGTGGTGACGATGGTGGCCTTGACGCTGCGGCGCGAGATCTTGACCTCGTCCCCGTGGCGGTAATAGGGATGCGCATTGATCCTGCGCAGGGTCAGCACCGCCATTCCCAAGGCCCACAGGCAGAAATCCCGCAAACCGGTTTCGTATTCCGGAATCAGCAGGGTGTATTCCAGGGCGTTGCGCAGATGGCCGTGGGCGATGGCGATGAGATCCCGCAGTCCGGCGGCGAAGCGGGGATCGTTGTGGCCGGGCCTGAGTTTGTCCAGGGAAAAGCAGTGGCGCTGAAAGATATCTCGGGGCAGCCAGCAAACCCCACGTTCCAGATCGGTCCAGACGTCCTTGAGGATGTTGGTCATCTGCAGCCCCTGACCGAAGGAAACCGCCAGCGGCATCATTTCGTCGCGGTGCTGGGCGATGTACTGGGAATAGTTGCAGAACACCCGGGTCAGCATCTCGCCCACGACACCGGCCACGTAGTAACAGTAGCGGTTCATGTCCTGTAGGGTCGGCAGGCCGCGGCTCAAATCGCGATCCTGGAAGTCGGCCATACCGTGTCCCATGATGTCCACGCAGGTGGCAAGCGCTTCGCGGTCGTCCCGGGAAAAACCGTGGGTGATGGCGATGACCCGGGGGATGACCCGAATCAGCTCGTGTTCGGCCGGCGGTGTCTGCTCGGAGAGCTGGGCGGCGAACGCCTGGGCGAAGGATTCGGCGTCGGCCCGCCCCTGGACCACGGCGACGAAACGTTCGCAGAATCGGCGCTTGGCGTCACGGTCGAGCAGGGGTTCGTCCTCGATGGTATCGACGATGCGGCACAACAAGTAGCCATTGGCGACCACTTGGTGGACCGGCTCGGGAAGCTGGGGGATCGTCAGGGCGAAGGTGCGAGAAACCCCTTCGAGCAAATGGGCCTGAAAGGCCGCGTCATTCAACGCGTTCAAGTCCCTGGCGACGCTGGCTGCAGCGCTTCCATTCATCGACACGAATCAATTTCCCCCTTGAGGATGCCGCGACGGGCAAGCTGATGGAACAGCTTATTCTAGATGTTTTGCCCGGACGGTCAAGGGATGTTGTTTTTTCGCCTAAAGCCGCTAAACTAGGCCGCCAAGGTTTCCATCGACCTGACAGGCTTTTCCTGTGGCGCAGATGCAACAGGCCGGATCTGCCCCGGCGCTTGATTCTGCGGCCCAAACAGAGCTAAACAGTAGGAAATTGCCGCGCGGGTCAGCCGCCGAAGAATACCAAAACGGAGAGAGAAAATGGGCATCCCATTGAAACAACAAGCCGCCGTCGCCCGCTATCTGGTCACGCAGAAACTCAAGGGGGTGAAGCGCTACCCGCTGGTGTTGATGCTCGAACCGCTGTTCCAGTGCAACCTGGCCTGCGCCGGTTGCGGCAAGATCGATCACCCCGATGAAATCCTCAAGCGCCGCCTGTCGGTGGAGGAGTGCCTGGAGGCGGTGGATGAGTGCGGCGCCCCCATCGTGTCCATTCCCGGTGGTGAGCCGCTGCTTCACAAGGAGATGCCCCAGATCGTCGAGGGCATCGTCGCCCGCAAAAAATTCGTCTATCTGTGCACCAACGCTCTCCTGCTCAAGAAGCGGATGAAGGATTACACCCCGTCGCCCTATCTGACCTTCTCGGTGCACCTCGACGGGTTGAAGGAACGCCACGACGCTTCCGTCTGTCAGGAAGGGGTGTTCGAGCGTGCCGTCGACGCCATCCAGGAGGCGCTGGCGCGCGGCTTCCGGGTCACGGTCAACTGTACCCTGTTCCAGGGTGAGTCGGCCGAGGAGATCGCCGAGTTCCTCGATTTCTGCAACGATCTTGGAATCGAGGCGGTGACCATCTCTCCGGGGTTCCAGTACGAAAAGGCGCCGCGCCAGGACGTCTTCATCCGCAATTCCGAAACCAAGGAACTGTTCCGGCGGTTGTTCCGCATCGGCAAGGAAAAGAAGGCCAAGTGGCGGTTGAACCACTCCTCCTTCTATCTCGATTTTCTCGCCGGCAACCGCGCCTACAGCTGTACCCCGTGGGGTAATCCCACCCGCAACGTGTTCGGCTGGCAGAAACCGTGCTATTTCCTCGCCGACGAAGGTTACGCCAAGACCTTCAAGGAGCTGATGGAAACCACGCCCTGGGACAAGTACGGCACTTCCAGGAATCCCAAGTGCGCCAACTGCATGGCCCACTGCGGTTACGAGCCCACGGCGGTGGAAGACGCCATGGCCCATCCCCTGCAGGCGGCCTGGGTGGCGCTGATGGGGCCGCGCACCGAAGGCCCGATGGTGCCGGACCCGGAAATGGCCCGCAAGGCCAAGGAGGCCGACTCCCTGGCCGAAGCGGTCGAATAATTCCGGCTGATTTCGGCGATGCCTTGGTTCGAGGGCGCCGCAGCTTTGGCTGCGGCGCTTTGGATTGTAGTGCTGCTGCTTCCCTGGCAGTCGTGGCGCAACCGGGAGGTGCTGGAACCGCAGCCGGGGGAGGCGGCCGATACGGCTGGTCTGACGGTGCTCATTCCCGCCCGCAACGAAGCTGCAGTCATCGCCCGAACGCTGGCGGCGCTGGCGGATCAGGCCCCGGGCCTTCGGGTCGTGGTGGTGGACGACGGCTCCGACGACGGCACCGCCGAGGTTGCCCGCGGGGTGGCGGGACTGCGTTTGACCGTGGTGCCAGGCGCGCCTTTGCCATCGGGATGGAGCGGCAAGCTCTGGGCCTTGGAGCAGGGCCTGCGGCGCATCGAAACCCCGGACGTGTTGCTGCTCGACGCCGATATCGAACTCAAGCCCGGCATGCTGGCGGCGTTGCTGGCCAAACAGGCGGAAGGCTGGGATCTGGTCTCCATCATGGCTCTGCTGCGCACCCGGTCCCGATGGGAAAAGCTGCTGATGCCGGCGTTCGTCTATTTTTTCAAGTTCATCTATCCCTTCGCCCTGGCCAGTTCCCCCCGGGTTTCCTGGGTCGCCGCCGCCGCCGGCGGCTGCATTCTGGTCCGTACCGAAGCCCTGCGGCGCTGTGGCGCTTTCGCCAGTCTTCGGGACGCCCTCATCGACGACTGCACCCTGGCGACCCGGGTCAAGGCGCTGGGCTACCGCACCTGGATCGGCCTGTCCCACGGCGTGGTCAGCCAGCGGTCTTACGACGATCTGGAGACGATCTGGAACATGGTGGCGCGTACTGCTTATACCCAGTTGGGTTATTCGCCGCTGTTACTGGGAATTTGCACCCTGATGCTGGGGTGGATGTTCCTGGTGCCGGTATTGGCGGCCACCGTTCCTGAAACCCGCCTGTGGGGGATGGCGGCCTGGGGGGCGATGACGCTTTCCTTTCTGCCTACGGTGCGTTTCTACCGGCTGTCACTCCTGTGGGCGTTGCCGCTACCGGCGATCGCTTCGCTCTATCTGGCGATGACCTGGAGCTCCGCCTGGCGCTATTGGCATGGCATCCGCAGCCGCTGGAAGGGGCGGGTGTACGATTAGAAGTGTAAGAGGCTATGGACCGGATAAGGCGCCAGCTGCGTCCGGCCGCCTAGTTCATCCAGCTCGATGACAAAGGCGAGGGCGTGCACTTCGGCGCCCAGCCGTTCTACCAGCTCGCAGCTGGCCTTGGCGGTGCCGCCGGTGGCGAGCAGATCGTCCACCAGCAGCACCCGGTCGCCGGGGCCGCAGGCGTCGATGTGGGCCTCCAGCGTGTTTTCCCCGTATTCCAGGGCGTAGGAGACGCTCTGGACGTCGTAGGGGAGCTTGCCCGGTTTGCGCAGGGGGATGAAGCCGACCCCCAGTTCCCAGGCCGCCAGGCTACCGAAGATGAATCCCCGTGCCTCCATACCGGCCACCGCGGTGATCGGGGCGCCGACGAAGGGGTGGATGAGGTGGTGGAGCGCCAGGCGCAGGGTCGCCGAATCGCGCACCAGCGGTGTGATGTCCTTGAACAGAATCCCGGGTTTGGGAAAGTCGGGGATGTCGCGGATTTTTTCCCGCAGCCGGGTCTGCCAGTCCGGGGTCATGCGATGACCTTGAGCTTGTCGTGTTGTTGGAGGAAATGTTCGATGTTGCGGCGGATGCCGTCGGCGTCCAGTTCCACTTCGCTGAGCAGCTCCTCGCGGCTGCCGTGCTCGACGTAGCGGTCCGGCAGGCCCAGATTGAGCACCGGCAGCGGCAGGCCATGGGCCACCAGGCATTCGTTGACGGCGCTGCCGGCGCCGCCCATGACGGCGTTTTCCTCTATCGTGACCAGATAGTCGTGGCTGCGGGCCAGCTCCGCCACCAGGTCTTCATCCAGCGGCTTGACGAAGCGCATGTTGGCGACGGTGGCGTCGAGGCGTTCTGCCGCTTCCAAGGCAGGCGCCACCATGGCGCCAAAGGCAAGGATGGCCACCCGTTTGCCGTGGCGGCGGATTTCCCCCTTGCCCAGCGGCAGGGTGGTGGCGTCTCGCTGCAGGCGGGCGCCGGGACCGGTGCCGCGGGGGTAGCGTACCGCTGCCGGCCGCCTCGAGGCGAGGGCGGTGTTGAGCATCTGATAGCATTCGTTCTCGTCCGCCGGGGCCATGACGATCATGTTGGGAATGCAGCGCAGGAAGCTGAGATCGTAGGCGCCGGCGTGGGTAGGGCCGTCGGGACCGACCAGGCCGGCGCGGTCGATGGCGAACACCACCGGCAGGTTCTGCAGCGCCACGTCGTGGATCAGCTGATCGTAACCGCGTTGCAGGAAGGTGGAATAGATCGCCACCACCGGTTTCAGCCCCTCGCAGGCCATGCCCGCGGCCACGGTGACGGCGTGCTGTTCGGCGATGCCGACGTCGAAATAGCGTTCGGGGAAGCGGTCGGAAAATTCCACCAGCCCCGAGCCTTCGCGCATCGCCGGGGTGATGCCGACCAGCTTGGGTTCACGCTCGGCGGCGTCGCACAGCCAGCGGCTGAACACCTGGGTGTAGCTCAGTCCCTTGCTGGGCGCCTTGGTCATGCGGTCCTTGGACGGATCGAAGGGAGAGACGCCGTGGTAGGTCACCGGATCGCGCTCGGCCGGCAGATAGCCTTTGCCCTTTTTGGTGATGACGTGGAGGAACTGCGGCCCCTTCAATTCACGGATGTTGCGCAGGGTCGTGATCAGGGTGTCCAGATCGTGGCCATCGATAGGGCCGATGTAGTTGAAACCCAGTTCCTCGAACAGGGTGCCCGGCGCCACCATGCCCTTGACGTGCTCCTCGGCGCGGCGGGCCAGCTCCCATACCTCCGGCACCCGCGACAGGATCTGCTTGCTGCCCTGGCGCACGGTGGTGTAGAGCTTGCTCGACAGGATCTTGGCCAGGTAGTTGGTCATCGCCCCGACATTGGGGGAGATGGACATTTCGTTGTCGTTGAGGATCACCAGCAGGTTGGCGTCCAGGGCGCCGGCGTGGTTGAGGGCCTCGAAGGCCATGCCGCCGGTGAGTCCGCCGTCGCCGATGATCGCCACCGCGCGCTGGTCGCGACCTTCCAGGGAAGCAGCGATGGCCATCCCCAGGGCGGCGGAGATGGAGGTGCTCGAGTGGCCCACGCCGAAAGCGTCGTAGGGACTTTCGCTGCGTTTGGGGAACGGCGTCAGACCGCCGTGTTTACGGATGGTGGGCAGACGGTCACGGCGGCCGGTGAGGATCTTGTGGGGATAGGCCTGATGGCCCACGTCCCAGACCAGGCGGTCGTGGGGGGTGTTGTAAACGTAATGGAGGGCGATGGTCAGTTCCACCGTGCCCAGACCGGCGGCGAGATGGCCGCCGGAGCGGCTCACGCTCTCCAGCAGAAAATGGCGTACTTCCTCGGCCAGCTGCGTCAACTCGGCTTCGCTGAGCTGGCGCAGGTCGTCGGGAGAATTGATGCGGCTGAGCAGGGGATAGTTCTTGAGATCGATCATAAACGGTATGGGCTGGCGGGGGTGTCAGGTGGAATGGAAGCCATTATCCAACGCGGCCTGGTGCGGTGCAAGCGCCTAGCCGTCCTGGTGTTCCAGGCGGATGCCGATGATTTCCAGGACGATGGCGACCATCAGGATGGCTAGGCTACCGGCCCACAGTTCCGGCGCCAGCCACAACAGCAGGGCGCCGAGACCGACCAACATCGAGCCCAGCAGGCGGCGGCGGAGGGTGTTTCTCAGCATGAGCTTGCAGTCCCCAGAATGCAGATCGATTATTGTAACATTCCGAAACGACGGTATGCTTGCAGTTTGCCGGGGATTTGGCCACCATAGCCGCGAGATTGCAATTCCTGAAGGAGCGAGTCGATGAGCCAAGACAACACCCACGAATCGAAACCGCAAGCGGGCGCCGAGCCCCCCAAGGCGGATGAAACCCCTCAGGCCGAGTCCCAGGGGCAGCGCGAAGAAGCCATGGCCCAGCTGGAAGCCTCGGTGCGCGAGGCGGTAACCAGGGGGGAGGATATCCGTGAAACCGTCCGGCGTCTGACCGTCGAGGCCCTGTCCGAAGGCCGTCTGAATGCCGAGGAAGTGCGTCAGGTGATCGAATCGGTCCTGAAAGGAGCCGGGGCCGGGATCGAGAAGCACGGATCCCGGGCCCGGGAGGCATTGGAGGAAGTCCTGCGCGGTCTCGAGGACGGTCTCATCAAAGCGGCGGAGGCCTCCAAACTGGCGTTGGAGGAGGCTGCCGGCCGGGCACAGGAATTTGCCGAGCAGGATGTCAAACTGGCCCTGGAGCAGTTGCGCGATCTGGAACAGGTCTATCTCGACACCCTCACCGAGGTAGCGAAACGGGGGTCCGAGCAGTTCCGCACCATTCTCGACGATCTGGTCCGTCACGCCCGCAACAGCGGCACCGCCATCGGCGAGTATCTGGCGGATGTGATGGAGGATCTGCCGCGCAAACTCCAGGAAGCAGGGGAATGGGGGCTGAAGGCGGTCAGTGAAAGCGCCCGGGTGGCCGGTTCCCAATTGGCAGCCATCGCCAGCGGCTTCCTTGCCGGTATCGCCGATGCCCTGGACCGTCAGGCCAAGCGCTTGGGTGGAGAAGACGAGCGCCGTCACAAGAGCTGATGTGGCTGGAGGCCGTCACCGCGGTCCATGACCTGGGGCGTCTGTATGATCTGAGCATCATCCTGATCCGCTATGGGTTTGCCGGGGCCGTGCGCCGGCTCGGATTGGCGCACGTGTTCGAACAGGCGGGCAGGGCGCTCCATTGGAAAGGGGTGGAGGAGCTGGTCTCGCTCGATACCCCCCAGCGTATCCGCCGGGCCCTGGAGGAAATGGGGCCGACTTTCATCAAGCTGGGACAGGTTCTCGCCACCCGCGTCGATCTGTTTCCGCCGGACTGGATCGCTGAATTCGAGAAGCTCCAGGACCAGGTGCCGCCGCTGCCCTTCGAACAGCTGCGTCCGCAGCTGGAAGAAGACCTCGGCGCGCCGGTAGAGGAAGTCTTCGCCGAATTCGAATACCAGTCCCTGGCCGCCGCCTCCATCGCTCAGGTACACCGGGCACGGCTCTACAGCGGCGAACGGGTCATCGTCAAGATCCGCCGCCCCGGCATCGAGGAAATCGTCGAGGCCGACCTGCGCCTGGTCGAGCGCCTGGCGCGCATCGCCGAACGCGAGATCAAGGAGCTGCGGCGCTATCGGCCGGTGGAGATCGTCCACCAGTTCGCCTCCTCCCTGCGCCGGGAGATGGACCTGGAGAACGAGGCCCGCAACGCCGAGCGTATGGCCGGCAACTTCGCCCGCGACCCCTGGATTGTGATCCCGAAGATGTACTGGCAGTGGTGCTGCGAGCGTCTCAACGTGCAGGAGTACATCGAGGGGATTCCAGCACGCAAACTGCAGCTGGCCGAGGCCGCCGGACTCAACCGCAAGATCTTGGCCCGGCGCGGTTGCGATGCAGTGTTGAAGATGATTCTCATCGACGGTTTCTTCCATGCCGATCCCCATCCCGGCAATCTGATCTTCCTGCCCGGCAACCGCATCGCCTTCATCGACTTCGGCATGGTCGGGCGACTGTCGGAGACGCGCCGTTACCAGATCGTGGACATGCTGGCGGCGGTGATCGACCGTGACGCCCGCACCGCGGTCAACGTGTTGCTCGACTGGGCCGGTGACGTCCACGTGGACGTGGACGCTCTGACCGCCGACGTGGACATTTTCATCGACACTTACCACGGTCTGCCCCTCAAGCAGCTCAAGATCGCCAACATCCTCACCGATCTCACCAATCTGATGCGCAGCTACGATCTGGTGCTACCGCCCGATCTGGCCTTGCTGTTCAAGGCGCTGCTCACCCTCGACGGCATGGGGCGCCAGGTGGATCCGGATTTCGATCTCATCGCCGCCGCCACCCCCCACGTGCGCCGGGCCCTGCTCAATCGCTACCGGCCCGACGTCGTCCTCAGACGTGGCTGGCGCACCACCGCCGACATGCTCGACGTCGTCCAGGCGCTGCCCAACGACCTGCGCCAGCTCATCAAGGCCCTCAAGACCGGCTCGTTGCGTTTCAACGTCGATGTCAACCAGCTCGACTACTTCGGTTGGATCATCGACCGCGCCGCCAGCCGGCTGGCCGTGGGCATGGTGACCTCGTCGCTGATCATCGGCTCGGCCATCGTCATGACCGTTCCCGGCGGTCCGACCCTGTGGGGGCTGCCGCTGCTCGGCGTGCTGGGATTCGCCGGCGCTGGCATCGGCGGGGTGTGGCTGCTGATTTCGATCTGGCGGGGAGGGCATTTGCCCCATGGAGAGGAAGATTGAGGCAAAAGAAAACCCGGCATCGGCCGGGTTTTCCAGAGGTGGGCGTCAGGATTACCCCAGGGCGATGCCGAAGGTGTTGGCCGCCAGGATCAGATAGCAGATCACCGCCAGGGCGGCATGGGCTAGAATCAGCCCCTTCTGCACTTGCCCGGTCTCATAGCGTTTGTGCCCGGCCATCACCCCGAGGATGACGATGACCACCACCAGGGCGATGTTGACATAGACGCGCTTGTCCCCCTGCAGCGCGGCGCCGATGGCCAGCAGAGCGCCCAGAACAGCGATGCCGGCATGGGTGAGGATGAATTGGCGTTCCACCGACCGGCCGCGGAGCAGGTCGGCGGCGATCAGTACCCCCAGGACGGCGACAACGGTGAAAGCAGCCAGCGAAGCGGTCAGCAATACGCTCATCGGTTTACCTCCCTTGCTATTGGTTTCAAATTCGGTCGAGTCGCGAATTATACGACCGGCGGCTCCAGCAGGCTACCGGAACCCTGCGCTTCCAGCAGCCCACTTGATCCGAAAATCTGCGTAGCCCCCTATTCATTGGCGATCCAAAATGAAAAGGGCAGTCTTTGACTGCCCTCGGGTTCCGGTATGGGGGCGGTTACTCGTCGCCTGCCAGAAAGCCCAGGATGTGAAGCAGGCTGGTGAACAGGTTGTAGATGGCCACGTACAGGGTCACGGTGGCGAGGATGTAGTTGGTTTCGCCGCCGTGGACGATCTGGCTGGTTTCGAACAGGATCAGCCCGGCCATCAGCACCATGAACATGGCCGACACCGCCAGGGCCAGCCCCGGCAGCTGGAAGAAGATCGCCCCCAATCCTGCGAGAAAGGCGACCAGAATGCCGGCGAACAGGAAACCGCCCAGGAAACTGAAGTCCCGCCGCGATACCAGTGCATAGCCCGACATGCCGAGAAAGATCAGCCCGGTGCCGCCCAGGGCCATCATCACGATCTGATGGCCGTTGGGAATGAATTTCAGGTACAGGCTCAGGATCGGCCCCAGGGTCATGCCCATAAAGCCGGTGAGCAGGAACACGAACAGCAGGCCCCAGGCGCTGTTGCTGAACTTCTGGGTCAAAAACAGCAGGCCGAAATACCCCACCAGAGTGACGATCAGGCCCGGATGGGGCAGGTTCAGGGCCATCGACAGCCAGGCGGTGAAGGCGCTGAACAACAGGGTCATCGCCAGCAGGGCGTAGGTGTTGCGCAGCACTTTGTTGGTTTGCAGAACCCCGACCTGGGGTTGGCGCATGACGCGGACTCGACTCATGAATGGAACCTCCGGAAATGTTGCGATATCGAATGTCGGACCTGTAAAGCGTAGCGAAGTTGCCCGCGGATTGATAGTCGTCCCAGGGCTTCGTCCTTGCAAATCGAGCTCCAGACCGGGATAATACAGCGCTTTCCTGCAGGCGCGATGCCGGCACATGAACGATTCCATGGTGGGCCGCGTCGGTCCCCCCGCAACGATAGGCTGTGAACCCCGCCAGGCCCGGAAGGGAGCAACGGTAGCAGCTGATTCGTGTGCCGGGGTGTGGCTGGCGCGGCCCGCCGCCTTTATCTTCCCGGTTGCTCCATGAGCTATCTGGCCCTGGCCCGCAAGTGGCGTCCCAAGCGCTTTGCCGAGATCACCGGGCAGTCCCACGTGGTCAAGGTGCTGCAGGGGGCGTTGATCCACGACCGCATCCACCACGCCTATCTCTTCACCGGCACCCGCGGTGTGGGCAAGACCACCCTGGCGCGCATTTTCGCCAAGGCTCTCAACTGCGACCGGGTCAGCGACGGCGAGCCCTGCGGCCGCTGCCAGACCTGCCGGGAGGTGGACGAAGGCCGCTTCGCCGATCTGATCGAAGTGGACGCCGCTTCCCGCACCCGGGTGGAGGACACCCGGGAACTGCTGGAGAACGCCCAGTTCGCGCCCGCGGCGGGGCGCTACAAGATCTATCTGATCGACGAAGTCCACATGCTCTCCGGGCACAGTTTCAACGCCCTGCTCAAGACCCTGGAGGAGCCGCCGCCCCACGTCAAGTTCCTGCTGGCGACCACCGATCCGCAGAAGATACCGGTCACGGTGCTCTCGCGCTGCCTGCAGTTCAACCTGACCCGCTTGAGTCCGGCCCAGATCGAGCGGCGGCTGGCGGAGATCCTCACGGCGGAAAACATCCCCTTCGAAGCGGAGGCGCTGAAGCTGCTGGCCCAGGCCGCCGACGGCAGTCTGCGCGACGCTCTCAGCCTGCTGGATCAGGCCATCGTCTATGGAGATGAGGTGGTGCGCGGGGCTGCGGTGGCGGAAATGCTAGGCGGGGTGACCCGCCGCGCCGTCCAGGGATTGGTGGAGGCGTTGGCGGCCGCGGACGCCCAGGCGGTGATGGCCGAGGTCGGGCGGCTGGCCGAACAGGCCGCCGACTTCGGGGAAGTGCTCAAGACCCTGTTGGGCCTGTTGCACCGCATCGCCCTGGCCCAGCAACTGCCGGAAACCGCCGAGCAGGACGAGGTCCGCGACTGGCTGCTGGCCCAGGCGCAGGCGTTGACCCCGGAGGACGTGCAGCTGTATTACCAGATCGGGCTTCTGGGGCAGAAGGATCTGCCCTGGGCGCCGGATCCCCGGACCGGTCTGGAGATGACGCTGCTGCGGATGCCGGTGAGGAAGCCGGCCGCGGCAGGGGCGCCGGCTGTGCAGGAAGAAACGCCCGCGCCGGACGCGCTGCCCGTCTGGAACGATCTGGTCCAGCGGATGCGTCTGCCGGGGATGGTCCAGGAACTCGCCCATCACTGCGTGCTTGAAAAGCTGGAAGGCGATCGCTGCGAGCTGGTGCTCGATCCGGCCTTCGAACACCTTGCCAGCGACCGTCTCAAGGCCCGGCTGGCGGAAGCGCTGGCAGAAGCGCTCGGGTGGCCGGTGAAGCTGACGATCCGCATCGGTGAGGTGAACCAGGAGACGCCGGCGGCGGTGCGGGAACGGGAGCAGACGGCGAGACAGCAGGCGGCGGAGCGGGCGATCGCCGGGGACGAGACGGTCAAACTGATTATGGAAACCTTCGATGCCCGCATCGTGCCGGGCTCGATTCAGCCGCGGAAAGATTGAGAAATTGAGGAGGTGGCGATGAAAAATCCCCTAGGCGCCTTGATGCAGCAAGCGCAGGAAATGCAGGAGAAGTTCAAACAGCTCCAGGAGGAGCTGGAGCGAGCCGAGGTGGAAGGCGAAGCCGGCGGCGGCCTGGTGAGGGTGGTGATGAACGGCAAGCGCGAAGTGCTGCGCCTGTCCATCGATTCCAGTCTGTTCAAGGAGGAGGAAAAGGAGATCCTCGAGGATCTGGTAGCGGCGGCGGTCAACGACGCGGTCCACAAGGTCGAACGCATGAAGCAGGAGAAAATGGCCGAGCTGGCCGGGGGCATGCAGCTGCCCGGTGGGATGCAGCTGCCCTTCTGAGATGGACCGTGGCGACAGCCTTCAGCGCCTGATGGAAGCCTTGCGCTGCCTGCCGGGGGTCGGCCCGCGCAGCGCCCAGCGCATGGCCTTTCACCTGCTGCAGCAGGACCGCGACGCCGCCAGCCGGCTGCACCAGTGTCTCGGCGAGGCGCTGGAGAAGATCCGCCGCTGCCGGGTCTGCCGCACCCTGACGGAAGACGAGGTCTGCGGCCGTTGCTGCGATCCGCGCCGCGATCGCAGCCTGCTGTGCGTGGTGGAGACGCCCGCCGACGTCCTGGCCGTCGACCAGGCCACCGTGTTCCAGGGGCTGTTCTTCGTGCTCCACGGCCATCTGTCGCCGCTCGACGGCGTCGGCCCCGAGGATCTGGGGCTGGACCGTCTGGAACGGCGTCTGGCCGAAGGCGAGGTGAAGGAGTTGATCCTGGCCACCAATTCCACCGTCGAGGGCGAGGCCACCGCCCATTACATCGCCGAGCTGGCACGCCGCCACGGAATCACCGTCAGCCGCATCGCCCATGGCGTGCCGGTGGGTGGGGAACTGGAATACCTGGATGCCAACACCCTCGCCTATGCCTTCGAAGGGCGGCGGCAGTTCTAGCCCGGCGTTTTCAGGAGATTTCCGGCAGCTTCTCCAGCAGCTTCAGATAGCGCCGGTAGCGTGCCTGACTGATCTTGCCCTTCTCCACCGCCTCGCGTACTGCACACCCCAGATCGTCAACGTGACGGCAGTCGTTGAAACGGCAGCGGGGAACGTAGGGGCGGAATTCCCGGTAGCCGTGGGCCAGTTGACGCTGGTCGATACTGGCCAGACCGAAGACGGCCACCCCTGGGGTGTCGATGAGAATGCCGCCCTCGGGCAGATGGAACAGCATCGCGGTGGTGGTGGTGTGGCGGCCGCGGCGGGTGGTGGCCGACAGCTCGCCGATGCGCACGTCGCGGTCAGGAATCAGGGTCCGCAGCAGCGAGGATTTGCCGACGCCGGACTGGCCGGCGAACATCGACGCCTTGTCTTTCAGGGCGTCCCGCAGGGCGGTGATGCCGAGGCCGGTCTTGGCGCTGACCTCGAGGACGGGATAGAGCACCCGGTAGGGGGCGAGATCGTCGTCGAGCCGTTGCCGGCGGGCGGGATCGAGCAGGTCGATCTTGTTGACCACGATCAGGGGGGTCAGGTCGTGGTTTTCGCACACCACCAGATACTGATCCACCAGCAGCAAATCGTAAAGGGGCTCGGGGGCGATGACGACGAGGACCTGATCGAGGTTGGCCGCTACCGGCCGCGGGCGGCCGCTGCGGCCGGGGCGGGTCAGTAGGGTCTTGCGCGGCAGAACCTCGACGATACGGCCGTGACCCGGATCGGTCTGCTCCCAGCGCACCCGGTCGCCCACGCAGGGAAGGGGAATACGCCGCAGGGCATGGCAGAGGAAAATTTCCCCCTGTTCGTCCTCGACGGCCCAGCCTCTGCCGTAGTGGGCGACGACCAGGCCGGTACGCCGGGCTGCACTCACGCCGTCACGGTTTCCCGTTTGCCGCCGGTCCGTTTCAGGTGCGCGATGCGGATCGCCGCCGGCGGATGACTGTAGTGGAAGGCGGCGTACAACGGATCGGGCGTCAGGGTGGCGGCGTTGTCCCGATAGAGTTTCACCAGCGACCGCACCAGCGGATCGGCACCGGTGAGGGCGGCGGCGAATTCGTCGGCCTCGAACTCGTACTTGCGCTGGATCCATGCCAGCACTGGCTGCAGAAAGGTGCCAAGCACCGGTAGGATCAGCATGAACAGGAGCAGGGCGGTGGCGTTGGCGGGGTGCGAAACCCCAAGGCCCTCGTAGAACCAGGGCTGCTGGGCCAGCCAGCCAAGCAGAGCCAGCCCCACGAAACTGAGGGCCGCGCTGGTGAACAGCATCTTGACCACGTGTCTGCGTTTGAAGTGGCCCAGTTCGTGAGCCAGCACCGCCTCCAGTTCCTCCGGTTTCAGCGCTTCCATCAGGGTATCGAAGAAGACGATGCGCTTGTTGCTCCCCAGGCCGGTGAAATAGGCGTTGCCGTGGCCGCTGCGGCGCGAGCCGTCCATGACGAAGATTCCCTGGCTCTTGAAGCCACAGCGCTGCAGCAGGCGCTGAATGCGCGCGCGCAGCTGGGCGTCTTCCAACGGCGTGAACTTGTTGAACAGGGGGGCGATGAGGGTGGGATAGGCCCAGCTCATCAGTAGCGAGAATCCCATCAGGATGGCCCAGGCGATCACCCACCACCAGGGGCCGGCGCTGTCCATCACCCACAGGATCAGGGCCAGGAGTGGCGCCCCGATGGCCAGCGAGAGCGCTCCCTGGAGCAGCAGATCCTTGACGAACTGGGCCGGGGTGGTGCGGTTGAAGCCGAATTTCTCCTCCACCACGAAGGTCTGATAGATCGACAACGGCAGATCCGCCAGGCTCATGAGCAGCATCACCGTCAGGATCAAGGCGACGCCGTGAGAGATGGGGCCGAGATCGAAGCGGTCGAGCCAGCGGTCGATGGCGTCGATGCCGCCGCCAAGGGTGAAAATCAGCAGCAGGACGGCGTTCCAGGCGCGGCCGGCCTCGATGACCTTGAGCTTGGCCAGGGTGTAGTCGGCGGCCTTGCGATGGGCTTCCGGGGTGATGACACCGCTGAATTCCTCGGGAACCCGGTCGCGGTGGGTGCGCACGTGATGGGCGTGGCGCTTGGCGAGCCAGAATTCCAGGGCCAGGGAGGCGAACAGGGCGGCGAGAAAGATCAGCGTGAACGTGTTCATGTCAGGGACCGCGCAAGTGGCTAACGAGTGCCAAAGCTTAGCCTCTGCTACAATCGCTGACAAGCGACAAACCATAAGGATACCGACTTCATGAGCGACAGCCCTGAAAACCTCAACCTGATCTGGATCGACCTGGAGATGACCGGTCTCGATCCCGACCGCGACGTCATCATCGAAATCGCCACCGTCGTCACCGACAAGGATCTCAACGTGCTCGCCACCGGCCCGGTGATCGCGATCCACCAGCCGGAGGAACGGCTGGCGGCGATGGACAAGTGGAATCAGGAGCATCACGGGGCCTCCGGCCTGATCGAGCGGGTGCGCAGGAGTCAGGTGCGGGAGCGCGAGGCCGAGCGCCAGACCCTCGAATTCCTCAAGCGCTGGGTGCCACCGGGCGAATCCCCCATGTGCGGCAACAGCGTGTGCCAGGACCGCCGTTTTATGGCCCGCTGGATGCCGAACCTGGAAGCCTATTTCCATTACCGCAACCTCGACGTCTCCACCCTCAAGGAGCTGGTGCGCCGCTGGGCGCCTGATCTGAAGGAGGGATTCAAGAAGAAGAACGCCCACGAAGCCCTGGCCGACATCCTCGAGTCCATCGAGGAGCTGAAGTACTACCGCGCGCACTTCATAAGATATTGATTGCGCAGAACTTGTGCGGTTTTTCCGCGTCCAATCCCAGAGTGTTATAATTTCCCGATTTGTTCTGGTTGGAGGCGTCGTGCCCAGCCGGGAGATCAAAAACACCCTGTGCCGCCTGATCAGACAGCAGTTGGGAATCTGAAAGTCATATGAGCGAATTCGCCAAGGAAATCCTGCCCGTCTCCCTCGAAGAGGAGATGAAACAGTCCTATCTCGATTACGCCATGAGCGTGATCGTGGGGCGGGCCCTGCCCGACGTGCGCGACGGCCTCAAACCGGTGCACCGGCGGGTTCTGTACTCCATGCACGAGCTGGGCAACGATTGGAACAAGCCCTACAAGAAGTCGGCCCGCGTGGTCGGGGACGTGATCGGCAAGTATCACCCTCACGGCGATTCGGCGGTGTACGACACCATCGTGCGCATGGCCCAGCCGTTCTCGATGCGCTACGTGCTCATCGACGGCCAGGGCAACTTCGGCTCGGTGGATGGCGACCCGCCGGCGGCGATGCGGTATACGGAGGTGCGCATGGCCCGCATTGCCCATGAGCTTTTGGCCGATCTCGACAAGGAGACCGTGGATTTCGTCCCCAATTACGACGAATCCGAGTCGGAGCCTGCGGTGTTGCCCGCCAAGGTGCCCAACCTGCTGGTCAACGGTTCGGCCGGGATCGCGGTGGGGATGGCCACCAACATTCCGCCCCACAACCTGACCGAGGTCATCAACGGGATCCTGGCGCTGATCGACGACCCCGACATTACCATCGACGGTTTGATGGCCCACATCCCCGGGCCGGATTTCCCCACCGGCGCCATCATCAACGGCGCCAAGGGCATCCGCCAGGCTTACGAGACCGGCCGCGGCCGCATCTATCTGCGCGCCTGTTCCCACGTGGAGACGGCCGGCGGCAGCGGCCGCCAGAGCATCGTGGTCACCGAGCTGCCCTATCAGGTCAACAAGGCCCGGCTGATCGAGAAGATCGCAGGGCTGGTCAAGGAAGGCAAGCTGGAAGGGATCGCCGCCCTGCGCGACGAGTCCGACAAGGACGGCATGCGTATGGTCATCGAGCTCAAGCGCGGCGAGCAGCCCGACGTCATCCTCAACAACCTTTACCAGCACACTCAGCTGCAGAACGTCTTCGGCATCAACATGGTGGCGCTGGTGGACGGGCGGCCCCGCTGCCTCAACCTCAAGGAAATCCTCGAGGCCTTCGTCGATCACCGCCGCGAGGTGGTGACCCGCCGTACCCTCTACGAACTGCGCAAGGCCCGCGAGCGGGTTCACGTGCTGGAAGGGTTGGCGGTGGCCCTGGCCAACATCGACGAGATGATCGAGCTGATCAAATCCTCGCCGAGTCCTGCCGAAGCCAAGGAGGCGATGCTGGCGCGGGTCTGGAAACCGGGGGTGGTGCAGGCTTACCTGGAGCGGGCCGGTGCCGATCGCACCCGGCCCGAGGAGCTGGCGCCGGAGTACGGTCTCGGTCCCGACGGCTACCGGTTGTCTCCGGTGCAGGCCCAGGCGATCCTCGACCTGCGTCTGCACCGCCTGACCGGTCTGGAGCAGGACAAGATCGTCAAGGAATACGAGGATCTTCTGGCCAAAATCGACGCGCTGCTGGCCATTCTCGGCAGTGACGAGCGCCTGCTGGAAGTGATCCGCGAGGAGCTGATCGCCCTGCGCGACCAGTTCGGCGACGCGCGTCGCACCGAGATCTACCAGGAGGAGCGCAGCCTGTCGCGCGAGGACCTGATCTCCGAGGAGGCGGTGGTGGTGACCCTGACCCACGCCGGCTACGCCAAGGCCCAGCCCTTGTCGGAATACCGCGCCCAGCGCCGCGGTGGGCGGGGCAAGGCGGCGGCGGCCACCAAGGAGGAGGATTTCGTCGAGAAGCTCCTCGTCGCCAACACCCATGACACCCTGTTGTGCTTCTCCAGCCAGGGCAAGGTCTACGGCCTCAAGGTCTACGAGCTGCCGATGGCCGGCCGCACCTCGCGCGGCAAGCCCATCGTCAACCTGCTTCCCCTGGAGGAGAACGAGCGCATCAACGCCGTGCTGCCGGTGCGCGACTTTGCCGCCGGCGGCTTCATCTTCATGGCCACCGCCGCGGGCGTGGTGAAGAAGACCCCGCTGAAGGAATTCGATAACCTGCGCAGCAACGGCAAGATCGCCATCGACCTCAAGCCGGGGGATGTGCTGGTCAAGGCCGATCTTACCGACGGCCGCCAGGACGTGATGTTGTTCTCCAGCGGCGGCAAGGCGGTGTGCTTCAACGAGGCCGAGGTTCGCTCCATGGGCCGGACCGCCGGCGGCGTGCGAGGCATGAAGCTGCCGGAAGGCGACAGGGTGATCGCCATGATCATCGGCACCGAAGGCACGGTGTTGACGGTGACCGAGAACGGTTACGGCAAGCGCACCCGCCTCGACGAGTTTCCGCGCCACAAACGCGGCGGTCAGGGGGTCATCGCCATCCAGCCGTCGGAGCGTAACGGCAAGCTGGTGGGAGCGGTGCTGGTTCACGACGACGATGAAATCATGCTGATCACCACCGGCGGCACCCTGGTGCGCACCCGGGTGCGGGAAATTCCCGTGCTGGGGCGCAACACCCAGGGGGTGCGCATCATCCGCCTGGGCAAGGGGGAGAAGCTGGTGGGGGTCGACCGGATCGAACAATGGGAGGAAGAAGAATAAATGCGCGTGTACAACTTCAGCGCCGGCCCGTCCATGCTGCCGGAGCCGGTTTTGCAACGGGCCCGGGAGGAAATGCTCGACTGGCACGGAAGCGGCATGTCGGTGATGGAAATGAGCCATCGCGGCCCGCATTTCAGGCAGATCGCCGAGAACACGGAAGCGTTGCTGCGGGAGCTGCTCGGGGTTTCCGACGAATATCACTGCCTGTTCCTGCAGGGTGGGGCTACCGGCCAGTTCGCCGCCATCCCCATGAACCTGCTCGGCGACCGCCGTATCATGAGTTACGTCCTCACCGGTTCCTGGGGCAAGAAGGCCGCCGCCGAGGCGAAAAAATACGGCGAGGTGATGATCGCCGCCAGCAGCGAGGACGCCAAGTTCACCACCATCCCCGATCCGGCCGCCTGGGACGTGGACCCGGAGGCGGTCTATCTCCACTACACCAGCAACGAGACCATCGGCGGGGTGGAGTTTCCCTTCGTTCCCGAGGTGGACGTGCCGCTGGTATGCGACATGTCCTCCGACATCCTGTCGCGGCCGGTGGATGTCAGCCGCTTCGGGGTCATCTACGCCGGGGCCCAGAAGAACATGGGGCCGGCGGGGATCACGGTGGTCATCGTGCGCAAGGACCTGCTGCGGCCGCCGCATCCGGCCACGCCCCAGGTGTTCGACTACGCCAAGCAGGCCGAAGCCGGTTCCATGCTCAACACCCCGCCCACCTACAACTGGTACCTGCTGGGGTTGGTGCTGGAATGGCTCCGGGATCAGGGCGGGGTCGAAGGGATCGAGAAGCGCAACATCGAAAAAGCCGGGCTGCTCTACGGCGCCATCGACGCTTCCGATTTTTATTACAACCCCGTCGATCCCCGTTATCGCTCGTGCATGAACGTACCCTTCACCCTTGCCGATCCGTCCCTGGACGGTCTGTTCCTTAAGGAGGCCGAGGCCGAGGGCCTGGTGAACCTCAAGGGCCACCGCTCCGTCGGCGGCATGCGGGCAAGCATTTACAACGTCATGCCTCTGGAAGGGGTGCAGGCACTGGTGCAATTCATGCAGGAGTTCGAAAGACGTCATGGCTGAATTCAAGATCCGGACCTACAACAACATCGCCATCGCCGGGTTGGAGCGCTTTCCCCGTGATCGTTATGAAGTGGCTTCGGAGATCCAGCATCCCGACGCCATCATCCTCCGTTCCCACAACCTTCACGACGAGCCGCTGCCGGAGACGGTCAAGGCCATCGGCCGCGCCGGAGCCGGGGTCAACAACATCCCGGTGGCCGAATGCAGCCGGCGCGGCATCGTGGTGTTCAACACCCCGGGCGCCAACGCCAACGCGGTCAAGGAACTGGTGATCGCTGCCATGCTGCTGGCGGCGCGCAACATCTGCCAGGGCTGGGACTACGTCCGCCATCTGGAGGGCGACGACCATCAGCTCCATAAGCAGGTGGAGGCGGGCAAGAAGCGCTTCGCCGGTTTCGAGCTGGCGGGCAAGATGCTCGGCGTGGTCGGTTTGGGCGCCATCGGCGTGCGGGTGGCCAACAAGGCGCTGGCGTTGGGGATGAACGTCAGCGGTTACGACCCTTACGTCACCGTGGAGCGGGCCTGGCAGCTGTCGTCGTCGGTGATCCAGGCGTCCAGCCTCGACGAGCTGCTGGGGATCTGCGATTTCGTCACCCTCCACATGCCGCTCACCGATCAGACCCGCGGCTGCATCGACCAGGGTCGCCTGGCGTCCATGAAGGACGGGGCAGTGCTGCTCAACTTCTCCCGCGGCGAACTGGTGGACGAGACCGCGGTGCTGGAAGCGCTCGATTCCGGCAAGCTCCACGCCTACGTCACCGATTTTCCCACCAATGCCCTGAAACGCCATCCCAAAGCCATCTGCCTGCCCCATCTGGGCGCCTCCACCCGCGAAGCGGAAGAGAACTGCGCGGTGATGGTGGCCGACCAGATCCGCGATTTTCTCGAGAACGGCAACATCCGCCATTCGGTCAACTTCCCCGAGGCGGTGATGGCGCGGGCGCCGGGGACGACGCGGTTCTCCATCCCCCACGCCAACGTTCCGGCGATGGTGAGCCAGATCTCCGCCTGCCTGGGGGAAAAGGGCATCAACATCGTCGAGCTGCTCAACAAGTCGCGGGACAAGGTAGCCTACACCCTGATCGACGCCGAGGGTGAGGTGGACGAGGACGTGGTCGAGCACATCCGCGCCATCGATGGCGTGTTGGCGGCACGGCGGATTCCTTAAGCGGAGTCTTGCGATGGCAGGGGAGGACAAGCTGCGGCCGTTGCGGGAGCGTATCGACGCCATCGATGCGGAGATCCTGGCACTGATCGCCGAGCGTGCCCGTATCGCCCAGGAGGTCGGCCGGGTCAAGCAGGAAGCCGGCGAGCGCGACAACTTCTACCGCCCCGAGCGTGAGGCCCAAATACTGCGGCGGGTGCGCGACGCCAATCCCGGTCCCCTGGATGACGAAACCGTGGTGCGGATCTTCCGTGAGATCATGTCCGCCTGCCTGGCGCTGGAAAAACCCTTGCAGGTCGCCTTTCTGGGTCCGGAGGGTACCTTCACCCAACAGGCGGCCTACAAGCATTTCGGTCAGTCGGTTCAGGTCCACCCCTTCCCGGCCATCGACGAGATCTTCCGCGCCGTCGCCTCGGGCGCCTGTCACTTCGGCGTGGTGCCGGTGGAGAACTCCAGCGAGGGGGTGGTGACCCATACCCTGGACAGTTTCCTCGGCACCTCGCTGTTGATTTCCGGCGAGGTGGTGCTGCGTATCCATCACGCGCTGCTGAGCCGCTGCCGGTCCCTCGACGAAGTGCAGGAAGTGTTGGCCCACAGCCAGGCCCTGGCCCAGTGCCGCGAATGGCTCGACCGTTTCCTTCCCAACGTCAAGCGCACGCCGGTGAGCAGCAACGCCGAGGCAGCCAGGTTGGCAGCCATCGTCCCCGGCAGTGCCGCCATCGCCGGCGAGGTGGCGGCCCGGCTCTACGAACTCAACGTCCTCGAACGCAACATCGAAGACGATCCGGACAACACCACCCGCTTTTTGGTCGTCGGCCGCCAGGCGGTCGGTCCCACCGGCGACGACAAGACTTCGCTGCTGGTGTCCACCGGCAACCGTCCCGGTGCGCTGTATCAGATCCTCCAGCCCTTCGCCGTTCACGGCATCAGCATGACCAAGATCGAATCGCGTCCGAGCCGGCGGGGTATGTGGGATTACGTGTTCTTCATCGACATCGAGGGCCACCGGGACGATCCCGAGGTGGCCCGGGCCTTGCGAGATCTGGAGCAGAAGGCGCAGATGGTGAAATGGCTGGGATCTTATCCGAAGGCGGTGATTTGATTGGCCGCCGTCAAGGTCCGTGATTTAATCAAGCGTCTGGAGGCCGACGGTTGGGTTCAAGTCAGAATGCGTGGCAGTCACCGCCAGTTCCGCCATCCGAACAAGCCGGGAACGGTGACCATTTCGGGAAAACCCGGTGCAGACGTGCCGCCGGGAACGTTGCGCAGTGTGTTGCGTCAGGCAGGATGGGAAAAATGAAATATACGGTAATCATCGAGCGAGGGGAACAGGGATATGGTGCTTATGTGCCGGATCTTCCCGGCTGTATCGCCGTGGCGGACAGTCGGGAGGAGGTCATGCGTTTGATCCGCGAGGCGATCCCGTTCCATATCGAGGGCTTGAAGGACGCCGGGCAGCCGGTGCCTCAGCCGTCGTGTGATGTGGTGCAGGTGGAAGTGGAGGCGGCATGATCGATTTCCACATGCTTGCCGTGCAGCCGGTGTTGGGTCTGACGCCCTACCAGCCAGGCAAACCCATCGAGGAACTGGCCCGCGAACTGGGGCTGGAGCCGGCGAAAATCGTCAAGCTGGCCTCTAACGAGAATCCCCTCGGACCCCCGCCCAAAGCCCTGGAAGCGATACGCCGGGCATTGCCGGAAACCGCCCGCTATCCCGACGGCAGCGGTTTTTCCCTCAAGCACAAACTGGCGCGGAAACTGGGGGTGCAGCCGCAGCAGATCACCCTGGGCAACGGTTCCAACGACGTCTTGGATCTGATCGCCCGGGTGTTTCTGGGGCCGGGGCGCGGTGCGGTGTTTTCCGAGCACGCCTTCGCCGTCTATCCCATCGCCACCCAGGCGGTGGGCGCCGGGGCGAGGGTCGCCCCGGCCCACGACGGCAGCCGCGGACCCCGTTACGGCCATGATCTGGGGGCGATGCTCGACCAGGTGAGCGGTGACACCACGGTGGCGTTCATCGCCAATCCCAACAATCCCACCGGCACCTATGTCACCCGCAAGCAACTGGAAGATTTCCTCACCGCCTTGCCGGAGCGGGTGATCGCCGTGGTGGACGAGGCCTATTCCGAGTACGTCGAGCGCGATGACTATCCGGACGCTCTGGCCTGGCTCGACCGCTTTCCCAACCTGATCGTCACCCGGACCTTTTCCAAAGCTTACGGGCTGGCGGGATTGCGGGTCGGTTACGCCGTCTCCCATCCTCAGGTGGCCGAACTGCTCAACCGGGTGCGCCAGCCCTTCAACGTCAACCATCTGGCGCTGGCCGCCGCAGAAGCAGCCCTGGACGACGAGGCCCATCTGCGCAAGACCTGCCGGACGAACCGGGAAGGGCTGATGCAGCTGGAAGCCGCCTTTCAACGTCTGGGGCTGGACTACATTCCTTCCATCGGCAACTTCATCACCGTGGACGTGGGCCGTGAGGCGGTGCCGGTGTTCGATGCTCTGCTGCGACAGGGCGTGATCGTGCGCCCGGTGGCCAACTACGGCCTGCCTAATCATTTGCGTGTGTCGGTGGGGACGGCGGCGGAAAACGACGCTTTCATCACCGCGCTGGAGCGGGTGCTGGGGTGATTCAGCGCCTCTGCGTCATCGGTATCGGCCTGATCGGCGGTTCCGTGGCCCTGGCGGCGCGGGCCCAAGGGCTGTGTCGGGAGGTCGTCGCCGCCGACCGGGAGGAGGAAGCGCTGCGGCAGGCGGAAAAGTGCGGTGTCATCGACCGCGGCTATCGGGACCTCAGCGAAGCGGCGAGGGGGGCGGATGCCGTGGTGATCGCCACGCCGGTGGGCAGGATGACGGCGGTGTTCGAAGCCCTGAAGCCGGTCTGGTCGACCCGGGCCTTCTATACCGACGTGGGCAGTACCAAGGCCAGCGTGGTGCAGGCGGCGGAAAGCGTGTTCGGCCGGGTGCCGGAAAATTTCGTCCCCGCCCATCCCATCGCCGGGAGGGAGTTGAGCGGCGTGGCGGCGGCGCTTGCGGATCTGTTCACCGGCAAGAAGGTGATCCTGACGCCGCTGCCCCACACCGACGTCCGCGTGCTCGAGCGGGTTAGGGTTTTCTGGCAGAGACTGGGCGCCGAGGTCCACGACATGAGCGTGGCGCATCACGATCACGTGCTGGCGGCCACCAGCCACCTGCCCCACGTGATCGCCTACTGCCTGACCCACCTGCTCGGACGCAAGGATGAGAAGGACGAGATCTTCCAGTACGCCGCCGGCGGTTTCCGGGACTTTTCCCGCATCGCCGGCAGTTGTCCTGTGATGTGGGCCGACATCTGTCTGGCCAACCGCGACGAGATTCTCAAACTGCTGCGCCAGTTCGAAGGGGAATTGCAGCGGTTCGACGAACTTTTGAGCCGCGGCGACCGCCAGGCCATCCACGATTATTTCGCCGAGGCCCGCACGGCCCGGCAACGGTTTTTGGATCGACACAGCTAAAGAGACATGAGCGAACGCATCGACTTCATCGCCCGTCCCGGCGGGCATCTGGAAGGCCAGGCCCGGGTGCCGGGGGACAAGTCCATTTCCCACCGCGCCATCATGCTCGGTTCCATCGCCGAGGGAGAGACCTGCGTGCAGGGTTTTCTTGAGGCCGAGGACGCCCTGGCGACGCTGGCGGCCTTCCGGCAGATGGGGGTCAGGATCGAGGGGCCGGACCAGGGCCGCGTGACCATCCACGGGGTCGGCATGCACGGTCTTGAGGCACCCGGGGAACCCTTGTATCTGGGCAATTCCGGCACCTCCATGCGCCTGCTCTGCGGCCTGCTGGCCGGCCAGCCTTTCGACAGCGTTCTCACCGGTGACGAATCCCTGTCGCGCCGTCCCATGCGCCGGGTCACCGAGCCGCTGCGGCAGATGGGGGCGGAGATCGACACCACCCCCGACGGCACCGCCCCGCTCCACATCCACGGCGGCCGCAAGCTCCACGGCATCCGCTACGACATGCCGGTGGCCAGCGCCCAGGTCAAGTCGGCGTTGCTGCTGGCGGGGCTGTATGCGGAAGGGGAAACCTGCGTCACCGAACCGGCGCCGACCCGCGACCACACCGAACGCATGCTCGACGGCCTGGGTTACGAAGTGCGGCGGCAGGGGAACCGGGTCTGCCTTCGGGGCGGCGGCAGGCTGACCGCCGCCGATCTGGACGTGCCGGCGGACATCTCCTCGGCGGCGTTCTTTCTGGTGGGGGCCAGCATCGCTCCCGGTTCCGAGCTGATTCTGGAACACGTGGGCATCAATCCCACCCGCACCGGCGTCATCGACATCCTGCGCCTGATGGGCGCCAAGATCGAAGTGCTCAATCCCCGCATGGTGGGGGGGGAACCGGTGGCGGATCTGCGGGTGGTGCACCGTCCCCTGAAGGGCATTCACATCCCGGAAAAGTTCGTGCCCCTGGCCATCGACGAATTTCCGGTGCTGTTCGTCGCCGCCGCCTGCGCCGAGGGGGAGACGGTGCTGACCGGCGCCGAAGAGCTGCGGGTCAAGGAAAGCGACCGCATCCAGTCCATGGCCGACGGCCTGCAGATCCTCGGCATCGACGCCCGCCCCACGCCCGACGGCATGATCATCCAGGGCGGCCGTATCGGCGGCGGCCGGGTCCGCTCCCATGGCGACCACCGGATCGCCATGGCCTTCGCCATCGCCGCCCTCAGAGCCTCGGGGCCGATCGAAATTGAGGACTGCGCCAACGTCAACACCTCCTTCCCCGGCTTTGCCGAGCTGGCCGGGCGTCTGGGGCTGGCGATCGAGGTGGTGGAACATGACTGACGTCCCGGTGCTCACCATCGACGGGCCCAGCGGGGCGGGGAAGGGAACTGTCAGCCGTCTCATCGCCAAGCGCCTGGGCTGGCATTTCCTCGACAGTGGCGCCATCTACCGGGCCCTGGCCTGGGCGGTGCGGCGGCGCGGGGTGGATCTGGATGACGAAGATGCCGTGGCCCGGGTCGCCAGCGATATGAAGCTGGAATTTGTCTGCAACGATGCCGTCCGAGTCATCGTGGACGGTGAGGATGTGACCGACCGCCTCGCGACTGAAGACGTGGGGCGGATCGCCTCGAAGATCGCCGCCTATCCCAAGGTCCGCCAGGCCCTGCTGGAGAAGCAGCGCGCCTTCCGCCGCCCCCCGGGGCTGGTGGCCGACGGCCGCGATATGGGAACGGTGGTGTTCCCCGATGCGCCTTGCAAGGTCTTTCTCACCGCCAGCGCCGAGGAAAGGGCCAGGCGCCGCTTTTTGCAGTTGAAAGCCCAGGGATTGGATGTTAATCTTGACCAAATAATCAAGGACTTGGAAGAGCGGGATCGGCGCGACCGGGAACGCAAGGAGTCGCCGTTGGTGCCGGCCGGGGATGCGGTCGTCATCGACTCCTCGAATCTCACGGTCGACGAAGTCGTCGAACGGATTCTGGCCCGGTTGCCGCAGGCGCTGAAAAGTCCGCGTGGGGCCTCCGCTTCGTAGGAAGCGGGGGTGTCGTTCAACCTAACGAAATTTAGATCGTTTTGACAGACCCGGCCTGGCCGGGCGTGGAAGTTATCAACATGAGCGAAAGCTTTGCGGAATTATTCGAAGAGAGTCTAGCCAAGACTGAAATGCGTCCGGGTACCCTGGTGAAGGCCAAGGTGGTGGACATCACCCCGGATGCGGTCATCGTCGATGCCGGCCTCAAATCCGAAGGCATCATCCCCAAGTGGCAGTTCCAGAACGAGAACGGCGAGCTGGAGGTCCAGGTCGGCGACGAAGTGGAAGTGGCCCTGGATCTGGTCGAGGACGGCCGGGGGGCGACCCTGCTGTCACGCGAGAAGGCCAAGCGCCTGCGTGCCTGGGAGAAACTGGAAGAAGCCTACGAGAAGGGCGAGATCGTCAAGGGGCGGATCACCGGCAAGGTGCGCGGCGGTTTCACCGTGGAAATCGGCCCGCTGCGGGCGTTCCTGCCGGGTTCCCTGGTGGACGTGCGCCCGGTGCGGGACACCACCCATCTGGAAGGCCAGGATCTGGAATTCAAGGTCATCAAGCTCGATCCCAAGCGCAACAACATCGTGCTGTCGCGCCGCGCCGTGGTGGAGCAGGAATACAGCGCCGAGCGCGAGGAACTGCTCAAGAAGCTCAAGGAAGGCGGCGTGGTCAAGGGCATCGTCAAGAACATCACCGATTACGGCGCCTTCATCGACCTGGGTGGCATCGACGGCCTGCTCCACATCACCGACATGGCCTGGAAACGGGTGCGCCATCCGTCGGAAGTGGTGCAGCTGGGTGACGAGGTCGAGGTCAAGGTGCTGCGCTTCGACGAGGAAAAGCAGCGTGTCTCCCTGGGGTTGAAGCAGCTCAACGAGGACCCCTGGAAGGACATCGCCCGCCGCTATCCGCCGGGCACCCGGCTGATCGGCAAAGTCACCAACCTGACCGACTACGGTTGTTTCGTGGAGCTGGAGGACGGCGTCGAAGGCTTGGTGCACGTTTCCGAAATGGACTGGACCAACAAGAACGTCAACCCGGCCAAGGTGGTTCAGGTGGGCGACGAAGTGGAGGTCATGGTCCTCGACATCGACGAGGAACGCCGCCGCATCTCCCTCGGCATGAAGCAGTGCAAGCCGAATCCGTGGGAGGAGTTCGCCGCCACCCACAAGAAGGGCGAAAAGATCAAGGGCACGATCAAGTCGATCACCGACTTCGGCATCTTCGTCGGCCTGGAAGGCGGCATCGACGGCCTGGTGCACCTGTCCGACATCTCCTGGAACGAACCGGGTGAGGAAGCCATCCGCAAGTTCAAGAAGGGTGACGAGATCGAGGCGGTCATCCTGGCCATCGATCCCGAGCGCGAGCGCATCTCCCTCGGCATCAAGCAGCTGGAACAGGATCCGTTCCAGAACTTCCTCGCCGAGCACGAGCGCGGCAGCATCCTCAAGGGTGTGGTCAAGGAAGTCGACGCCAAGGGCGCTGTGGTCGAACTGGCCGACGGCGTGCTGGGTTACCTGCGCGCTTCCGAGATCCAGCGCGACCGGGTGGAAGACGCCCGCACCCTGCTCAAGGAAGGCGACGAGATCGAAGCCAAGTTCATCGGCGTGGACAAGAAGAACAAGATGATCCTGTTGTCCATCAAGGCCAAGGAAGAAGAAGAGGAAAAAGCGGTGCTGAAGGATTACAGCCAGCAGTCAGTCGGTGCGCCCACGCTGGGCGACCTCTTCAAGGAACAGATGGAAGACAAGGGCTGAGCCCCTTGCCGGCCAAACGACGAGGGGGCGTCAGCGCCCCCTCTTTCTTTGTGGGGCGGCAATCGTGAACAAATCCGAACTGATCGAGAATCTGGTCGAGCGCCTGGCCAAGGAAAAGGGCATCGAACTCAACGTCAAGGACGTGGAACTGGCGGTCAAGCACATCATCGACTATATGACCGACGCCCTGGCCTCGGGCCAGCGGATCGAGATCCGCGGCTTCGGCAGCTTTTCGCTGCGTTACCGGCCGCCGCGGATGGGGCGCAATCCCCGCACCGGCGAGCCGGTGCCGCTGCCGGCCAAACACGTGCCGCATTTCAAACCCGGCAAGGATCTGCGCGAGCGGGTCAACGCCGCGGCTCAAGGCAGGACGAAGGAATAAGCGATGCTGGATCCCCATCTGCTCCGTCAATCGTTGGACGAAGTGGCGCGCCGGCTGGCGCGGCGCGGCTTCGTGCTCGACAAGGACGCCTATCTAACCCTCGAGGAAAGGCGCAAGGCGTTGCAGGTTCGCACCCAAAAGCTGCAGAACGAACGCAACACCCGCTCCAAGACCATCGGTCAGGCCAAGGCCCGCGGCGAGGACATCGAACCGCTCAAGGCCGAGGTGGCCCGTCTGGGAGAGGAACTGAAAGCCTGCCAGCAGGAGCTGAATCGCGTGCAGGAACAGCTCCAGACCTTCCTGCTCAGCCTGCCCAATCTGCTCGACGACGACGTCCCCGACGGCAAGAGCGAGGACGACAACGTCGAGGTGGCCCGCTGGGGCGAGCCGCCGGTCTTCGACTTCGAGCCCCGGGATCACGTCGATCTGGGGGCCGGGCTGGGACTGGATTTCGACGCCGCGGCCAAGATCACCGGCGCCCGCTTCGTGGTGATCCGCGAGCCGCTGGTGCGCCTTCACCGGGCCCTGATCCAGTTCATGCTCGATCTTCACACCCGCGAGCATGGTTACAGCGAGGTCTACGTTCCCTATCTGGTCAACACCCAGTCCCTCGTCGGCACCGGGCAGCTGCCCAAGTTCGAAGAGGACCTGTTCCGTATCGACCGCGATCCACCCTGGTATCTGATCCCGACCGCCGAGGTGCCGGTCACCAACCTGGCCCGGGACGAGATCCTGGTGGCCGACCAATTGCCCCTGAGGCTGGTGGCCCATACCCCCTGCTTCCGGGCCGAGGCCGGCGCTTACGGCAAGGACGTGCGCGGCATGATCCGTCAGCACCAGTTCGAGAAGGTGGAGCTGGTCCAGATCGTGCCCCCGGCCGAATCCTCCCGGGCCCACGAGGCACTGACCGGCCATGCGGAGGCGGTGCTGCAACGGCTGGGGCTGCCCTACCGCAAGGTGATCCTGTGCGCCGGCGATACCGGCTTTTCCGCCGCCAAAACCTACGATCTGGAAGTGTGGCTGCCGGGGCAGAACACCTACCGGGAGATTTCCTCCTGCAGCAATTTTCGTGATTTCCAGGCCCGGCGCATGAAGGCGCGCTGGCGCAATCCGGAAACCGGCAAACCGGAGCTGGTGCACACCCTCAACGGCTCGGGGCTGGCGGTGGGTCGGACCCTGATCGCGGTGATGGAGAACTACCAGCAGGCCGATGGCAGCATCCGGGTGCCGGAGGTGCTCAGGCCGTATCTGGGAGGAATCGAGGTGATCGCGCCATGAGTTTGAGAACATCGGTTGAATCAGCAGTGTCCGGAGGCTCGTCTGTAGGGCGTACCCGGCCTGGATGGCCGGGTTTCGAGCGTACAGGGATGTGTTTACAGCGTCCCGGAAGACGAGTCTCCGGACACTACCATCAGGAGTGAGGCATCATGAAAATCATGCTTTTGGGCGCCCCCGGTTCCGGCAAGGGAACCCAGGCGCAATTCATCTGTGAACGTTACGGTATCCCGCAGATTTCCACCGGCGACATGTTGCGCGCCGCGGTGCGCGAGGGCACCGAACTGGGCAGGAAGGCCAAGGCGATCATGGACGCCGGCGAGCTGGTGCCCGACGACATCATCCTGAAACTGATCGCAGCACGCATCTCCCAGCCCGATTGTGCCAACGGCTTCCTGCTCGACGGTTTTCCCCGTACCATCGCCCAGGCGGAGGGGCTGGAGAAAATGGAGGTGCAGCTCGACTGGGTCATCGAGATCGACGTGCCCGACGAGGAGATCGTCAAACGTTTGAGCGGGCGCCGGGTGCATCCGGCTTCGGGAAGGGTCTATCATCTGCTCTACAATCCTCCCAAGGAAGACTGCAAGGACGATGTCACCGGTGAGCCGCTGATCCAGCGCGACGACGACAAGGAAGAAACCGTGCGCAAGCGTCTGGAGGTCTACCACCGGCAGACCGCACCGCTGGTGGATTTCTACCGACAGCGCTCCGCCGAGGGCAAGGTGAAGTTCGCCACTGTGCCGGGTATCGGTACGGTGGAGGAGATCCGTGACCGGATCTTCCAGATTCTGGAGCAGGCATAAATGAGGGTACGGGTATCCCGCTTTCCTCCGAAGGGCGTACCCGGCCTGGATGGCCGGGTTTCGAGCGTCCAGGGATGGATTCACAGCGTCCCTGAGGAGGAAGGCGGGATGCTCGGGCTTTGTCCGATCTGAGCAACTTCGATTTTCCCCGTCGGTCGAACCGACAATAACCTGACCGCAAGACGAGAATATGGCAAAAACCTTATACGACAAGATCTGGGACGCCCATGTCATCCGCACCGAGGAGGACGGCAGCTCCCTGCTTTACATCGACCGCCAGCTGATCCACGAGGTCACCTCGCCCCAAGCCTTCGAGGGACTGCGCCTGGCCGGGCGCAAACCCTGGCGTCCCGATGCCAATCTGGCGGTGGCCGACCACAACGTGCCCACCAAGGACCGCGACCGGGGTATCGCAGATCCGGTTTCCCGCCTGCAGGTGGAAACCCTGGAAAAGAACTGCCGCGAATTCGGCATTCCGGTGTTCTCCATGAGCGACCACCGCCAGGGCATCGTCCACGTGGTGGGGCCGGAGGAGGGTTTCACCCTGCCCGGTATCACCCTGGTGTGCGGCGACTCCCACACCTCCACCCACGGCGCCCTGGGGGCGCTGGCCTTCGGCATCGGCACCTCGGAGGTGGAGCACGTGCTCGCCACCCAGACCCTGTGGATGAAGAAGGCCAAGAACATGCTCGTCAAGGTCAACGGCCACGTGGGACCGGGGGTGACGGCCAAGGACATCGTCCTGGCCATCATCGGCGAGATCGGCACCGCCGGCGGCACCGGTTACACCATCGAATTCGCCGGCGAGGCCATCGAGGCCCTGTCGGTGGAAGGGCGCATGACGGTGTGCAACATGGCCATCGAGGCCGGTGCCCGCGCCGGGCTGATCGCCGTGGACGACGCCACCATCGAATACCTGGAAGGCCGCCCCCTGGCCCCCAAAGGGGAACTGTGGGACCGGGCCGTCAGCGCCTGGCAGGACCTTCACAGCGATCCCGACGCCCAGTTCGACAAGGTGGTGGAGCTGGATGCCGACGCCATCGAACCCCAGGTGACCTGGGGCACGTCGCCGGAAATGGTGGTGCCGGTCAGCGGCCGGGTGCCCGATCCGGCTCGGGAAACGGATCCCACCAAGCGCAAGGGCATGGAACGGGCCCTGGAATACATGGGCCTGGCACCCAACACCCCGATCGAGGCCATTCCGCTGGACAAGGTCTTCATCGGCTCCTGCACCAACTCGCGCATCGAAGACCTGCGAGCGGCGGCGGCGGTCATCAAGGGCCGCAAGGTGGCCGACAGCATCAAACTGGCGTTAGTGGTGCCCGGTTCCGGGTTGGTGAAGGAACAGGCCGAAGCCGAGGGGCTGGACAAAGTCTTCCGGGAAGCCGGTTTCGAGTGGCGCGATCCGGGTTGTTCCATGTGCCTGGCCATGAACGCCGACCGCCTGGAGCCCGGGGAGCGCTGCGCCTCCACCTCCAACCGCAACTTCGAAGGGCGCCAGGGCTACGGCGGCCGCACCCATCTGGTGAGTCCGGCCATGGCGGCCGCGGCCGCGATCGCCGGTCATTTCGTCGACGTGAGGAAGTTCTGATGCTAGCATTCGATCGAGTCAAATCCCAGGTGATCCCGCTGGACCGCGCCAACGTGGACACCGACGCCATCATCCCCAAGCAGTTTTTGAAATCCATCCGCCGTACCGGGTTCGGGCCGTTCCTGTTCGACGAGTGGCGCTATTTGGACCGGGGCGAGCCGGACATGGACTGCAGCAACCGGCCCAAAAATCCCGACTTCGTCCTCAACAAGCCGGAATACGCCCACGGCCAGATCCTCCTGACCCGGGAGAACTTCGGCTGCGGCTCCTCGCGCGAGCATGCCCCCTGGGCCCTGGCCGATTACGGCATCCGCGTCATCATCGCCCCCAGCTTCGCCGACATCTTCTACAACAACTGCTTCAAGAACGGCATCCTGCCCATCGTCCTCGACGCCGAGACGGTGGATCAGTTGTTTCGCGAAGTGGGGCCCGGCTACGAGTTGGAAGTGGTGCTGGAAACCCAGACCATCACCAAGCCCGACGGCACCGTGATTGGCTTCGACATCGATCCCTCGCGCAAGGAGCGCCTCCTCAAGGGTCTGGACGACATCGCCCTGACCTTGGCCTTCGCTGAGGACATCCGCGCCTACGAGAACCGGCGCCGCGAAGAGGCGCCGTGGCTGTTCGCTCCCATTCAACCCTGAAGTAAAAAAGAGAACATGAGCAAGAAAATCGCAGTGTTGCCCGGTGATGGCATCGGCCCGGAGATTGTCCGCGAAGCCCTGAAAGTGCTCGACTGCCTGCGTCAGGAATTCGGCGTCGCGGTGGAAACCGAAGAAGCCCTGGTGGGCGGGGCCGCCTACGACGCCACCGGTACCCCCTTGCCCCCCGAAACCCTGGAACTGGCCAAGGCCGCCGACGCGGTGCTGCTGGGGGCGGTCGGGGGACCGCGTTGGGAGCCGCTGGACTATTCGGTGCGCCCGGAGCGGGCCCTGCTGGGGCTGCGCTCGGAGCTGGGCCTGTTCGCCAACCTGCGCCCCGCGGTGCTCTATCCCCAGCTGGCCGACGCCTCCACCCTCAAGCCGGAGGTGGTTTCCGGCCTCGACATCCTCATCGTCCGCGAACTGACCGGCGGCATCTACTTCGGCAAGCCACGCGGGGTGCGGACCCTGGACGACGGTGAGCGGGTCGGCATCAACACCCTGATCTACAGCGAGTCGGAGATCCGCCGCATCGCCCAGGTGGCCTTCGACACCGCCATGAAGCGCGGCAAGCGCCTGTGTTCGGTGGACAAGGCCAACGTCCTCGAATGCACCGAGCTGTGGCGCGAGGTGGTCACCGAGGTGGGCAGGGACTACCCGGCGGTGGAACTGAGCCACATGTACGTGGACAACGCCGCCATGCAGCTGGTGCGGGCACCGAAGCAGTTCGACGTCATGGTGACCACCAACATGTTCGGCGACATCCTTTCCGACTGTGCCGCCATGCTCACCGGCTCCATCGGCATGCTGCCCTCGGCTTCCCTGGACGAGAAGGGCAAGGGCATGTACGAGCCGATCCACGGCAGCGCCCCGGACATCGCAGGCAAAGGCGTCGCCAATCCCCTGGCGACCATCCTGTCGCTGGGGATGCTGTTCCGTTACACCTTCAGCGACGAAGACATCGCCGCCCGCATCGACAAGGCGGTGGAAGCGGCCCTCGACAGCGGCGTGCGCACCGCCGACATCTGGTCGGAAGGGACCCGCAAGGTGTCCACCGCAGAGATGGGCGATGCGGTGGTGGCGGCGTTGCGGGCCCAGGCTTAGGAGGTCGGTATGAATGACAAAACCTACGACGTCGCCGTGGTCGGCGCCACCGGCGCCGTCGGCGAGGCGATGCTGGAGATCCTGGCCGAGCGGGATTTCCCCGTCGGCGAGGTCTACGCCCTGGCCAGCGCCCGCTCCGAGGGGGAGAAGATCCGCTTCAAGGACCGCACCCTGGTGGTTCAGGATCTGGCCAAGTTCGACTTCAACAAGGCCCGAATCGGCCTGTTTTCCGCCGGGTCCTCGATTTCGGCCCAGTACGCCCCCATCGCCGCCGCCGCCGGCTGCGTGGTGATCGACAACACTTCCCAGTTTCGCTACGACGACGACATCCCGCTGGTGGTGCCGGAGGTCAATCCCGACGACATCGCCTTATACAAGAACCGAGGTATCATCGCCAACCCCAACTGCTCCACCATCCAGATGGTGGTGGCCCTGAAACCCATCTACGACGCTGTCGGCATCGAGCGCATCAACGTCGCCACCTATCAGGCGGTGTCCGGTTCCGGCAAGGAGGCCATCGAGGAACTGGCGATGCAGACCGCCTATCTGCTCAACGGCAAGCCCATCGAACCCAAGGTGTATCCGAAGCAGATCGCCTTCAACTGTCTGCCCCACATCGATGTCTTCCTCGACAACGGCTACACCAAGGAAGAGATGAAGATGGTGTGGGAGACCCGCAAGATCATGGGGGACGAATCCATCCAGGTGAATCCCACCGCAGTGCGGGTGCCGGTGTTCTACGGTCACAGTGAGGCGGTCCATATCGAGACGCGGGAGAAGATCAGTGCCGACGAGGCCCGCCGGTTGTTGGAGAAGGCCCCCGGGGTGGAGGTGCTCGACAAGCGCGAACCGGGTGGTTATCCCACCGCGGTGACCGAGGCCGCCGGCCGCGATCCGGTGTATGTCGGACGTATCCGCGAGGACATCTCCCACCCCCGTGGGTTGAATCTGTGGGTGGTGGCGGACAATGTCCGAAAGGGTGCGGCGCTTAACAGTGTTCAAATCGCGGAGTTGCTGGTCAAACGCCATATTTGAGCTATTCTTACCTTAAAGGTAAGAACTGCTCGGATAGGAGATTGACGTGCGTGACTTCGCGAAGACCCTGGCGGTGATGGGCGTTCTCACGCCGGCCGGCGTGAATGCACTGGGCGTGGGGGAAATCAAGCTCCACTCCGCTCTGAATCAAAAGTTGCTGGCGGAAATTCCGATTCTGGCCGCGCCGGGCGAGGATCCCGCCCAGATTCAGGTGCATCTGGCGTCGCCCCAGGCCTTCGCGAAGGCGGGACTATCCCGACCTTACTATCTTACCCGGTTGCGTTTCTCCAAACCGCTGCGCAAGCCCGACGGCAGCCTGGTCGTCCAGGTCACTTCCACCGACGCCATCCGGGAGCCGTTTCTCGATTTCCTCGTTCAGGTCGAATGGCCTCAGGGGAAGATGCTGCGGGAGTTCACCGTGTTGCTGGACCCGCCGCTCACCTATGACGATGTGGTCAAAGTGCCCCAGACCCCACCCGGGGTCACCCCGGCCCCGATCCAGCGCAGCCGTTCCAGCGCTACGGTGAACACGGCTCTGAGTCAGGGGCAGGCGGTGGCCTACGGTCCGGTGCGGCGCAACGAATCTCTGTGGCAGATCGCCGAGAAACTCAAGCCGGACGCCGCAATCACCACCGAGCAGATGGTCATGGCGTTGTACCGCAAGAACCCGCAGGCGTTCGAGCACGACAACGTCAACGAGCTCAAGGCCGGTGTGACTTTGAAGGTGCCGGAGCGCGAGGAAATCCTGTCTGCCTCCCCCCGGGAGGCGCGCCGGGCGTTTCAACGCCACTATCAAAGCTGGCTCGCCCGGCGCGCACCGGAACCCGAGCCCCGGAAGGAAGCGACAGCAGATGTCAAGCAGCCCCAGCTGAAGCTGGAAGCGCCGAAGGAAACCGAGTCCACCAAGGCCGAAGGGGTCGACATCCCGGTGGTGGAAGGCCCGGAACCGGGCGCCGATCCGGCTATAACGGAAGAACTGGCGGCGCTGAAGGCCGAAAACGAAGCTTTGAAAGCTCGTCTCGACGCCCTGGAGACGCGCCTCAATGCGCTGCTGGAGATGAAGAACGCCGCCCTGGCCGGCGTCGCCGCTGCCGGACAGACGCAGCCGGCGCCTTCCCATCCGGCGGAAGTGGTGACCCCGGAGCCTGCGGCGGCCGAGGCGGAGAAACCGGTGGCGCCTGAACCCTCCGCTGCGGTGAAGAAAGCCGCAGCCAAGCCGGAACCGGCTGCGCAACCGCCGAAACCAAAACCCCGAACCGAACCGCGCCCTGAAACCAAATCGCGGCAGGTTTCGACCGCCCATGCCGAAGAATCCGGCTGGGGCGATCCGCTCTACCTGTCTCTGGGTGGCGGCAGCCTGCTGCTATTGGGAGCGGCTGGCTGGTTGATCTGGCGTCGCCGTACCCTGGCGGACGCCCAGGCGGACAGTCTGCTGGTGGATATGGACATGGCGCCGGCGCCTGCCGTGATCCACGGCGAGGAGAAGCCGGCTGAGGCCGCCGCGGACACCGCGCCGGAAGCGGCGACCGTCACACCCGCAGGCGGTGTCGAAGTGGCGGAAAGTTCCTTCCTCAGTGAATTCACGCCGAGCGATTTCGATATCCTTGAGGCGGACGACGAGGCTGTCGATCCCATCGCCGAAGCCGACGTCTATCTGGCTTACGGGCGTTATCAGCAGGCGGAGGAATTGATCAAGCAGGCCCTGGCGGAGGATTCGGCCAATCGTGCGCTGCAGTTGAAACTGCTGGAAATCTACTACGCCAACGAAGATGCCGCAGCCTTCGAAAAGTACGCCCGCGAACTGCAGCAGGCCGGCGCTCCGCAGGATCCCGAATTCTGGAGCAAGGTCGAGGAAATGGCCCGCGAACTGGAAATCGGGAACAAATCGTTCAGCGGGGGTGGTGCGGCCCCGGCTGCGGTGGCCGACGCCAAGGTCGATAAGGACGAGGCCGATCCGGAACCGGCTGTCGCGACTTTCGATCTGGCCGACAGCGGCGAAGAATTCCCCTCAGCGGCCGAGGACACGCCGCTTTCCTCGGAAGGGGAAGCGGAGCCTTCCGGTATCGGGGAAACAGTGGCTGCGACCGAAGCGACAACAGCGGCCGATGAGGATGAAGAACTGCTCCAGGGGCTGGATTTCGACCTGGGGGATTTCGATCTGGAAGCGTTGCAGAACCAAGACCGGGACGACACAGCTCGCAAGCCGGAGCAGGCCGCCGAAGAAGACGACAATGTGCTGGCGTTTTCCGTTTCCGACGAAGCCAGCTCGGAAAATCCGCAAACACCGGCGGAAGCAGAGGAAGCCGCCCAGGAGGACGAGGAACACTTCGATCTCACCGACATGGACGAGCTGGACACCAAGCTGGATTTGGCCCGGGCTTATGTCGATATGGACGATGTGGAATCGGCCCGGGCCATTCTGGAGGAAGTGCTCAGCCATGGGAGTGAAAAACAGCGGCAGGAGGCCAAGGAATTGTTGGAGCGTGTCGGTATGGTTTCTTCCTGAGTGCCCGCGCGTTTCAATCTTTTCGGGATGCGGCCGGCCCGCCATCGTCGAGATGGCGGGCCGTTTTCTTGAGCTCGTTCCAGATGCGTTCGACGCGTGAAGGATCCGCTTGCGCCAGTGCGGCTTCCAGTTCTCCGGCGAGCTGGTAGAACGTGGTGAAACCACAAAAGCCGGCACCGCCCCGTAGTTTGTGAACCCGGGGGAGGGCTTCGTCCCATCGCTGACGGCGCAGAAAATCTTCGATCTGGTTCAGGAATGCGGGCAGTTCGGTGAGGAATTTCCGTTGCGGCGCGCGGGGGCGGAAGTGGTGAGGGCTGTCTGCCTGTAGCAGCGGCAGAAAAGCCGTCACTGTTTTTCGCAGCCGTTCCGGGGTGACGGGCTTGAGCAACCAGCCGTCGAATCCCGTTGCTTTCAGGTGTTCTTCGGTGTCCGGGTCCAGGTTGCCGGAGATGGCGATCACCGGAATCGTTTGATTGGGCCCCTGGGTCCTGCGCAGCCGTTCCACCACCGTTTCCCCCCGTTGTCCCGACAGCTGCAGATCGACCAACGCCAGCGTGAACGCCTGTGTCTGCAGCCGGCTCCAGGCTGTCTCGGCGGTGGTCGCCGCCTGGACTTCCAGGCCCCATTGTTGCAGCTGGGTCGTCAGAATCAGGCAGGTGATTTCATCGTCTTCGACGACGAGTACGGATGCAGGCATGGTCGTCAATTTTTGGACACGAACGGCGGTATGCAACCGGGAAACGGACGACGGGATTTTGTCATTTTCTCCTGCCGCCAACAAGGGTATGACGGTGGGGTTGCTCAGGTGAGGACCGGTAAGCGCCCAGATTCGGCTATGCTCGTAGAGAGCTTGACGTCCATCGCCTGCACGCGAAGGGGTTTCTGTCAAGTTGGCCCGTAATTTGCTAATAAACTTTCCGAGGAGGTCATGACGATGGCAGAAAACGACGATCTGGATCTGGGGGAGGAAAAGAAATCCTCCAAAAAGTGGCTCATCATCGCCGCAGTGCTGATACTGCTACTGGGCGGCGGTGGGGCGGCCCTGTTCTTTCTCGGGCTGCCGCCTTTCGGGGGCTCGGACGAGAGCGACGAGGCGGCGGACGAGGAAGCCGCCGCTGAGGAAGCGGCGGAAGAGCCAAGCAAGGGTCCTAAAGAGGCGCATTTCTACGAATTCAAACCGTTCATCGTCAATTTTCCGCCGGGGGGCGGGGCCCGCTATCTGCAAGTCGGTTTCAGCGCGCTGGCCTTCGACGGGGATTCCATCGAGGCGATCCAAAAGCACGCCCCGATGATTCGCAACAATCTGCTGCTGTTGCTGGGGCGTTACAAGCCCGAGGATCTCAGCAGCGCCCAGGGCAAGGAGGCGCTGCGCCAGGCGATCACCCAGGAAATCCAGAAGGTGCTCGATCTGCAGAGCGACGGCGCTAAGGTCGAAGGCGTCTTCTTCACCCAGTTCATGATGCAGTAAGGACCATGTCGCTTGACGATCTGCTTTCCCAGGACGAAATCGACGCCCTGCTTCACGGCGTCGACGAAGGCGAGGTCAAGACCGAGGACGAGGAAGGCAATTTCACCGGTGAAGGCGCCCGCCCTTACGACTTCACCAGTCAGGACCGTATCGTCCGCGGGCGGATGCCGACCCTGGAGATGGTCAACGAACGCTTCGCCCGCTATTTCCGCATCAGCCTTTTCAACCTGTTGCGGCGTACTGCGGAAGTGGCCTTCACCGGCATCCAGGTGTCGAAATTCTCCGAGTTCGTCAACAGCCTGTTCGTCCCCACCAATCTCAACCTCATCCGCTTCAAGCCGTTGCGGGGCCGGGCCCTGATCGTCATGGAACCGACGCTGGTGTTCACTGCGGTGGACAACTATTTCGGCGGCAGCGGCCAGTTCTACAACAAGATCGAAGGGCGCGAGTTCACCCCTACGGAGATGCGGATCATCCAGATCCTGCTGGAAATGGCCTTCAAGGATCTCAAGGAAGCCTGGCGACCGGTCATGGACGTACAGTTCGAGTATCTCAATTCCGAGGTCAATCCCCAGTTCGCCAACATCGTCAGCCCCTCGGAGATCGTCGTCACCTCGACCATTCACATCGAATTGGAAGGCGGGGGCGGGGATTTCCATATCTGTCTGCCGTATTCGATGATCGAGCCGATCCGTGAGCTGCTCGATTCCATCCAGAGCGACCGCGGCGACGTCGACGACCGTTGGCAACGGGCCATGCATTACGAGGTCATGGAAACCCGGGTGGAAGTCTACGGCATTCTGCTGGAAAAACGGCTGACGCTGGAGGAAGTGCTCAATTTCGAACCGGGGGACGTGATTCCGGTGGAGATTCCCGAGCAGGTGACCCTGTTTTCGGAGGACGTCCCGCTGTTCCGTGGCCGGGTCGGGGTGTCCAACGGCAATTATGCGGTCAAGATCCAGGAAAAGGTGGACCGTGGCCCCGATACCACCCCCACGACGCAGATTATCGATCACAGCGAGATAGAGGAAGAAACCGATGAGTGAGGAAGAATTCGAGTCCCAGGAAAATCCACCGGAGGAAGCGCAGAATCCGGAAAACCAGGACGGCGGGGAAGCGCTGGAGGACGTCTGGGGCGAGGCGTTGGCGGAACAGGCTGGATCCAGCCAGGCGGAAGACGCGCCGGATGTCACCCGCGCCGACTATGAAACCCTGGAGCAGGAGGGAGGGCAGGCGCTCCAGGCTCAGGAAGGGAGCGACGACAACGTCAATCTCGACGTGATCCTGGACATTCCGGTAACCATTTCCATGGAAATCGGCCGCACCCGTCTGAGCATCCGCAACCTGCTCCAGCTCAACCAGGGGTCGGTGGTGGAACTGGACCGCCTGGCAGGGGAGCCGATGGATGTGCTGGTCAACGGCACTTTGATCGCCCACGGTGAGGTGGTGGTGGTCAACGACAAGTTCGGTATCCGCCTGACCGACGTCATCAGCCCGGCGGAACGGGTGCGGCGGTTGCGCTGATGCGGAGTCTGGGGCCGATCGCCGTGATGATGGTTTCCCCCGCGCTGGCCGCGGCACCGGCCGGCGGGATGCCTCCCGTGGCGGCGGGGCAGTGGCTGGCCGGTCTGGTGGTGGTGCTGTTTTTGCTTCTCCTCGCTCTGTGGGGCCTGAAGCGCCTGACTCGGTGGCAGGAACCGGCCGGCGGGAAAATCCGGCTGCTGGGAGGGATCGCCCTCGGCGGCCGGGAAAAGCTGCTGGTGGTGGAGGTGGGAGAGACCCAATTGGTGCTGGGGGTGGCGCCGGGAAGGGTGCAGACCCTGCACGTTCTGGAAGGGGACCGCCGTCTCCAGGCCGGGGAGCCGGCCACGCCCCCCTTCGCCAGACAACTGCAACAGATTCTGAACAAGCGACAGGCGCCATGAGAAAGTGGACGATCACGGGATTGCTGCTGCTCTTACCCTGGGCGGCGTGGGCAGCGCCGGGGCTGGAGGCGGTGCAGGTGACCACCGCGGCGGACGGCGGTACCCGCTACACCATCTCCATTCAGGTGCTGGCGCTGATGACCGCGTTGACGGTACTGCCGGCGCTGCTGCTGTCCATGACCGCCTTCACCCGCATCATGGTGGTGCTGGCGATCCTGCGCCAGGCCCTTGGCACCGGCCAGACCCCCAACAACCAGATCCTGCTGGGGGCGTCGCTGCTGCTGACTCTGTTCATCATGATGCCGGTGTTCGATCAGGCCTATAAGAGCGGGGTCGAGCCCTATCTGGAGGAGAAGATCGAGGCCGGCGTGGCCCTGCAGCGGGCACTGGTGCCGCTGCGCAAGTTCATGCTGCGTCAGACCCGCGAGAGCGATCTGGCCCTGTTCGTGCGCCTGTCGGGACGCGAGGATCTGGAATCGATGGACGACGTTCCCCTGAGCTTGTTGTTGCCGGCGTTCATGACCTCGGAGCTGAAGACCGCGTTCCAGATCGGTTTCATGCTGTTTCTGCCGTTTCTGGTCATCGATCTGGTGGTGGCCAGCATCCTCATGTCCATGGGGATGATGATGCTGTCTCCGGTCATCATCTCGCTGCCGTTCAAGCTGATGCTGTTCGTGCTGGTGGACGGCTGGGCCCTGGTGATGGAAACCCTGGCGGCCAGCTTTTATACCGTCTAGCGGGAAGATGGACAGCAGCACCGTCATGACCCTGGCCCACGACATGCTGTGGGTCACCCTTAAACTGGGGGCGCCGATCCTGCTGGCGGTGTTGGCGGTCGGTCTGGTGATCGCCATGTTCCAGGCGGCGACCCAGATCAACGAGATGACCCTCACCTTCGTCCCCAAGCTCATCGTCGTGGCGCTGGTGCTGGTGCTGGCGGGCCACTGGATGCTGCGCCTGCTGACCGACTACACCCGGACGCTGTTCGAGAACATTCCGGCATTGATCGGCTGACGATGGCGGATCGGCTGAAAAGCGGTGAAGGCGCCGGGGAGCCGGGTCCGGGGGCGTACTCGGCCCGGACGGCCGAGTACCGAGCGCCCAGGGATGGATTCACCGCGTCCCCCGGACCCGGCTCCCCGGCACCCTGGCGGTGGGTCCGGAGGCAATCCCGGAGGTGGTGATGGCGTTTACGGAAGCCCAATTGTTCGACTGGCTGGCCCGCTTCTTGTGGCCCCTGATTCGCATCGGTGCCCTGCTGGTGGCGATGCCGGTGTTCAACAGCCGCTCGGTACCGATGCGGGTGCGGGTGATCCTGGCGGTGACCGTGACCGTGGCGGTGCTGCCGCTCCTGCCGTCACCGCCCCGGGTGGAGCTGATCGGCCTGGAGGCCGTTCTGGTAGCGATCCGGGAAACGATGATCGGCCTGGCCATCGGCTTCGTTCTTCAGGTGAGCTTCGCCGCCCTGGTGTTTGCCGGTCAGAACATCGCCTACAGCATGGGGTTGGGGTTCGCCGCCATGCTCGACCCCCAGCTCGGGGTCCAGGTGCCGATCGTCTCCCAGGTCTATCTGCTGTTGGCGACCCTGCTGTTTCTGGGGCTCGACGGCCATCTGGTGATGATCGAGCTGATCGCCGCCAGCTTCCAGGCGTTGCCGCCGGGATTGGGGGCGGTCGGCCGCGACCAGTTGTGGCTGCTGGTACGCTGGAGCGCCACCGTGTTCAGCGCCGGGGTGTTGCTGTCGCTGCCCATCGTCATCGCCCTACTGTTCGTCAACATCGCCCTGGGGGTGGCCACCCGCGCCGCCCCCCAGCTCAACATCTTCTCGGTGGGTTTCCCGATCACTCTGCTTTTGGGGCTGGGGCTGATCTGGCTGACCCTGCCGCAGATCCTGGAGCGTTTCGCCGCCGGACTGCCGGCCGCTTTCGAACTGGTCCGCAAACTGCTGGGGGTGTGAGATGGCAGAAGAAGACAGCGGCCAGGAACGCACAGAAGACCCTACCCCCAAACGCCTCGAGGAGGCGCGCAAGAAGGGGCAGATTCCGCGCTCGCGTGAGCTCAACACCTTTGCGGTGGTGATGGCAGGGGTGGCCGGGTGCGGCCTGCTGGCCCGGTACATGGCGGTGCGGCTGGAACGGATCATGCGTGGTAATTTCCGTCTCGACCGGGCCGACGTCTTCGAACCCCGCGCCATGACCGAGCACAGCCTGGCGACCCTGTTCGACGGTCTGCTGCTGCTGGCCCCGTTTCTGGGGCTGATGACCGTGGTGGCGCTGCTCGCGCCCATCGCTCTGGGCGGCTGGGTGGTCAGCTGGGAGAGCCTGCGCCCCAAGCTGGACAAACTCGATCCCCTTTCCGGGTTCAAACGCATGTTCTCGGTCCGTGGCCTGGTGGAGCTGGTCAAGTCGCTGCTCAAGGTGGTGCTGCTGGCGGCGGTGGCGGCCCTGATTTTCCAGGCCTTCGGAGATGAGGTCCTGCGCCTGGCGGACGAGAATCTGCATCAGGCGCTGGCCCGCGGCCTGGATTTTCTCTGGCTTTCCAGCTTGCTGCTGGCGGCGGGGCTGGTGGCGCTGGTGGCCATCGACGTTCCCTATCAGCTCTGGGACCACCACCGCAAGCTGAAGATGACCCTGCAGGAGGTCAAGGACGAATTCAAGGAGTCGGAAGGCCGTCCCGAGGTGAAGTCGAAAATCCGTCAGCTGCAGCGCGAGCGGGCCCAGCAGCGGATGATGGACGAGGTGCCCAAGGCGGACGTGGTGGTCACCAACCCGACCCACTTCGCCGTCGCCCTGCGTTACGACCAAAGCCAAGGCGGGGCGCCGACGGTAGTGGCCAAGGGGGTCGATCTGATCGCCGCCCAGATCCGCCGCAGGGCCACCGAAGCCGGGGTGCCGCTGGTGGCGGCTCCACCATTGGCACGGGCTTTGTATTACAGCACGGAGCTGGAACAGGAAATTCCGGAAGGGCTGTATCTGGCGGTGGCCCACGTGTTGGCCTACGTCTATCAGCTCAAGGCCGCCAGGGGTCCGGGCGAGCGCCCCCCGCCGCCCAAGGATCTGCCGGTCCCGGACGAATTCCTCCAGGGGGAGGCGGCCGACTGATCCCGTCCTTCCCGGTTCCAGCCCTGTTTACGGAGATTGAGCCGGGGAGACCGACACGATGAATCTGACCGCGATCCTGTCCCGCCTGCGCCAGCTCGGCGGTGCCGGTCTGGGGGCGCCGCTGCTGGTGCTGCTGATCCTGATGCTGCTGGTGATACCCCTGCCGGCGTTCGTGCTGGATCTGTTCTTCACCTTCAACATCGCCCTGTCGCTCATCATCCTGCTGGTGGTGATCTACACCGCCAAGCCGCTGGAGTTCGCCGTGTTTCCGACGGTGTTGCTGGTGGCGACGCTGATGCGCCTGGGGCTCAACGTCGCCTCCACCCGGATCGTGCTGCTGGAGGGCCACGAAAGCCCCGACGCTGCCGGCAAGGTGATCGAGGCTTTCGGGGCCTTCGTCATCGGCGGCAACTTCGCCGTCGGTCTGGTGGTGTTCGCCATCCTGGTGATCATCAACTTCGTGGTGGTCACCAAGGGGGCCGGGCGGGTATCCGAGGTCAGCGCCCGTTTCACCCTGGACGCCATGCCCGGCAAGCAGATGGCCATCGACGCCGATCTCAACGCTGGCCTCATCGACGCCGACGAGGCCCGCGCCCGCCGCGAGGAGATCGCCCGCGAGGCGGACTTCTACGGTGCCATGGACGGGGCCAGCAAGTTCGTCCGCGGCGACGCCATCGCCGGCATCCTGATCCTCTTCATCAACGTCATCGGCGGGCTGGCCATCGGCATGGGGCAGCACGACATGCCCCTGGCGGAGGCCACCGAACGCTACGTGCTGCTGTCCATTGGTGACGGTCTGGTGGCCCAGATTCCCTCCCTGCTGCTGTCGGTGGCCTCGGCGATTCTGGTGACCCGGGTCGGCAGCGGCAGCGAGGACGTGGGGCAGCAGTTCAGCGCCCAGTTCCTCAATCATCCCCGGGCCCTGGCCATCAGCGCCGGGGTGATCCTGCTGCTCGGTCTGGTTCCCGGTATGCCGCACTTGCCGTTTCTACTGTTGGGGAGCCTGCTGGGCGGCAGCGCCTGGTGGCTGATGCGACGGGCCCGGCAGCCGGTGGTGGAGGAGGGGCCGGTGGCGGAAACGCCGGCGGCCGCTGGGGAGGCCGAAGTCAAGGAGCTGACCTGGGAAGACGTGATGCCGGTGGACCGCATCGGCCTCCAGGTGGGATACCGGCTGATCCCGCTGGTGGACAAACAGCAGGGAGGACAGCTCATGGGGCGGATCAAAGGGGTGCGCAAGAAACTGTCTCAGGAGCTGGGCTTCCTGATCCCGCCGGTGCACATCCGCGACAACCTGGATCTGCCGCCCAACGCCTATCGCCTGCAGATCCTCGGCGTCACGGTGGGCGAGGCCGAGATCCATCCCGACCGGGAAATGGCCATCAATCCGGGACAGGTGTTCGGTTCGGTTCAGGGTATCGAGGGCCAGGACCCGGCCTTCGGTCTCGATGCGGTGTGGATCGAGCCGGCCCAGAAGGACCACGCCCAGGCGCTCGGTTATACCGTGGTGGACCCGGAGACGGTGATCGCCACCCATCTGAGCCAGGTGCTGCAGGATCACGCCTACGAGCTGTTCGGCCACGAGGAGGCCCAGCAGTGGCTCGACAATCTGGCCAAGGTCGCCCCCAAGCTGGCCGAGAGCCTGGTGCCAGACACCATTCCGCTGACCCTGCTGGTGAAGGTGCTGCAGAACCTGCTCAAGGAAAAGATTCCCATCCGCGACATGATCACCATCGCCGAAACTTTGGCGGAATACGGGCGCACAAGTCAGGATCCCGACGCTTTGACCTCCGCGGTGCGCGCCGCCCTCGGCCGCGCCATCGTCCAGAAGATCAACGGTCTGGCCGAAGAACTGCCGGTCATCACCCTCGATCCAGAGTTGGAACAGTTGTTGCAAAAGACCTTGCAGAGTGCCGGTGCCGAAGGCGCCGGTGTGGAACCGGGACTGGCGCAACGGATTCACCAGTTGCTCGAGGAACAGGCAAGGAAGCTGGAGACGGCCGGCAAGCCGGCGGTGCTGTTGGTGTCCTCGATGCTGCGGTCGTGGCTGGCGCGTTTCGTGCGCCACACCATCCCTGGTCTCCACGTCCTGTCCTACAACGAGGTGCCTGAAGATCAGCAGGTCAAGGTGGTCGGTGTCGTCGGCCAGCAGGCCTGAGCCCAGCAAGAGGGAGAATGAAGGATGAAAATGAAACGCTTTCTGGCGCCGGACATCCGCCAGGCGCTGCAGCAGGTCAAGGAGGAACTGGGGCCGGACGCAGTGATCCTGTCCAACCGTAAGACCGACGAGGGCGTGGAGATCGTCGCTGCCCGTGATTTCGATCTGGAAACCGTCGATTCCGCCCCTGCAGCGCCCCAGCCCCAAGCTGAATCCCGACCCGAGCCCGGGCCGGAGACGGTCACGCCGAAACCGGCGTTCTCCGCCAAGGGGTATTCTGCGGTGGCGAAGATGAGTGGGGGGGGCGCTCCTGCGTCCAAGCCCAAGGCACGCGTCCGCAAGCCGGAATTCCCCCGGGTCCAGGTTGGCGGCGCCCGGCAGGCTCGGTCCCTGCAGGAGGAGCTGCGCCAGCGCCAGGGGGGCGCCAGGCCGACGGAACGTCCGCGTTCCCAGGAGGATGCCTTGGCTGTGGTGCGGCGGGAGCTGCAACAAATGCGTCGCCTGCTCGACCGTCACCTGTCCCGCGATGCCTGGCACGAAAGCCTGCGGGAACATCCCACCCGCCTGGATTTGCTGCGGATTCTGAACGAATCGGGTTTCTCTCGTTCCCTGGCGATGGATCTGGCCCAGCGGGGCGGTGGGGTGGCGGAACTCGAGGGCGCGCTCACCCTGGTACGGCGCCTGTTGGCGGAACAGCTGCCGGTGGTCGAGGATCCGCTGCTCGACTACGGCGGTATCGTCGCTCTGGTAGGCCCCACCGGGGTCGGCAAGACCACCACCATTGCCAAGCTGGCGGCCCGCTTCCGGCTCAAGCACGGTCCCCGCCAGATCGCCCTGGTGACCACCGACAACTACCGCATCGCCGCCCACGAGCAGCTCAGCACCTATGCCCGTATCCTCGGGGTGCCGGTGCGGGTGGCGGGCAATCCCGACGAACTTCAGGCCATCGTCCGCAGCTTCATGGACAAGAAGCTGGTGCTCGTCGACACCGCCGGCATGAGCCAGCGCGATCTGCGGTTGGCGGAGCAGTTCGCGCTGCTGCGCGACAGCCAGGTGGCCATCGAAACCTATCTGGTGCTGTCGGCCGGCAGCCAGCTTGCCAGTCTTTACGAGGCGCTGGAGGCTTTCGCCGAATTCCAGCCCAAGGCTTGCATCTTGACTAAACTTGATGAGGCGGGGGTGCTGGGCCCGGTGTTGTCGGCCCTGATCGAGCGCGGCCTGCCTGCCGCCTTCATCACCGACGGCCAGCAGGTGCCAGAGGATCTGCACCCTGCCCGCGGCGACGATCTGATCGCCCGGGCCTTCGAGGGGCTGACGGCGGATGACCGTGCCCCCACCGACGTGGATTTCGCCTTCGAGGATTGGATCGCCCATGCAAGCGTTTAATTCGGATCAGGCTGCCGGCATCCGCCGGCTGAGCGACACCCGCCCAGTACGCGTCTTCGCCGTCGCCAGCGGCAAGGGTGGCGTCGGCAAGACCAACATCGCTGTCAATCTAGGGGTGGCCTTGGCACGGCGGGGACGTCAGACTGCCCTGCTCGACGCCGATATGGGGCTGGCCAACGTGGACATTCTGCTCGGCCTACAGCCCCAGTACAACCTGTCCCACGTGATCGCCGGCCAGCGCAGCCTGGACGAGATTCTGGTGGAGGGGCCGGCGGGGCTCAAGATCGTGCCGGCGGCTTCCGGGATTCAGCAGATGGCGGAACTGTCCCCGATGGAGCAGGCCGGCCTGATCCGCGCCTTCAGCGAGCTGCAGGTGCCCCTGGAGGTGTTGATCGTCGATACCGCCGCCGGCATTTCCGGCACCGTGGTCAATTTCGCCCGTGCCTGTCAGGAAATCGTCGTGGTAGTCTGCGACGAGCCCACCTCGCTCACCGACGCCTATGCCTTCATCAAGCTGCTCAACCGCGATTACGGTCTCTACCACTTCCAGATTCTCTGCAACCAGGTGCGCAGCAACGGTCAGGGACGTCAACTGTTCGCCAAGCTGTGCCGGGTGACTGAACGCTATTTGGACGTTTCCTTGAGTTATTTCGGCGCCGTTCCCTACGACGACAAGGTGCGTCAGGCGGTGCAACTGCAGCGTCCGGTGGTCACCGCCTTCCCCGGCAGTCCGGCGGCCCAGGCGATCCTGGAACTGGCCCGCAAGGTCGAGCAGTGGCCGCTGCAGGAGGCCCCCTCCGGTCAGCTTGCCTTTTTCGTCGAGCGCATGATCCAGTATGCGGCGGAGGGTTGGGCATGAAAGGGGCGGCCGCCTACGCTCAGGTACAGGCGCTGGATTTCGACACCGTGGTGTCCCGCTACACGCCGCTGGTGCAGCGTATCGCCCATCATCTCAAGGGCCGTTTGCCGGCCAGCGTTCAGATCGACGATCTGATTCAGGCCGGCATGATCGGTCTGCTGGAGGCCAGCCGCCAGTACGATGCCAGCCAGGGCGCCAGTTTCGAAACCTATGCCGGCATCCGCATCCGCGGCGCCATGCTCGACGAGGTGCGCCGTTACGACTGGACTCCGCGTTCGGTCCACCGCAAGGCGCGGGAGATCTCCGAAGCCATGTACCGCATCGAGCGCCGTACCGGTCGCGACGCCCGCGATACCGAGGTGGCCGAAGAGCTTGGCATCTCCCTGGACGAATATCACAAGATTCTCCGGGACGCGGTCGGGTGTCGTCTGTTCAGCATCGAGGAATTGAGCGAAGCCGGCGATGCCTTCCTCGAGGACCATAGTCACGGTGACGCCGAACTGCCGGTGGAACAGCTGAGTCGGGAACGTTTCAAGGCGGCGTTGGCGGACGCCATCGCCAGTCTGCCGGAACGCGAGCGCCTGTCGATCTCGCTGTATTACGAAGAGGAGATGAACCTCAAGGAAATCGGCCAGGTGCTGGGTGTGAGCGAATCACGGGTGTGCCAGATCAACAGCCAGGCGTTGCTGCGGCTGCGGGCCCGGATGCGCGACTGGATCGGTGGCTGAACCGGAAAAACCGTCTATATTTAAGAACAACGATCGCAAGCGTTTAACGGATCAAAGGGGTTTGGCTTTGGACAAGAACATGAAAATCCTGGTGGTGGACGATTTTTCCACCATGCGCCGTATCATCAAGAACCTGTTGCGGGATCTGGGGTTCACCAACGTCGCCGAGGCCGACGACGGTCAGACCGCCCTGCCCAAGCTGCAGGCCGGGGATTTCGATCTGCTCATCACCGACTGGAACATGCCGGGCATGACCGGCATCGACCTGCTCCGGGCGGTGCGAGCCGACGAAAAGCTGGCCAACCTGCCGGTACTGATGGTGACCGCCGAGGCCCGCCGTGACCAGATCATCGCCGCCGCCCAGGCCGGGGTCAACGGTTACATCATCAAGCCGTTCACCGCCGCGACTCTGAAGGAAAAGCTGGAAAAAATCTTCGAGCGGCTGGAGGCCTGAGGCGATGGCGGAAGCAGTGGAAAAACTCGACGAATCCCTGGAGGCGCGGCTGACCCGCGCCAAGGCGTTGGTGGCCGCCCTGGAACAGGGAGACGAGGAAGAAGCGGACCGGGTGCTGGACGAGATCGGCCGGGTGCGCCAGAGCATGCTGTTCCAGGAGATAGGCCGCCTGACCCGGCAGCTCCACGACGCTCTCACCGGCTTCATGCTCGACGACAAGCTGGCCGAACTGACCGAGCGGGAGATGCCCGATGCCCGTGAGCGTCTCAAGTACGTCATCACCATGACCGAACAGGCAGCCAACACCACCCTCAACGTGGTGGAGCAGGTGCTGCCGATGGTGGACGATCTCAGCGCCAGGACGGCATCGCTGTCGCAGCGCTGGCGTCGCCTGCTGCAACGGGAGATGTCCTTCGAGGAATTCAAGGAATTCAGCCGTGACATCACCACGTTTCTCGACGAACTGGACGACGGTCTGAACCAGGTGCAGGGACAGCTCAACGAAGTGCTCATGGCCCAAAGCTTCCAGGATCTGACCGGCCAGATCATCCGCCGTGTCATCGATCTGGTGCAGGAAGTCGAGCACAGCCTGGTGGAGCTGATCCGCTTCGCCGCCAGACAGGGAAGCGGGCAACCGGTCAAAACCGGGAAGAAAGCGGACAAGACCGAAGCCCAGGGACCGGTGGTGCCGGAGGTGGACCAGGGCGAGGCGGTCAGCAGTCAGGACGACGTGGACGATTTGCTCTCCAGTCTGGGATTCTGAAGGAGGCGCCGATGTCGATCGATCTCAACGACGAAATCCTCCAGGACTTCCTGGTGGAGGCGAGCGAGATTCTCGAGCAGCTCGGCGAGCAGCTGGTGGATCTGGAGCAAAGCCCCGAGGACACCGATCTGCTCAATGCCATCTTCCGCGGTTTCCATACCGTCAAGGGCGGCGCCGGTTTCCTCGGCATCACCGCATTGGTGGAGGTGTGCCACAAGGCCGAGGACGTCTTCAACGTGCTGCGCCAGGGAGAGCGCAAGGTGTCGCCGCCGCTGATGGATGCGGTGCTCAAGGCGCTCGATGTCATCAACGACATGATGGTCCAGATCCGCGCCGGGGAGGAACCGGAGGCGGCCGACCCCCAGCTGCTGGAAACCTTGCTGCGCTTCACCAAACCGGAGTCGGAGGACGAAACGGCCGCACCGGAACCTGCCGCGCCAGCCGAACCCCACCCCCAGCCGGAGACGTCGGCCGCCGAAACCCAGGCTGCAGATCCGGTGGAGGCGGAATTCGAAGCCATGCTCGGAAGTGTGACGGAGACGGAGCGGACGGGTGGCGGCGATGAGATCACCGAGGAAGAGTTCGAGCGCCTGCTCGACGCCCTCCACGGTGAGGGGGGCGCCCCCGGCAAGCCGAAGAAGACTAAAGCCGCGCCTCAAAAGCCCGAGACGGCCGGTGACGATGACGAGATCACCGAAGAGGAGTTCGAAGCGATCCTGGATCAGCTGCACGGTCCGGGAAAATTCAAAGGGGCGCCGGAGAAGGCCGTCACTCCGGCGCAACCAGCCTCTGAACCTGTGATCCGGGAAAAACCCAAAACGCCGCCGACCACAGCGGAGAAACCTGCCCCGGTACCGGCCGGAAAGAAAGAACCGCGGTTGAAGGTGGTCGGTGGGGCGGATGCCCACAAGCCGCAAAAGCCCCAGGGCGAGTCCACCGTCCGGGTCGATACCCAGCGTCTCGACGAGATCATGAACATGGTCGGCGAGCTGGTGCTGGTGCGCAACCGCTTCAAGACCCTGGGGGCGCTGCTGGACAACGAGGAGATGGCCAAGGCGGTGGCCAACCTGGACGTGGTCACCTCGGACCTGCAGCTGGCGGTGATGAAGACCCGGATGCAGCCCATCAAAAAGGTCTTCGGCCGTTTCCCCCGGGTAGTGCGGGATCTGGCCCGCAGCCTCAAGAAGGAGGTCCGCCTGGAGATGCAGGGAGAGGAGACCGACCTGGACAAGAATCTGGTCGAATCCCTCGCCGACCCCCTGATCCACTTGGTGCGCAACGCTGTCGACCACGGCATCGAAATGCCCGACGAGCGCGAGAAGGCCGGCAAGCCCCGGGAGGGGACGGTGCTGCTGACTGCCGCTCAGGAGGGTGATCACATCGAGCTGACCATCGAGGACGACGGCAAGGGCATGGATCCCGAAGTGCTGCGGCGCAAAGCAGTGGAGAAGGGACTGATGGACGAGGAAAGCGCCGCCCGCATGAGCGACAAGGAATGTTTCCAGATCATCTTCATGCCCGGTTTTTCCACCAAGAGTGAGATCTCCGACATCTCCGGCCGCGGGGTGGGGATGGACGTGGTCAAGACCCGCATCGACCAGATGAACGGCAGTGTCGAGATCGATTCGGTCAAGGGCAAAGGCACCAAGATCACCATCAAAGTGCCGCTGACGTTGGCGATCATGCCCACGCTGATGGTGAAACTGGAGGACCAGGCCTTCGCCCTGCCGCTGGCCAGCGTGGTGGAGATCCTCGATCTCGATCTGGACAAGACCAACGTGGTGGACGGTCAGGAGGTGGTCATCGTCCGCGATCAGGCCCTGCCGCTGTTCTATCTCAAGAACTGGCTCATCCGTGGGGTCCGCAGCGACGGCAACCGTTACGAGGGCCATGTGGTGGTGGTCAACGTCGGCGGCCGCCATGTGGGCTTCGTAGTCGATCACCTCATCGGCCAGGAAGAGGTGGTCATCAAGGCTCTGGGTGCCAAGCTCCACGGTCTTGACGGTCTGGCCGGGGCGACCATCACCGGTGACGGCATGATCGCCCTGATTCTGGACGTCCCCAGTCTGATGAAACGTTATGCGGCCTGAGCCCGCCCCCGGAAATGGCATCCGTACTTCCAGCACTCCGATCCGGGTGCTGGTGGTGGACGATTCGGCCTTCATGCGTCGGCGTCTGACCGAGATTCTGGAAGAGGATTCCCATTTGTGCGTGGCCGACGTGGCCGCCAACGGCGCCGAGGCGGTGCGCAAGGTCGGGCGTACCCGGCCGGACGTGGTGCTCATGGACGTGGAGATGCCGGTCATGGACGGCATCGAGGCGGTCCGGCGGATCATGCGCCAGCATCCGGTCCCGATCCTGATGTTCTCCGCCCTGACTCACGCTGGTGCCAAGGCGACCCTCGACGCTCTGGAAGCCGGGGCGGTGGATTTTCTGCCCAAACGGCTGGAGGACATCCACAACGACCAGAGCGCCGCCAAGCTGATCCTGCGGCAGCGTATCCGGACCGTGGTCCGCCGGCGTCCGAGACGGAGAGCCGCTCCGCAGCTGCAAGGCGAGGCTCCGGTGGTGCTCGGCCGTCCCGGACTGGTGGTGATCGCCGCCTCCACCGGCGGTCCTGTGGCGCTGCAGAAGATTCTGGCCGCCTTGCCGCAGCGCACGCCGTTCCCGCTGCTGCTGGTGCAGCACATGCCGGCGAATTTCACCCCCAGTTTCGCCGAGCGCCTCGACCAGATGGCCCGGATTCAGGTGCGGGAGGCGGCCGACGGTGACCGGTTGCGCTCCGGCACCGCCCTGCTGGCGCCCGGCGGCATGCAGATGACCCTGGGCAGCGGTGGCCGTATCCACTTGCGCGAGCCGGCGGAAGGGGAGATCTACCGGCCCAGCGCCGATGTCACCTTCGCGTCCGTGGCCGAGCATTTCCGCGGTCAGGTGCTGGCGGTGGTGCTGACCGGCATGGGTTCCGACGGTTGCGCCGGTGCCCGGTGCCTGAAGTCTCAGGGGGCGAAGGTTTGGGCCCAGGACGAGGACAGCTGTGTGGTCTACGGCATGCCCCGGGCGGTGGCCGAGGCCGGTCTGGCGGACCGGGTGCTGCCGTTGAACCGGATCGTGGCGGCCTTCGGAGGCGGGTGAGCGGCGATGGATCCCCTCAGCCTCGTCGGTCTGTTCATCGGTCTGGCGGCCATTGTCGGCGGCAATCTGCTCGAGGGGGGCAACCTGGCTTTCCTGGTCAACGGGCCGGCGCTACTGATTGTCCTGGGGGGCAGTCTGGGGGCGGTGCTGTTGCAGACGCCGCCGGCCCAGTTCTTGCGCAGCCTGAAGATGCTGCCCTGGATCGTGATTCCCCCGAAGATCGATCTGGAGACCCTGATCCGCAAGGCGGTGCGTTGGAGCCAGTTGGCGCGCAAGGAAGGGTTGCTGGGGTTGGAGAACGAAATCGACCGGGAACCGGATACCTTCGTGCGCAAGGGGCTGCAGCTGCTGGTCGATGGCAACGAAACCGAAATCATCCGTGATGCCCTGGAGCTGGAGATGAACATTCGCGAACGCCGCTATCACGCCGCTGCCAGGACCTTCGAGGCGTTGGGGGGATATGCCCCGACTCTGGGGATCCTGGGGGCGGTGCTGGGACTGATCCAGGTGATGCAGAATCTGACCGATCCGGAAAAGCTCGGCAGCGGGATCGCCATCGCTTTCGTCGCCACCATCTACGGGGTGGGACTGGCCAATCTCGTGTTTCTCCCCATCGCCAACAAACTGAAGGCCCTGCTCCATCATCAGAGCATGGCCCAGGAGCTGATGCTGGAGGGCCTCCTCGCCATCGCCGAGGGGGAAAATCCCCACAACGTCGAGCTCAAACTGCGGGGATTCTTGGTATGAGGGGTCACAATCGTCGTCTAGCCGCTCCGGAACCGGAAAACCATGAACGCTGGCTGGTCTCCTATGCGGATTTCATCACCCTGCTGTTCGCTTTTTTCGTGGTGATGTACGCCATCTCCAACATCAATGCCGGCAAGTACCGGGTGATGGCCGAATCCCTGGAGAAGGCCTTCAAGGAAAAGAAGGAATCCCCGGCAGTTGCGGTCAAGGCGAGCGATCCGATCCAGATCGGTGAGACGCCACGCTCTCCGGCGCCTATTCAGGTGGACATGGGGTTGGCCGGGGAGCGGGTGCGCCTGGCGCGGATCTCCGAGCAACTGGAAGAGGTGCTGGCGCCTTACATCGATCAGGATCTGATCGCGGTGGAGCGCAATCCTTATTGGGTCGCGGTGGAGATGAAAAGCGGCATGCTGTTTCCCAGCGGCAGCGCCGAACTGAACACGGCGGCGGATCCGGTGATCGCCAAGCTGGCGGAGGTGGTGCGGCAGATGCCGTCGAATCCGGTTTACGTCGAGGGTCATACCGACAACGTGCCGATCCACAACCGGCGTTTCCCTTCCAACTGGGAGCTGTCGGCAGCCCGGGCCGCCAGTGTCGTCCGCCGCCTGATCCGTTACGGTGTGGCGCCCCGCAGGCTGGCCGCGGTGGGCTACGGGGCCGAGCACCCGGTGGCGGACAACGACACTGCCGCGGGCCGCTATCGCAATCGCCGCGTGGTAATGGTGCTGCAGTCCAAGACGCTGGCCCGTTATCCGGTGACGGGTGGCGAAAGGCAGCGCCTGCTGGTGCGGCCGCAGGGGTGAGCGACATGCGGGTTTGGGCGGTATCCAACCAGAAGGGCGGCGTCGGCAAGACCACCACCGTCGCCAATCTAGCCGGTCTTCTGGCCCGGCGCGGAGAACGGGTGCTGGTGATCGACCTCGATCCCCACAGCTCCTTGAGCGCCTATTTCGGTTTCGATCCGGAGCAAGTGGAAAGCGGCGTTTACGACCTGTTCCGCGCGGTCATGCAACGCCAGCCCCTTGCCCCGCAGCGCCATATCCAGCCGACCTCGGTGGACAGTCTCGACATCCTGCCCGCCGCCATGGCGCTGGCGACCATCGAGCGCCAGGCCGGTGCGGTGGAAGGGCTGGGACGGGTGATTCAGCGCGCTCTGGGGGAAATCGCGCCGGATTACGATCGGGTGCTGATCGACAGCCCGCCGATGCTCGGGGTGTTGATGGTCAACGCCTTGGCTGCCTGCGAGCGCCTGTTGATTCCGGTCGTCGCCGACTTTCTCTCCCTGCGGGGGCTGGAACGGATGCTGCGCACCCTGGCGATGATCGGCCGTTCGCGCCGCCAGCCGTTGCCCTATCTCATCGTGCCCACCCTCTACGACCGCCGGCCCCGGATTTCCGCCGACACCCTCAGGGTGCTGGAGGAGCGTTACGGCGAGCGCCTCTGGCCCAGCGTCATCCCCCAGGACACCAAGGTGCGCGAAGCCAGCCGTGCCCATCTGCCGCTGTGTCACTATCATCCCAGATCCCGGGCGGCACTCGCCTACGAAACCCTGCTGGATTATCTGCTCGAGCAGGAAGGCCATCCAATCACCCAAGCGGTATCGGCATGACGGATTCCCTGACCTCCCCCGACACGGAACTGCACGCCTATCTGGAAGCGCTGTTGACCTCGCCGCCGGAACCGGCGGAGCGCTCCCCGGCGCTGGAGCCGGGGTGCCGTCCGCCTTCTGAAGAAAAGCCGGTTTCGGCCGGTCCAGAGGCACCCTCCCGCCCGCCGCTGCCGCCGGGCTGTCCGGAGTGGTTGGGGATGCGTTTTCCGATCCTGCGCTTCAGACTGGGAAATCTTCGTTTCGCCGCCCCGGTCGCCCATCTCCGCGGTGCCTGGGAGCTCGATGCCGACGCACTGCAGCCGTTGTCCGGCCCGGGACTGCTGGGTGAGGTGGAACAGCTGGGCGAAGACTGGATCGTGCTGGACACCGCCTCCCTCATCGTTTCGGGCGGCAGGCTGGAGGTGGATTACCGCTGGGCTTTGCCCACCGCACTGGGGACGTTCGCACTCGCTTGCGAGGCGGTGGAGCAGGAAATCGAATGCTCGGCGGACCAGGTCCGCTGGCGCGAGAATCGCAGTCGCCGTCCCTGGCTGTTGGGCATGGTGGGAGGAACGGAGAAATGTCCTTTGCTCGATATCGAAACCCTGGTGGCCGACTGGCAGGCCCGGTCGCAGAAATAATGTCTTGGAGGAATGCAAATGGCGGAAGCAGCGAAAAAACTGAACGATGAACTGATCCAGTGGGTGACCTTCCGGCTCGGCGAGGAAACCTACGGTATCAACGTGATGCAGGTGCAGGAAGTGCTCCGGGTCAGCGAGATCGCACCAGTTCCCGGCGCGCCGGACTACGTCATCGGCATCATCAACCTGCGCGGCAACGTGGTCACCGTCATCGATACCCGGGCGCGCTTCGGTCTGCCGTCGAAGGAGCCGGACGATCTGTCACGGATCGTCATCATCGAATCCAACGAGCAGGTGATCGGCATTCTGGTGGACAGCGTCGCCGAGGTGGTCGAGTTGCGCAGCGACGAGATCGATGTGGCGCCCAACATGGGCAACGAGGAGAGCGCCCGCTACATTCAGGGGGTGACCAGTCGGGACGGCGAGTTGCTGATTCTGGTGGACCTCAACAAGCTGCTGACCGACGAGGAAATGGCCGAAGTCGGGGGGTTGTGATCGTCCCGGCTTGATGGGGAACGGAGGGCGCGCGACAATGACGACTTCGTCGTTCGCGCCCACGTTTGCCGATGTCCGAATTGTCACCGCCGCTTGTCGTTGTGATCGCCGTGCTGGCGGCGGTCGTCCTGGTGGAAGCCGGGTTCGTGATCTGGCTCTGGCGGCGGCAGCGGCAGCTGGAGCGGCGCCTGCAGGCATGGGTGGCGGGACAGCGGCGTCAGGGCCAGGATATCGCCGGCCTGTGTGCCGCCGGCCTGCAGATCGATACCCGTCTGGCCCGTCTGGAGCAGGGTCTGGCCGAAACCCGTGAGTGGTTGCAGACACGTCCGCCAACGGAGACCGGCGGGGCCGCTTCCTATCAGACCGCGATCGAGTTGATCCGGGAAGGCGCCGGTGTCGAGGCGTTGGTGAGCGAGTGCGGTTTCACCCGCGAGGAAGCCAATTTGCTGATCCGCCTGCACCGCGACGAAACCGGCGCCGGTTTTTCCTGACGCCCGCTTCAGTCCGTCTCCGGGCCTGATTTGCCACTGAGCCAATAGGCGAAGGCGATCACTTCGGCGACGGCCACGTATAGCTCCCGGGGAATCTCCTCGCCCAGCGGCACCCGCGACAGGACCTTGGCCAGCTGTGGATCGTGGTGCAGCGGCACCTGGTGGTCTTCCGCGGTAGCGATGATGCGCCCGGCAGTTTCCCCGTGGCCTTTGGCGACGATGCGGGGAGCCGAAGTGCCGTCGTACTTGAGCGCCACGGCCAGATCCGGGGGGTTGACGGTTGTGGCGTCGGGTTTGCGGCTCATGCTTCCTCGTTCAGCAACGGTTCTGTGGCAGGCGGTTCCGGTTCCGGGGCCGGCAGCGGCCGTTCCGTCACCTGCAGCCGGGCCGGAGTCAACCCCGCCAGGGACAGGCGTCGTTCCAGTCGTTCCAGATGCCGTGCGAACAGGCGCTGGGTGTCCGGCCGCTCCCCCCAGAAATAACTGCTGATCTGCTTTCCGCTCAGGACGATGCGGGCCCGGATCGTGCCCAGGGACGCCGGCTGCAGTTCCAGGTCCACCGACCACAACGGCCGGGGGGCTTCCGCATCGGCGCCGTTTCTTTCCTGTTCCCTTTTGATGACCAGGGTCAGTACCTCCAGACGCTGGTCGTCGTGGTAGGGGATTTCCAGATGCCAGACGGTTTCAGGACGGTCCGGGTGCGGCAGGGAAGCCAGCTGATCGACGGTGATCCGGGCCAGCGCCGCGGTGACTTTCCGGCTCAGGGAATCGAGCAGGGTTTCCAGCGTCCGGGCGGCGGCTTCCTCCCCTTGTGGCGGCGCCTCGGGCGGAACGGAAGCAGCCGCCGGCTGCCGGCCCGGTGGTTCGTCGGGGACAGACGGAGAGGATACCGACGTGGCCGCCAGCGGGGGAGATGGCATGGCCATGTGGGTGGGAAGCGGAAGTTGCGGTTCCCCGGGAGACGGTAACGGCAGGGAAGGGGGGCGTGCCGGTGCCGGGGGTTCCATCCGCAACGGTGTTGATGCCGGGCGTTGGGGCGATGGCGTCGGATGATTGGTATTCCCAGCGTCTTCCTGCGCAGAAAGGACACGGGTGGCGGCGGTACGCGGCGGGAGGGCCGGGCGCTCACGGAGGGTGTCCGCCAGTTGTCGGAGCTGGCGTTTCAGATCCGGTTTCAGCTGGGAAGCGTCGGCTTCCTCCGTCGCGGTATCGGCGAACAGCCCGCTGCGGCGGATGGCCTGGCGCAGGCGGTCGGGGGAAACCAGCTCGGCTTGCCGTGGCAGTGCCTGCCGCAATTGTTCGAGCTGACGGCGCACCGGTTCGGGTATCCAGGGGTCGTCAGCCAGTTGCAGCAGGGGCGGCAGGCTCTGGGCCAGCGGTCGTTGCTGCGGCAGGACATTGCGCAGCAGTTGGGCGGGGGCGTCGCCGCCGGAAGGCGGTGGCAGCGCCCGCAGCTGGGGTTGCTGGCCGCCCTGGACGACTTCCAGTTGGACCTGTTTGCCGGCGGGCAGGGGAATCTGAGTGTCGGCGATCACCCGGCTGCCGAGCATCTCCAGCATCACCTGGTTGGGACCGGTCTGGGCCAGCACCCGGGCCTGGATGCGCTGTCCCGGCTGCAATGCCTGCAACGGGAGAACCGGTTGGGAGGGGGCGCTGGCGCGCCCGAGCACCGGAATCAGGGTTTGCAGGGCCCGGCGGATTTCCATGTTCAGAAGGCCAGCATCTTCTGAATCTGCCAGATTTCCTCCCGCGCGGTTTCCAGCACGTTCATGCTGGTGTCGGCGTCCAGCCGTCCGGCGAGCAGTTTGCGGTAGGCGGGCACGGTGTCGATCCGGGGGAGCTGGCGGATCTGGGGGGAACCGATGAAACTGTGCAGCTGCGACACCAGGACGATGTCGAGATAGTCCGGTTCCGGCCCTTCGTCGTGGAACCAGTCCTCGGCCTTACGGGCGATGACGGCGAAGTCCTCGGGGAAATCCCAGCGCTGCATGATGGCGGCCCCCACCGGTCCCCGGAGCCTGGCGATAGTGTGCTCCAGTTCCGCGGGATCGCTGAGCAGGTCCATGTGGGCATCGGCAAAGGTGAGCACCGGCACTGCGCCGATGTCGTGGATCAGACCGATGAGCATGGCGCGGTCCGGATCGAAGCCGGGGGTCTTGTGGGCCAGCACGGCGCAGATGGCGGCTACGTAGCTGCTGTGCCGCCAGAGGGCGTTCATGCGTTTCCGGATCCGGTGGGATTTGGCCTGGAACACCGCCTTGAGCGCCAGGGTGGTGATGATGTGCTGTGCCGCTTTGAGGCCCAGGCGGGTGAGGGCCTGGGGACAGCTTTCGATGCGGCGTCGCCCCCGGTACAGGGGACTGTTGGCGATCTGGATCAGGCGGGCGGTGATGACCGGGTCCATCTGCACCACCCTGGCGATTTTGGTGTTGCTGGCCTTGGGATCGTTGATGGCGCGGCGGATCTTGAGGGAAATGTCGGGAATGGTGGGGAGGGAGAGCTTGTTTTCCTTCAGCGCCCGACAGCACTGCTGGAAGAAGGGGCCGGGGGATTCCGGCGCCTCGGAAGGATCGGTTTCGCTCTGGGAGGGTGCGGGCATCAGCGGGTGTTTTTGTCGGCTTCGTCTTCAAGTCTAGCCGTTTTCCCGACAAACGGCAGGGCGGTGGTGCGGGAAACCACCGCCCTGGCGGCTCACTCCGCTGGGGCGGCGTTTTCCGTCTTGTCCCGCCGCGGGCGCAGGTGGGGGAACAGCAGCACGTCGCGGATCGACGGTGAATCGGTCAGCAGCATCACCAGCCGGTCGATGCCAATGCCTTCACCGGCGGTCGGCGGCATGCCGTGTTCCAGGGCGATGATGTAGTCCTCGTCGAAGTGCATCGCCTCCTCGTCGCCGGCATCCTTGGCCTCCACCTGTTTGCGGAAACGTTCGGCCTGGTCCTCGGGGTCGTTGAGTTCGGTGAAGCCGTTGGCGATCTCGCGCCCGGCGATGAACAGCTCGAAGCGGTCGGTGACCTCTGGATTTCTGTCGTTGCGCCGCGCCAGGGGAGAGACTTCCACCGGGTATTCGGTGATGAAGGTGGGGTCGAGCAACTTGGGTTCGACGCTCTTTTCGAAGATCTCGGTCTGCACCTTGCCCAGCCCCCAGCTGGGCAGCACCGGAATCTCCAGTCTTTCCGCCACCCGGCGGGCGCTTTCCAGGTTGTCCACGTCCTCGGCCGCCAGCCCGGGATTGAACTTCAGCAGCGACTCGAACAGGGTGTAGCGCTGGAACGGCCGGCCGAAGTCGTACTCGCGATCCTGATAGGTGATCGTGGCGCTGCCGAGAATCGATTCGGCCAGCTCCCGCAGCAGGGTTTCGGTCAGGTCCATCAGCTCCGGGTATTCGGCGTAGGCCTGGTAGAACTCCAGCATGGTGAATTCCGGATTGTGCTGGGTCGATAGACCCTCGTTGCGGAAGTTGCGGTTGATCTCGAAGACCCGCTCGAAGCCGCCCACCACCAGGCGCTTGAGATACAGCTCCGGGGCGATGCGCAGGTACAGCTGCATGTCGAGGGCGTTGTGGTAGGTGATGAAGGGGCGGGCGGCGGCGCCGCCGGGGATCACCTGCATCATCGGGGTTTCGACCTCGAGGAAGTCGCGGTCGATGAGGAACTGGCGGATGCGCTGCACCACCTGGGAGCGGATGACGAAGGTGCGGCGGCTGACCTCGTTCATGATCAGGTCGAGGTAGCGCTGGCGGTAGCGGGCCTCGCGGTCGGTGAGACCGTGATACTTCTCCGGCAGGGGGCGCAGGCACTTGGCCAGCAGGCGGATTTCGTCCACCTTCACCGACAGCTCGCCGGTCTTGGTCTTGAACAGGACGCCTTCGGCGCCGAGGATGTCGCCCACGTCCCATTTCTTGAATTCCTGATACAGACCGTCGGGCAAATTGTCGCGGGTGACGAACAGCTGAATGCGCCCGGAATAGTCCTGGATGTGGCAGAAGCTGGCCTTGCCCATGATCCGCCGGCTCATCATCCGCCCGGCGACCCGCACCCGCAGCGGGCTCTGCTCGAAGAACTCGGCCGGTTTGTCGTCGTAGCGGGCATGAAGCTCGGCGGCGACGCTGTCGCGGCGGAAGTCGGTGGGGTAGGAGAAACCGGCCTCGCGCAGGGCCGCAAGCTTGGCCCGGCGCTGGGCGATGAGGTCTTGTTCGGTGTTGGGTTTCGTGTTCATTGCGGTTGGGGTGGGTTGGAAGATTACAGTCCCTGTTTCAGGCTGGCCTCGATGAAGGGATCGAGATCGCCGTCGAGCACCGCCTGGGTGTTGCCCACCTCGACGCCGGTGCGCAGATCCTTGATCCGCGACTGGTCGAGGACGTAGGAGCGGATCTGGCTGCCCCAGCCGATGTCGGACTTGGAGGCTTCCAGCTGCTCCTGTTCGGCGCGGCGTTTCTGCATCTCCAGCTCGTAGAGCTTGGCCTTGAGCTGCTTCATCGCCGTGGCCTTGTTCTTGTGCTGGGAGCGGTCATTCTGGCACTGGACCACGATGCCGGTGGGCAGGTGGGTGATGCGCACCGCCGACTCGGTACGGTTGACGTGCTGGCCACCGGCGCCGGAGGCACGATAGACGTCGATGCGCAGATCCGCCGGATTGATCTCGATGTCGATGTCGTCCTCCACCTCGGGGGAGACGAACACCGCCGCGAACGAGGTGTGACGGCGGTTGCCGGAGTCGAACGGAGACTTGCGCACCAGCCGGTGGACGCCGGTTTCGGTCCGCAGCCAGCCGTAGGCGTAGGGGCCCTCCACCTTGAGGGTGGCGCTTTTGATGCCCGCCACTTCCCCGGGCGACAGCTCGATGATCTCGGTCTTGAAGCCCTTGTTCTCGGCCCAGCGCAGGTACATGCGCAGCAGCATGTCGGCCCAGTCCTGGGCCTCGGTGCCGCCGGAGCCGGCCTGGATGTCGAGGAAGGCGTTGCTGGCGTCCATCTCGCCGGCGAACATGCGGCGAAACTCCAGATCGGCCACCGCCTTCTCGAAGTTTTCCAGATCGGCGGCGATGCTGGCGATGGTGTCCTCGTCGCCTTCCTCCTGGGCCATCTCCAGCAGCTCGGCGGCATCGGCCAGACTCTGGGAGAGGTTGTCCAAAGTCTGGACCGTCTCCTCCAGTTGGGCCCGTTCCCTGCCCAGCGCCTGGGCGCGGTCCGGGTCGTTCCAGACCGCCGGATCTTCCAGTTCGCGGAGAATTTCTTCTAGGCGTTCTTTCTTGTTATCGTAGTCAAAGATACCCCCTCAGAGCCTCGACGCGGCCCTGGAGGTCTTCAATTTTTCGGCTCAACTGATTGAGTTCCAATGCTTCCATCGTGTCCTCGCGTTGGATAGAAATCAAATAATTCTACCTTAATTGACGTCTGCCGCCGCGTTAAGTTTACCGTCGTCAGACCGGGAGGATGGCATGACACTGGAAACCGCATTCCGGAATTATCTGGCCCGACAGCTTCGGGTGCTGGAGGTGGAGGAGGCCGGGATCGTTCAGGATGCCGATCCGGAGCCGCTGCACCGTTTCCGGGTCGCCCTGCGCCGCAGCCGCGCCGTGCTCGGGGAGATGCAAGCGGAGCTGGCGCCGGAACTTGCCGGACTGCGCCGGCAGATGGTCGCCGTCATGCGCCGGACCAACGCCCGCCGCGATGCCGACGTCTTCCTGGCGCTGCTGCCGGCGTGGCGCGGGCAGGCGCCGGACTGGCTCGCCGACGGCATCGAGGGCCTGGAACGGCCGCTGAGACGGCAGCGCGAGGAAGCCCACCGGGAGGTGCTCGCGCTGCTCGGGAGCGAGGAATACCGGAAGCTGAAGGCCGACTGGCATGCCTGGCTGACGGCGCCGGCAGGGGCGTGGCTGGCGGCGGAGCAGACCGAACCGCAGGCAAAGCTTCTGCAACGCCACATCGCAAGGCGGCGCAGGAAGGTGACAAAGCGGCTGCGGGCGCTGGCGCGCGATGCGGCGCCGGAAGCGGTGCACCGCCTGCGGATCGCGGTGAAGAAACTGCGCTACCTGCTGGAGTTCGCCGCCGCCAGCGGGGAAAGCGCAGGCGCGAGGAAGCGAATCGCCCGCCTCAAGCAATTGCAGGATCGGCTCGGCGCCCATCACGACGCGGCGGTCCAGTCCGCCTGGCTGAGGCGGATGCTGGTCGAAACCCCGCGTCTGTCCCGCCCCACCGCCGCCGTCATCGGCTGGCTGTCGGCGGAGCGCTGGCGGTGTCAGGCGCGGGCGCTGCGCAAACTGTCCCGGCTGTCCGACCGTTGGGACGACTAGTCCCAGCGGTCGTCGCGCACTTGGATCATCCCGTCCTTCACCCGCACCGGGAACACGTGCAAATCTTCGTAGGCCGGGGGGCTGAGGACCTCGCCGGTCTTGATGCAGAAGCGGGCGCCGTGGCGGGGACAGACGATCACGTCCCCTTCCACCTCGCCGCTGGCGATTTCCGCCCCGTCGTGGGTGCAGACGTCCTCGATGGCGTAGAACCCGCCGTCGAGATTGAACACCGCCACCTCGGTGCCGGCGACCTCGACGACCACGTGCTGGCCCGCCTTCAGGTCCTCGACCTTACAAACATCGATCCAGTCGGACATGGGTTGAATCCATCGTGCAGTTGTGAGTTCAGGCGTCGCAGGGGACGGGTGGAAGGGCGTACCCGGCCTGGACGGCCGGGTTTCGAGCCCCTAGGGAAGGGTTTACGGCGTTCCTGGAACCCGTTCCCTGCGGCGATCCTTAAAGCTGGTGTTTGTCTATTCGGTGCTTACCGCTTCCTGCTCCCCCTTGATCGCCGCCTCCAGCGAATGCCAGGGCAGGGTGGCGCACTTGATCCGGGACGGATACTGGCGCACCCCGGCCAGCACCGCCAGCTTGCCCAGTTCCTCCCGTTTCAGGTCGTCGTCCTGACCGGTGACGATCTTGTGGAAGGCCTCGAACAGTTTTTCCGCCTCCGCCAGCGTCTTGCCTTTGACGATTTCGGTCATCAGCGAGGCCGAGGCGGTGGAGATGGCGCAGCCCTGGCCCTGGAAGCTGACGTCGGCGATGCGGTCGCCGTCGAGCTTCAGGTACAGGGTGATGCGGTCGCCGCAGAGGGGGTTGTGGCCCTCGATGACTCGGTCGGCGTCCTCCATGGGGCGGAAATTGCGGGGATTGCGGTTGTGGTCGAAGACCACCTCCTGGTAAAGATCTCTGAGATCGTCGAGCATCAGCCGAACACCTTGATGATTTCCTTCAATGCGTAGATGAGCAGATCCACCTCCTCGCGGGTGTTGTACATCCCGAAGGAGGCGCGGGCGGTGGCGGGTACCTGAAAGAAGTCCATCACCGGCATGGCGCAATGGTGGCCGGCCCGGACCGCGATGCCGTAATGGTCGAGGAAGGTGCCCAGGTCGTGGGGATGGACCCGGTCCACCACGAAGGACAGGATCGCCCCCTTGTGCCGGGCGGTGCCGATCAGGCGCAGGCCCGGAACTTCGGCGGCGCGCTCGGTGGCGTATCGAATGAGGTCGTGCTCGTGGGCGGCGATGGCCTTGAGGCCGATTCCCTGCACGTACTCGATGGCCGCCGCCAGGCCTACCGCCTCGGCGATGGCCGGGGTGCCGGCTTCGAACTTGTAGGGCAGGTCGGCGTATTCGGTCTTCTCGAAGGTGACGGTGCGGATCATTTCCCCGCCCCCCTGCCACGGCGGCATCGCCTCGAGCAGCCCGCGCCGGCCGTAGAAGGCGCCGATGCCGGTGGGGCCGTAAACCTTGTGGCCGGAGAAAGCGTAGAAGTCGCAGCCGAGCGCCTGCACGTCCACCGCCAGATGGGGGGCCGCCTGGGCGCCGTCCACCAGCACTTTGGCCCCGTGGGCGTGGGCCATGGCGGTCAGCCGTTTGACCGGATTGATGGTGCCGAGGGCGTTGGACATGTGGGTCACCGCCACCAGCCGGGTGCGGTCCGTCAGCAGCCGTTCGAATGCTTCCAGCAGCAGTTCGCCATGGGCGTCGATGGGGGCCACCTTCAGCACCGCCCCGGTCTGCTGGCACACCAGCTGCCAGGGAACGATGTTGGAGTGGTGCTCCATGGCGGTGATGAGGATTTCGTCGCCTTCCCTGAGGTTGGACCGCCCCCAGCTCTGGGCCACCAGATTGATGGCCTCGGTGGTGCCGCGGACGAAGACGATTTCCTCCACCGCCTCGGCGTTCAGGAACTGCCGCACGGTCTCGCGGGCGGCTTCGTATCTGGCGGTGGCGCGCTCGCCCAGGGTGTGGACGCTGCGGTGGATGTTGGCAAAATCGCGGCGGTAGAAATCCGCCAGGGTGTCGATGACGGCATTGGGCTTCTGGGCGCTGGCGGCGTTGTCCAGATACACCAGGGGCTTGCCGCGCACCTGCTGCCCCAGAATGGGGAAATCGGCCCGGATGCGGTCGATGGGGTAGGCGGTCATGTGTCCTCGTCCCGTTCGATGGCGTCGTTTCTATCCGCTCCCGCTGCGGAATCCGCGGGAGAATGGGAAAGGTCGTCGATTTCGATGCGATTGAAGCGATCGTCCAGTTGCCGGTGCAGATAAGCCCGCAGCGGGGCGATCCCGACCTGTTCGATCAGTTCGTTGACGAAGCCGTAGAGCAGCAGCTGGCGCGCGGCCGCCTGATCGATGCCGCGGGTTTCCAGGTAGAACAGGGCGTCGGGGTCAAGCTGGCCGACGGTGACGCCGTGGGCGCACTTGACGTCGTCGGCGTAGATTTCCAGCTGCGGTTTGGTGTCGATCTCGGCGTCGTCCGACAGCAGCAGGTTGCGGTTGTTCATCGCCGCATCGGTGCGCTGGGCCCCGGGCTCGACGACGATGCGGCCCTGGAACACGCTGCGGCCGCGCTGCTCGGCGATGGCCTTGTAGGCTTCGCGGCTGACGCCGTCCGGACGGGCGTGGACCAGCCGGGTGTGGCTGTCCAGATGACGGCGGCCGTCGGCCCAGTGGAGGCCGTCGAAGCGAGTTTCGCAGCCCCGCCCCAGGCGGGCGTGGATGTCGCTGCGGGCCAAAAGGGCGCCGAGGGCGAAATGGATCTGGCGGCAGCGGGCGCCATCGGCCTGATCGACGTAGAAGCCGCCGAAGTGGAAGGCGCGGTCGTGTTCCTCCTGAATCTTGACGTGATCCAGCGTAGCGTTTTCCGCCAGCACCGCTTCGGTGACGTGGGCGGTCAGACCGGCTTCGACGGCGGCGTAGGACTCGATCACCGTCGCCCTGGCGCCCGCTTCCAGGCGGATCAGATGGCGGGTGGGGGCGGCGGCGGGCTGGGTCTGGATGTGGAGGATCTGGACCGGGTGTTCCAGTTCGACGCCGCTTTCCAGCCACAGCAGCATCCCGCCGTGGAACAGGGCGGTATTGTAGGCGATGAAACCGTGGTCCTCGTCCACCGCCTGGCCGAGAATCCGGCTCACCTGATCGGGATGGCGGCGCAGAGCGGCGTCCAGATCGCACAGGATCACGTCGCCGGCCAGGGCCGGATGGGACAGGTCGCGGTGGAAATGACCGTCGATGAAGACCAGGTGCCAGCAGTCGGCCAAGAGGCGCTGCTGGACCCAGGCCACGTCCACGTGGCCGGATTCGGCGGCGACGGGAAAGCGTTTGCGCTCGATCGGGGGGGCGTTGGTGTAGCGCCATTCCTCCTCGCGGGGAGAGGGAAAACCACAGGCAACGAAACGTTCCAGGGCCTTGCGGCGTAGGCCGGCGAGCCAGGCCGGGGCGTTCTCGGCCAGAACGTCGGTGCGCCGGCGCAGCGGTTCGATCACTTCGGCAGGGAGCGTCATCGGGCCTGGGCCTCCAGGTGGGCTTCGATCCAGCCGTAGCCTTTGGCTTCCAAGTCCTTGGCCAATTCCGGGCCGCCGGATTTGACGATGCGGCCGCCGGCGAACACGTGGACCACGTCCGGCACCACGTAGTCGAGCAGGCGCTGGTAGTGGGTCACCATCAAAAAACCGCGTTGCGGGCCGCGCAGGGCGTTGATGCCCTTGGCGACCACCTTGAGGGCGTCGATGTCCAGCCCCGAGTCGATCTCGTCGAGGATGCACAGGGTCGGTTCCAGCACCAGCATCTGCAGGATTTCGTTGCGTTTCTTCTCGCCGCCGGAGAAGCCCTCGTTGATGGCGCGATAGAGGAACTGCTCGTCCATTTCCATCAGTTTCATCTTGTCCTTGACCAGGGCGATGAAGTCCATGGCGTCCACTTCCGGCTCGCCCCGATACTTGCGGATGGCGTTGAGGGCGGCTTTGAGGAAATAGATGTTGCTGACCCCGGGGATTTCCACCGGATACTGGAAGGCCAGAAACACCCCTGCGCGGGCGCGTTCCTCCGGCTTGAGCGCCAAAAGGTCCTGGCCCTGGTACCAGACTTTCCCTTCGGTGACCTCGTAGCCTTCGCGCCCGGCCAGCACGTTGGCCAGGGTGCTCTTGCCGGAGCCGTTGGGCCCCATGATGGCGTGGACTTGGCCGTAGTCGAGGGTCAGATCGATACCTTTGAGGATGGGTTTGTCCTCCACCCTGGCGTGGAGGTTTTCGATTTTGAGCAGGGGTTCGGTCATGACGGTTGGTCTATCCTCAAGTCTTTGCAGATTTTTCGTGCCAGAAGATCTTTGATTTCGCTGTGCCTGGGGACAGCAGTCAAATCGCCTGTTGCGAGATTCCTGTTGCGAGATTGCGCAAAATGGAGTGCCGCGATCCTTTGCGCGCCAGTTCACAGCCTTGGCGCAGCAAATGTCGGATCAATGCCTGGCGTTTCATACCGCCAGGGGAACTTCTTCATAATTCCCTTCGACCTGTTTTCTGGCTTCTTCCCGGCGGATTTCCAGAATGTCGCGGACGGCTTCCTGCAGACTGGCGAGGAGTTCTTCCTTCGTCCTTTCCTGGGCGTTGGCGCCAGGGACTTCCTCCACCCAGCCGATCCACCAATCCCCTTCCTTCTTGATGATGGCGGTGAACTGGTTCATCCCACGCTTCCTTCCAGACTGACGCCCAGCAGATTCTGCGCCTCCACCGCGAACTCCATCGGCAGTTCCTTGAACACTTCCTTGCAGAAGCCGTTGACGATCATCGACACCGCGTCCTCCGGCGAGATGCCGCGTTGCTGGCAGTAGAACAGCTGGTCCTCGCTGATGCGTGAGGTGGTGGCCTCGTGTTCCACCTGGGCGTCGGCCCGCTTGACCTCGATGTAAGGGAAAGTGTGGGCGCCGCAGCGGTCGCCGATGAGGAGCGAGTCGCACTGGGTATAATTGCGCGCCCCTTCGGCGCTTTTGAGCACCTTCACCAGGCCGCGGTAGCTGTTCTGCGCCTTCCCGGCGGAGATGCCCTTGGAAATGATAGTGCTCCGGGTGTTTTTGCCGATGTGGATCATTTTGGTGCCGGTGTCGGCCTGTTGGTGGTGGTTGGTGACCGCCACCGAATAGAACTCGCCCACCGAACCGTCGCCGCGCAGGATGCAGCTGGGATACTTCCAGGTGATGGCCGAGCCGGTTTCCACCTGGGTCCAGGAGATCTTGGCCCGCTCCCCACGGCAGTCGCCACGCTTGGTGACGAAGTTGTAGATGCCGCCGCGGCCTTCCTCGTCGCCGGGATACCAGTTCTGCACCGTGGAGTATTTGATCCGGGCGTCCTTCATGGCGATCAGCTCCACCACGGCGGCGTGGAGCTGATGCTCGGAGCGCATGGGGGCGGTGCAACCTTCCAGATAGGAGACGTAACCGCCTTCCTCGACGATGATGAGGGTACGCTCGAACTGGCCGGTGTTGGCGGCGTTGATGCGGAAATAGGTGGACAGTTCCATGGGGCAGCGCACCCCCTTGGGGACATAGACGAAGGAGCCGTCGGAAAACACCGCCGAGTTCAGGGCGGCGAAGAAGTTGTCCCCGGGCGGCACCACGCTGCCCAGATATTCGCGCACCAGATCCGGGTGTTTCTGCACCGCCTCGGAGATGGGGCAGAAGATCACCCCGGCTTTCTCCAGGGTTTCCTTGAAGGTGGTGGCCACCGAGACGCTGTCGAACACCGCGTCCACCGCCACTCCGGCCAGTCGCTCGCGCTCGTGTAGGGGGATGCCCAGTTTCTCGAAGGTCTCCAGCAGTTTGGGATCGACCTCGTCCAGGCTCTTGGGAGCGTTCTTGCGGGATTTGGGGGCGGCGTAATAACTCAACGCCTGGTAGTCGATGGGCTGGTATTTGACGTGGGCCCAGCGGGGTTCTTGCATCTTCAGCCACAGGCGATAGGCGTTCAGGCGCCATTCCAGCAGCCACTGTGGCTCGTTCTTCTTGGCCGACAGGGCGCGGATGATGTCCTCGTTCAGCCCCGGCGGGAGGCGTTCCTCCTCCACCTCGGTGACGAAGCCCTCTTCGTATTCGCGGCCGATGAGCCTTTCCAGATCTTTGCTGCTTGCTGCCATGGGTTTTCTCTATGCTGTCAGCCCGCCGTCTCGTGCAGGCGGGTCAGGGATATGGGGTGTTCCCGGGAAACGGGCCGGACCATGTCCGCCAGGGTGACCGTCTCCAGGGCGGCCTGGATCGCCCGGTTGATCAGCGCCCAGTTGCCGCGGATGTCGCAGCCGTCCGCCTGCCGGCACTGGTTCTCCGCCAGGCTGCATTCGGTCAGACCGATGGGGCCCTCCATCGCGGCGATAAGTTCAGCCACGTTGATCCGTTCCGGCGCGCGTGCCAGACGGTAACCGCCGTGGGCGCCGCGTTCGGAATGGAAAATGCCCGCCTGGGTCAGGCGCTTGAGCACCTTCTGCGCCGTTGGCAGCGCGATGCCGACGGCGTCCGCGATCTCGGTGGCGCTGTGCATTTCGTGAGGCCGCCGGGCGCTGTGACAGGCGATGACGATGGCGTAGTCGGTCAGTTTGCTGAGGCGTAACATATTCTATTCTCATTGATCTGGACTATTTTAGTACCAAATGAATGCCCGAGTAAAGAACTAGGTTTTATTGACGGCCCTGGTCGGCAAAGAGTTCGTCGGAACAGATTGCTCGGGTTCATGTGTGGGTATGTTGAACTATGCTTAGGAAACAAAAAATTGTATCCAGACACTATCATGGACATTACGCAGAATCATCTGCCACGTTTGGGGGAATTGACCGCGCAACTAGGGAACGACAGCCTTTCCAAGGTTCTGCACAGCGTTCTGGAAACCATTCTCCGGTTGCCGTGGCTGGAGATGAATGCAGGTGGCATTTTCCTGAATCACCCTGAAAAAGGGTATTTGGAGTTGCTGACGCACATCAATTTCACCCCTTACATCGCCGGTACCTGCAGCCGGGTGCGACATGGACACTGCCTTTGCGGTCGGGTCGCCCAGAGTAGTGAACTACTGCACGTGGATTGTGTGGACGAGCGTCATGAAACCCGCTATGAAGGCATGTCGGAGCATGGGCACTACGTGGTGCCAATCCGCTGGGGTGACGACGTGCTTGGCGTCATGGTGCTTTATGTGGCACATCATCATGCCTTCGACGCCGACGAGGCCAAGGTGCTGGGAGATTTCGCCGGGCTGATCGGATTGCTGATCCACACCTGGCGGGTCCGGCAGGACATGGCGTTGGCGGACCGGATTCTGATACACAGCACCCATGGTATTCTCGTGACCGATGCGGAACTGAAAATCCAATGGGTCAATCAGGCTTTCGAACGGATGTCCGGCTATCGATTCAGCGAAGTTCTGGGCAAGACGCCGGGCGTGCTCTCATCGGGGAGGCACAGTGCCGGCTTTTACGACGCCATGTGGAAAACGATCGAAACCGAGGGTCACTGGGAAGGGGAGATCTGGAATCGCGACAAGTCGGGGGCGGTACGCCCGCAGTGGCTGAGCATCATCTCCCTCAAGGACAAGAGTGGCAGGGTGTTACGGTATGCCGGACTCTATGTGGATCTGTCGGAGATCCGGGCGGCCGAAGAGAAGATCCGCCGTCTGGCGTATCACGACGAGGTGACGGGTCTCGTCAATCTCAATTGGTTGCGGGACCAATTGCCGGATCGGCTGGCTTCTTCAAGCTGTGGGCGGTATCTCGTGGTGCTGCGGTTGAGGATGAAATATTTTCAGGAGATTAACGCGGCCTTGGGACACGGTGCAGGGAACGTCATGCTGCGGGAGATGGCGTGCAGGCTCCGTGAGACTGTGGAAGCAGACGCTGTGGCCAGAATCGGCACCGATGAGTTCGCTGTCGTTTGGCATTGCGAAGACGATCCGGATTTGCAGATTCTGCAAACCGTGCGGAGGCTCGAAAAACGTTTGGCGTCGCCGCTGCATCACGATTATCAGGTCCTGGATCTCGGTTGTGTCATGGGGGCGAGCTGGGGAGACGGCGAGGCGGCGCAGGTCGATACACTGCTCAAGCAGGCCTCCATGGCATTGGCCGCATGTGGACGGCAGCAAGATCGCTCGACGAGCTGCCTGATTTATGACGAGGAATTAGGTGAGAAGGTGTTGCAACGTCAGCGTTTGTCTGGATTGCTGACTCACGCCATCGGAAAAAAAGAGCTTTCTCTCCGCTATCAGCCCCAGGTGGATGCTCAGGGACGGTTGGTTGGGGCCGAAGTGCTGCTGCGCTGGGACAATGCCGTGTATGGTTCCATTCCGCCGGATTTCTTCATCCCCCTGGCTGAAGAGAGCGGTAAGATCGTCGAGATAGGCACCTGGGTCTTCGAGGAGGTCCTGTGCCAGATCGGCCGTTGGCGCGGCAGTCGGGTTTTTGGCGATCGGCTACCGCGTCTGGCGGTCAATCTGTCTCCCCTGCAGTTGACCTCGCCACACGTGGTCAATCATTTCATCGAAACTTGTCGGACCGCTGGGGAGCAGCCAGGCATGATCGAGCTGGAAGTGACCGAATCCAGCATGGAACGTCATCTTCATGTCATTTCCAATCATATCCGTCATTTGGCGGATTACGGTTTCAGGATCGCCATCGACGATTTCGGTACGGGGCATTCTTCCCTGGCTCGGTTGCATCAGTTCCCACTCCGGGTGCTCAAGATCGACCGCAGTTTTGTGACCCACATGGCTCTGGGAAATTCTCACCTCACCCTGCTGAAGTCGATCGTCGATATGGCCCACGGTTTGGGACTCGAGGTAGTGGTGGAAGGGGTCGAGACTGCTGAACAGTACAGGACTCTGGTGGAAATGGGCTGTGACGTTTTCCAGGGCTACTTTTTCAGCCGTCCATTGGAGCCGACGGCTTTCGTCATGTGGGCCCGGGAGAGGTGGGTGACGGCAGGTGAACCGTGCTGAAATCCTTACAAGTTCTTTCTGATCGGCTGAGAGGATATCGATGGAAACCCTGGAACTGGAGCGTCTGTTCACAACTTATGGTTTGCAGGACAGCGATCTGTACTTTCTTGATCTGATTCCACTGGTGGAAATGATCTGGGCCGACGGCTGCAACCAGGAGGGGGAATTGCAGATTTTGGAGGATTTCGCCCGGCGCCACATGACCGAACTCAACCGGATTTTAGGATACCCGATGGTCACGGAGCGTCATCTGAACCGCTTTCTCGACCGTTTTGCCCGGCGGCGGCCGTCGCCACGGTTACTGGCGGCACTACGCGACATTGCCTGCGAGCGTCTGCGGCAGCGTTCCGCTCCGGCGGACGAAGAGCGGATCGAGGCGATCCTTGAATGTTGTCTGGACATCGCCGCCGCCTGCGTGACTCGCTATCCTTACGGTTTGCAGGAACGCATCATGGAGGGAGAGCGCCGTTTGCTGATGCAGCTGTTCGATCGCCTCCGGGGCCGGGAGGCCTCTCCAAAGTGATGAACCGCCCCCGGGCAAGGGAAGTCTTATGGGCAGGTTGACTGGCAGAGGGGAATACGATGCTGGGGCGGGTATTGACCTCGATCCTGCTGCTGGTGGCCGCCTGGGTCCTCATCGTCCTCACCGATGACACGCCGGGTTGGGTGGGCTGGCAGGAGGCGCTCATCACACCGGTGGTGATCTTCGCCGGCTGGCGGGCGATGAAGGATCTGTTGGAATGGTGCCGGCAGATGACCGGAGAGGAATGAGGGGCGCAGGGCGGTTGTGTGAGCCGCCCTGCGCCTCCGCGCGCTGGGATCAGTTCCCGTAGCGCTCGCGCAGCAGTCCGGCCGCCGCCACCATCCGGGTCAGGGCTTCATCCACCTCGGGCCACTGTCGGGTCTTGAGACCGCAGTCGGGGTTGACCCACAGGCGCTCGACCGGGATCTTCTCCGCCGCCTTCTCCAGCAGCGCGACCATCTCCTCGACCGTCGGGATGTTGGGGGAGTGGATGTCGTAGACGCCCGGGCCGATCTCGTTGGGATATTCGAAGTCGGCGAAGGCGTCGAGCAGCTCCATCTTCGAGCGCGAGGTTTCGATGGTGATGACGTCGGCATCCAGAGCGGCGATGTGCTCGATGATGTCGTTGAACTCGGCGTAGCACATGTGGGTGTGGATCTGGGTTTCGTCGCGGACGCCGGCGGCGGCGATGCGGAAGCTGCGGACCGCCCAGCTCAGATAGTCGTCCCAGTCCCCCCGGCGCAGGGGCAGTCCCTCGCGCAGGGCCGGCTCGTCGATCTGGATCACGCCGATGCCCGCCCGTTCCAGATCCAGCACCTCGTCGCGAAGGCTCAAGGCGATCTGCAGGCAGGTGTCGCGGCGCGGCTGGTCGTCGCGCACGAAGGACCATTGCAGCATGGTGACAGGACCGGTGAGCATGCCTTTCATGGGTTTGGCGGTGAGCGACTGGGCATAACGGATCCAGTCCACCGTCATCGCCTTGGGACGGGCGACGTCGCCGTAGATGATCGGCGGCTTGACGCAGCGCGAGCCGTAGGACTGGACCCAGCCGCCTTCGGTGAAGGCGAAGCCGTCGAGTTGTTCGCCGAAGTATTCCACCATGTCGTTGCGCTCCGGTTCGCCGTGGACCAGCACGTCCAGGCCGTAGCCTTCCTGTTTCTCCACCACGAAGGCGATCTGGCGGCGCATGAAAGCGACGTATTCGGCCTCCCCGATGTCACCGTTTTTGAAGGCGCGGCGGGTGCGGCGGATTTCCGCCGTCTGGGGGAAGGAGCCGATGGTGGTGGTGGGCAAAAGCGGCAGTTTCAACCGGGCGTGCTGGGCCTGGCGGCGCACGGGATAGGGATGGGCGCGCCGGTCGGCGGGCAGGTTCTGCAGCCGCTCGCGCACCGCCGGCCGCGTCACGCGGGCGGATTTCCGGCGCGAGGCCAGCGCCCGGCGGCTGACTTCCAGGACCTCGGCGACGCTATCGCAGCCTTCGGTCAGGGCGCGTTTGAGGGCGACGGTTTCGTCGATCTTCTGCACCGCAAAAGCGAGCCAGCTTTTCAGTTCCTCGTCCAGCTTGGCTTCCGCCGCCAGATCCACCGGTACGTGGAGCAGGGAACAGGACGGGGCGATCCACAGCGAATCGCCACGGCGCTGCCGCAGCGGCTCTAGGATTTCCAACGCCTGGTCCAGATCGGTGCGCCAGACGTTGCGGCCGTCGATGATTCCCACCGACAGCACTTTGTGCGCCGGCAGCCAGTCGGCCACCTGGGCCAGTTCCCCGGAGCCCCGCACCGCATCCACGTGGAGGCCGGCCACCGGCAGGTCGCAGGCGGTTCTGAGATTGTCCGCCAGAGGGCCGAAGTAAGTCGCCAGCAGCAGCATCAGCCCCGGCGCCTGCAGGCTGTGGTAGGCGCGGGAGAAGGCGGCGCGCCAGGCCGGGGGCAGGTCCAGGGCGAGGATCGGCTCGTCGATCTGCACCCAGGCGGCGCCCTGGCTCTGAAGGCGCTGGAGAATCTCGCCGTAGGCCGGCAGCAGCCGTTCGAGGAGGGTCAGCTTGTCGAACGCTTCCCCCTGGCATTTTCCCAGCCACAGCCACGACAGCGGCCCGAGCAGCACCGGCCGGGCCTTGCCGCCGACGATTGCGCGGGCTTCTGCCAGTTCGTCGAACAGTTTGGCCGAGGAGACGGCGAAAGCCATGTCCGGGTGCAGTTCCGGGACGAGGTAGTGGTAGTTGGTGTCGAACCACTTGGTCATCTCACAGGCCGGCTGCGGTCGGCCGGTGGGCGCGCGGCCGCGGGCCATGCGGAAGTAGGTGTCCAGGTCCACCTCGCCGCCGGGATGTTCGAAGCGGGGCGGCACCGCCCCCAGCAGGGCGGTGGTGTCGAGGACGTGGTCGTACCAGCTGAAGTCGCCGACGGGAATGAAATCGAGGCCGGCGGCCTGCTGCAGCCGCCAGTGGCGGCGGCGCAGCTCGGCGCCGCGTTGCTGCAGTTCGGCGCGGTCGATGTCGCCGTTCCAATAGGCTTCGACCGCCTGTTTCATCTCCCGCCGCAGGCCGATGCGGGGAAAGCCGAGAATGTGAGCGCAGGTCATGGGCGTATCCTTGTCGTGTTGAAACCGGCCAACAGTATCGTCCGTCCGGTTTATGAGTACAATTGATAATTTCTCAGATTAAGATGAGACAGATTCATGTATCTGGAGCTCAAGCACCTGCGCACCCTCAAGACCCTGCAGCAGACCGGTAGCCTGGTGGCCGCCGCCCAGTGCCTGCATTTGACCCAGTCGGCCCTGTCCCATCAGCTCCGGACGCTGGAGGCGCGTTTCGGCCTGCCGCTGGTGATCCGCAAGAGCCGGCCCGTGACCTTCACCCCGGCCGGCCGGCGGCTGCTGGATCTGGCCGCCCAGGTGTTGCCCCAGGTCGAGGCGGCCGAGCGCGATCTGGCGCGCCTGGGCGGTGGACAGGCGGGACGGCTGTTCATCGTCATCGAGTGTCACAGCTGTTTCGAATGGCTGCTGCCCACCATGGATGCCTACCGGGCCGAGTGGCCGGAGGTGGAGATGGATCTGACCTTAGGCTTCAGCTTCGAGCCGTTGCCGGCCTTGCTGCGCGGCGACGTGGACTGGGTGGTGACCTCCGACCCGCAGCCCCTGTCCGGCATCGCCTACGAGCCGTTGTTCGCCTTCCAGGTGATGCTGGCGGTGGCCAAAGACCATCCTTTGGCCCACAAAGAATGGATCGTGCCCGAGGACCTGGCCGACCAGACGCTCATCACCTATCCGGTGGAACGCCAGCGCCTCGACGTGTTCCGCAATTTCCTCGACCCGGCCGGAGTGCAGCCGGCGGCCCAGCGCACCTGCGAGCTGACGGCGATGATGCTGCAACTGGTGGCCAGCCGCCGCGGGGTCTGCGTGCTGCCCAACTGGGCCCTGGCGGAATACCTGGCGCGCGACTACGTCGCCGCCCGGCCCCTGGGACCGCAGCCGCTGTGGGGAACGCTGTACGCGGCGGTGCGCGAAAGCGAACGGGAACTGGCCTACGTGAAGGGGTTCCTGGAGACGGCCAGGCGAGTGTCGTTCGAGACCCTGCGGGGGATTCGGATGGTTGGGGATCAGTAAACTTCGATGCAGGCGCCATTGCCACTTGCCAACCATTCCAGGACGTCATAAACCGTGATGCGCAAGCCACGAGTGCAGGGTTTACCGCCCCGTTTGCCGGGTTCCAGGGTGATGCGCTGTTTGTAGCCGTTCATTGCGCCAGGCCAAGCCTGGAGAAGGAGGAAGTCATGTAGAAGGAAAGACATTGCTGAAACCTTCAGAGCGACCTGACAGGTGCAAGTCCTGTCCGGCCAAGGCTGGCCACCAGCCGGAACCGAGTGTTGCGTGGTCGAGGAGTGATCCTGGCTGCGAAGCGTACACAGGGAGCCTGTAGGCTGCGTGATGGAGCCTCGAAAGTACGGAATGCGGAGCCGACGTTGTTGAACGGACGGAAGGCAACAGGGGTGGTGCTGTACAGGCCTGGCATCATTCCTCCGCCGGGGTCGAAGAGCGGGGCATGCAGGCAAGGGTCGCCCGGGAACCTGGGAGGGCTCGATCACTCCCTGCGAGGAAGAGCGGTGCGGGCGCCGTGTGAGAAAAGGCCCAGGTCCATCAGATTGGTGTCCGGCTGATGGAAGCGAACAGGACACAACTCAGGGTACCGGCGCGCGAAGGCAACCGAGCGCGCTGGGAAGGTGATCGAGCAATCGGAGCCTGCTGATAGTACCTGGGAAGTCGGGGAACCTGCCCCAAGGGACCCGACGGAGGGAAGCGGCAGGTCGGACGATGGGGCTTTCGGAGGGACAGATGGCCGGGACATCGAGCCAGGAGAACATCTCAACACGACAACGGAAGCTAGCGGAACTGGCCCGGATCGAACCGAAGCTGGTGTTGACCACGGTTGCCCACTGCCCAAGCCGGACCCGCCCGATCGGCATCCCCACCTTGCCACCTTGGAAGACAAGGTACTGCTGGAGCTAAATCTGGTGTACGCCATGATCAGGCGGCGCTTCTGCTGTCGTCGGTTCCGCTGTTCACTTCGACTTTCACTCCGTCCCTGAACTTTACTCCCTCAACGACCTTGGCCAGGTAATTGAATCCACGGATCCGGCGCCAGCGCTTCTCGGCACTCATCCCCAGCTTGTACAACATCGCCAGCATGGTGTTCCGGCTCACACATCCCTTGGCCTGATTGCTCCGGTGCCGAATCGTGGCAAAGGTCGACTCGATCGGATTCGTCGTCCGGATGTGCACCCAGTGCTCGGCCGGAAAGTCATAGAAGGCCAGCAGGGCCTCCCGGTCCTTCTCCAGACAAGCCACCGCCTTCGGGTACTTGGCCTGGTACGTCTCTACGAAATGGTCAAAGGCCTTGTGGGCCGAGGCCCGGTCCTCGGCCATCCAGATCTCCTGCAGGGCCTTCTTCGCCTTGGGCTGAACGGCCTTGGGCAGGTAGTTCAGCACGTTCGCAGTCTTGTGCACCCAGCAGCGCTGATGACGGGTCTCGGGATACACTTCATCCAGCGCCGCCCGGAAGCCCAGAGCGCCGTCGCCCACCGCCAGCTTCGGCGGCACTTCGAGGCCACGCTTCTTCAGGTCCAGCAGCACCTCCCGCCAGCTCTGGGTCGATTCCCGCATGCCATCCTCGATGGCCAGAAAATGCTTCTCGCCCCGCTCATTGACACCAGGGCGCACAGCCTCTGGCGCTCGGCCCGCAGGCCGCTGCAGATACCGTCCACCCACCAATAGACCCACCGGTCCCGGCTCATGTCCCGGTGGCGCCATTCGGCATATTCCGCCTCCCATTGCCGCTTCAAGCGGCCAATCACCGAGGCCGACAACCCTTTCGCCTCGGGACCGATCAGCACTTCCAAAGCTTCCTGCATCCGGCCGCTCGAGATACCCTTCAGGTACAGCCACGGCAGGGCCGCCTCCACCCGACGGGCCTTCCTCACGTAGGGCGGTACCAGCGAGGACCGGAATACCACCGGCTCGCCCGTCCGGCTGCGCACCTTCGGCACCTTCACCGGCACCGGTCCCACGCCGGTCAGAATCTCCCGCTCCGGCAGGTAGCCGTTGCGGACCACCGCCCGCCGGCCCTGATCGTCGACCTCCCCTTCATACCGCGCCAGCAGCTCGGCCAGCTCCGCCTCGATCGCCTGTTGAATCAACTGCCGTGCACCGCGCCTCAGCAGCTCCGTCAGAGGGTCCTCAACTCCCTCTGGCGAGGGTAAGGCAACTACGTTATCTTTGCTCACCGTTAGGTTGGCGGGAGTAGTTCATTATCTCGAGTGCGGCATCCGCGATACCCACTGGCAGGGACGATCCCTGGCCGACATCCGCCGGGAACTGCTGCAGCTCACCGGCATCGGCCCCTGGACCCTGGAGATGTTCGCCATCTTCCACCTCCACGAGCCGGACGTCTTCTCCCCCGGCGACATCGGCCTGCAGAAAGCGGTCGGACAGCTCTATTTCGAGCGCCCCGTACTGCCGCGCCCGGAGCTGGAGGACTTCGCCCGCCGCTGGGCGCCCTTCCGCACCGTCGCCGCCTGGTATCTGTGGCGCCATCTGGACCCGGAACCGGTGATCTACTGAAATGGCGGTTGCGCTTGCTTTGAGGAATATCCAATGAAACGCTGGTCGCTGATGTGGCTGGTTTTACTGGCCGACTGCGGGGAGCAGAAACCGGCGGAATCACTGCCGGAAACCGCCATCGCCGTGACCGTGACGCCTGCCGCCCAAGCCGACCTGGAAATCTGGGAGGAAAGCGTCGGCGGCCTGGAGGCCGTCAATGCCCCGCGGCTGGCCGCCGAGGTGGCCGGGCGCATCGTCGCTACCCGCGCCGAGATGGGGGACCGGGTGACGCCGGGGCAGACGCTGGCCCGCATCGATTCCGGGGACTACCGCCTTGCCCGGGATCTGGCCCGTGCCGAGATCGCCCGCCTTCAGGCTTTGCTCAAAGAAGCCCGTCTCAAAGTGCAGCGCCTGCGCCACCTGGTTGGCGCGCAAATCCGCCAACCAGGCGGCCCTGGACGAGGCCGAGGCCCGCTTGGGATCGCTGCTGGGGCAGCTGCAGGCGGCCCGGGTGCGCCTGCAGCAGGCCGAGCGCGATCTGGGCAAGACCGTGATTGTCAGCCCGGTAGGTGGCCGGGTCGATGCTCGCCACGTCTCGGTGGGCGACTACGTAAAACTGGGTTCACCTCTGTTCGACCTCACCGACCTGACCCGGCTGCGCGCCCGGCTGCCCTATCCTGAATCCCTGGCGGGTCGGTTGCGCCCCGGCCTGCCGGTGCGCCTTTCCACCCCCGCCGCGCCGGGGCAGACCGTGGCGGCGGTGGTGACCGATTTGCGCCCCCGCATCGATCCCGGCAGCCGCGCCGTCGAAATCCGCGTCGATTTCGCCAATTCCGGCGACTGGTGTCCCGGGGCGAGCGTCACCGGAATGTTGCAGGTGGCGCGCCACGAAAACGCCGTGACGGTGCCGGAGGCGGCGGTGGTGGCCCGTCCCGCCGGCAAGGTGGTGTATGTGATCGAGGACGGCAGGACGGCCGGGCCAGGCAGCGGGTGGTGCGCACCGGGCTGGTGCGGGGAGGCCGGGTGGAGATCCTCGACGGCCTTGCCGCCGGGGAGCCGGTGGTGGTGGACGGCGCCGGCTTCCTCACCGACGGGGCGGCGGTGGAGGTGGCCCGGTGAACTGGGGCCGTCTGGCCATCCACCGCCACGTTCTCACCTGGATGCTCAACGCCCTGATCGTGCTGGCGGGCTGGGTGGCTTTCGAGCGCATCGGTGTGGACCGCTATCCCCGGATCGATTTCCCCATGATCTCGGTGACCACGGTGCTGGCCGGAGCCAATCCGGACATCATCGACGCCAGCATCACCAACGTCGTCGAGAGCGCCGTCAACAGCGTGCCAGGCATCGAGCACGTCCAGTCCGACTCCTTTCCCGGCGCTTCGGTGGTGCGCATCACCTTCGAGCTGGAAAAGGACATCGATGTGGCCTTCAACGAGGTCCAGGCCAAGGTCAACCAGGTTCTGAGCGAGCTGCCGGACAACGCCGAGACCCCGGTGGTAGCCAAGGTGGAATTCGGAGCGGTGCCGATCCTGTGGCTGACCCTGAGCGGTGACCGTACCCTGCAACAGCTCAACCAGTACGCCCGCCTCCACATCAAGAAGCGCCTGGAGAATGTCGCCGGGGTCGGCGAGGTGCGCATTGGCGGCCGCCGTGAGCGCACCATCCGGGTCCATCTCGACCCCGCCCGCCTGAGCGCCTACGGTCTCACCGTCGGCGACGTGGTCGCCGCCTTTTCCCGGGAACACTTCCAGCTGCCGGGGGGCTTTTTGGTGGGACGCGACCGGGAGCTGCTGATCAAGCTGGACCTGGAATTCCACAAGCCGGCGGAGATCGAGGAACTGATCGTCGCCGCGCGCAACGGCGCGCCGATCCGTATTCGCGATATTGCCGCCGTGGAGGATGGCACCGAGGACGCCCGGCGGTTGGCGCGTTTCGGCAAATGTCAGGAAACGGCGGGACGGGAATCTGCGCGCCAGCCCGGAAATGCTTTCCTGCATTTAGGGCTGGTGCGGCCATCCCTGGCCGCCGGCGCTGCAGATTCCCGTCCCGCCGCCGTGCCTTCGGACTGCCACAGCGTCCCCGCCGTCGGCCTCGGCATCGTCAAGGTCACCGGTGCCAACGCGGTGGCGGTGATCCAGCAGGTCAAACAGCGCCTCGAGGAGGAAATCCTGCCCCAGCTGCCGCCGGGGCTGCGGATCGACATCGCCATCGACGATTCGGCCCTGATCCTGGCGCTGGTGGGGGCCCTGGAGGAACATCTGACCCTGGGCACCTTGCTGACCGCCCTGGTGGTGTGGCTGTTTCTCAAGAACCTGCGCGCCACCCTGATCATCGCCCTGGCGATCCCGGTGTCGCTGCTGGGGGCGGTGGCGGTGATGTATTTCGCCGGCTTCACCTTCAACACCATGACCCTGCTGGGGCTGCTGCTGCTGATCGGCATCGTGGTGGACGACGCCATCGTGGTGCTGGAGAACATCTATCGCCACCGCGAGGAAGATCCGGGCACCGGTTCTTTTGAGGCGGCCGAAGCCGGCGCCCGCCAGGTGGTGTTCGCGGTGGTGGCGGCGAGCCTGACCCTGGTGTCCATCTTCGCTTCGGTGCTGTTCATGGGCGGGGTGATCGGCAGTTTCTTCCGTTCTTTCTCGGTGGTGGTGAGCCTGGGGGTGCTGGTGTCCCTGTTCGTGTCCATCAGCCTCACGCCCATGCTGTGCGCTCGTTATCTGGAGGTGGCGCGCCGCCACGGTCCCCTCTACCTGTGGCTGGAGCGGGGTTTCAGGGCCCTGGAATCCGGTTACCGGCGGCTGCTGGGATGGACGTTGCGTCACCGGGTGTGGGTGGTGGCGATGGCGGTGATGGCGGTGATGCCGAGCGGCTTCTTCCTGGGCCAGCTGGGCAAGGGCTTTCTGCCGGAAGAGGACGAAGGCCGTTTTCTCATCAGCTTCAAGGCGCCCCTGGGTTCGAGCCTGCGCTACACCGAAGGGCGCCTGCGGGAAATGGAAAAGGTGCTGGCCCGCCACCGGGAGATCGCCTCCTGGTTCGCGGTGATCGGCGGCGGGGCCAGCGGCCAAGCCAGCCGCGGCGACGTCTTCGTGCGTCTGGTGCCGCGCGAAAAGCGGGACATCCACATGTACCGCCTCATCGACCGCCTGCGCGGCGAGCTGGCGGGAATTCCCGGTCTCCAGGCCTTCCCCGCGCCCATCCCGCCCCTGGGCGGCCAGTGCGGCGAGTGCTCCAGTTCGTGCTCCAGGGCCCGGACGTGGCGGGCGTGGCCGAACAGAGCCGGCGCCTGCTACAGGCGTTGCGCCGCCACCCGGAACTGGGGACCATCGACCTCGACCTGCAGCTGGAGCTTCCCCAGCTGCGCCTGCGGGTGGACCGCACCCGCGCCCGCCAGCTGGGCCTGCCGGCACGGGAGGTGACCCTGGCGGTCAACGTCCTGGCCGGGGGCCTGGACGTGGCCAAGTTCAACGACGAGCCCGGCGACGGCGAGCGCTACGACGTCCGTCTCAAGGCCGCCGAGGGAAGCTTCCGCGCCCCGGCCGACCTGCGCCAGATCTTCCTGCGGGCCAGCGGCGGCCGTCTGGTGCGCCTCGACACCGTGGCCCGCTGGGAGGAAAGGGTGGGGCCGGCGGTGGTGACCCGCTTCGACCTGCGCTATTCCGGCAATTTCTTCGCCACCCCCAAGGTTTCCGAGGGAGAGGCCGCCGCCATCGTCAAGCAAGTCGCCGCAAGTTCGTTGCCGCGCGGCTACCGGGTGAAGATGATCGGCCGTGCCGAGGAGTTCGAGAAGACCGCCGGCTACATGCTGTTCGCCCTGGTGGCGGCGGTGGTGCTGGTGTACATGGTGCTGGCCAGCCAGTTCAACGCCTTCCTCCAGCCCCTGGTCATCATGGCCGCCCAGCCCCTGGCGGTGGTGGGCGGGCTGGCGGGCCTGTGGCTTACCGGCCGCAGCCTCAACATGTTCTCCATGATGGGGCTGGTGCTGCTCATGGGGCTGGTGGCCAAGAACTCGATCCTGCTGGTGGACCTGACCAATCAGCTGTGCCTCCAGGGCCGCGGCATCGACGAAGCCCTGCGCGAGGCCTGCCCGGTGCGCCTCAGACCGGTATTGATGACCTCCCTGACGGTGATCGTCACCATGCTGCCGGCGGTGCTGGGTCTGGGAGCCGCCAGCGACACCGCCGCCCCCTTGGCGGCGGCGGTGGTGGGCGGCATGGTCAGCTCCACCCTGCTGACCCTGGTGGTGGTGCCGGCGCTGTATTCGCTGCTGGAGCACGGTTTGCGGCGCTGGCGCAAGGCCGATACGGTTACCGGGGATCGGGGGTGAGCAGTTTCAGCGGACGGTTGCGGTGTTTGCGATAGATGCGGAAATCGGAGTCCAGGGTAAAAATCAGATGGTCCGGGTGTTGCTCCGCCATCCGTACCAGACAGGCGTCGGCCAGGGACATGGGCACGTTTCGGTATCGTTGCACCAATGACCGGACCGAGGCTGCCTCTTCGGTCAGAGAAAAGTCAGGCAGCAGCAGACCGTTTTCGATCCAGCGATAGACCAGGTCACAGGCAATGGGAAAGGCACGCAGCAGGTGCAGGGTTTCAGCGATGACCGCCTCGCAAGTCAACAGCGGTGGCGGCAATTGCTTGAAGCATTCCACGCTCCAGGCGTGGTGGCGATCGTCCTCATCGAGGAATGCCACTAGGGGGCCGGTGTCAACGATCGCCTTTGGACGTTTCACCGAAATCCTCCAAGTGACGGGGGTCGGTGGCCAGGTCTCCCTTGCCGCTGTGAACGATGCCACAGCCGTCGGCCATGAGATCCCAGGCACTGCCTTCGGTTTCCTCCCCGCCCTCGGCTTCCGGTGCCGGTTGTTCGAGAACCCGGCGCAGCCCCTCGGCGATCAGGTCTTTCAGTTTTCGCCCACGCAGCGCCGCTTCCACTTTCGCCCGCCGGTAAAGTTCATCCGGGAGTTCCACGGTGGTTTTCATCGTTCCTACTCTCAGCCAGTAATATGGCTTTATGGTAAGCGACAGGCACAGTGATGTCCACGCGGAGGGTGTTTCCCTCACCCGATCCAGGTGGACGCAAACCTGGCCCTGTAGCTGGCGGTGTGCTGGCTCATCCATTCTATCGTTACAAAGGGGGGTGGGGGTGAAGGATCTGTGGCTCCTGATGACGCAACTGGCCGCATTGGGGGCCGTGGTCTTCGTCGCCGGCATCTGGCGTTTCCGGCGTCAGTTTGGTTGAATGGAGCGGAAACAGGAGGTGCAAATGAGCCGGGAACGACTGAACGTGCAGGCCCCCGTCCACGAACTGATCGCCGCCCGCTGGAGCCCCCGGGCGTTCGACGCGCGGCCGGTGGAGACGGAGAAGCTGGCCTCGTGCCTGGAGGCGGCCCGCTGGGCGCCGTCGTGCTACAACGACCAGCCCTGGCGCTTCCTGGTGGCCGACCGTCACCAGGAGGGGGAAGCCTGGCAGCGTTTGTTCGATTGTCTGTCCCCAGGCAACCAGACCTGGGCCCGAAGGGCGCCGGTGCTGATCCTGGCCTGCGCCGCGACCCGCTTCGGCCACAACGGTCAGCCCAACCGCTGGGCCCAATACGACACCGGTCAGGCGATGATGAGCCTGGTGCTGCAGGCCATCGCCCTGGGGCTGGCGGCCCATCAGATGGGGGGCTTCGACGCCGGTCGGGTCCGACAGGCCTTCGCCATCCCCGACGAGTACGATCTTATGAGCGTCGCCGCCCTAGGCTATCCTGGAGATCCCGCAGTGCTCGACGAAGAGACGCGGCAGCGGGAGCTGGCGTCCCATCAGCGCAAACCCCTGGAGGAGATCGCCTTTGCCGGGCGCCGGGGCCTGGGCTTCATGGTGCCGGATTCCCTGGGCTGGAAGGCGAAAGTCGGCCAGAGTGCCTGCCCTGGTACCATCCGGATCTCGATCCGGACGTGGCTGAAACCCTGGAGCGGCTTGGGATCGAGGGCAGGCGGGTGCTCGACCTGGGCGCCGGCCCCGGCACCCAGGCGGTGCCCCTGGCCAGGCGGGGCTTTCAGGTGGTGGCCACCGATGTCTCTCCGACCGCGGTGGATCGGGCCCGGCGGCTGGCGGAGCGGGAAGGGGTGGAGGTGACGTTTCTCGTGGACGACATCCTCGCCACCCGCCTGGAAGGGCCCTTCGACCTGATCCTCGACCGCGGCGTGTTCCACGTGTTCGCCCCCGAGGCGCACGGCCGCTATCTGGCGGCGGTTTCGTGGCTGCTCCGCCCCGGCGGGCTGCTGCTGCTCAAATGCTTCAGCGCCGAGGAAACCCGCCCGGAATGCCCGCCGGGACGCTACGCCCCGGAAGACATCCGGCGCATCTTCTCCGGCCCCTTCCGGGTCGTCGAGATTCGCCCCTCGGCCTTCGCAAGACCCGGGGACGACGATCCCCCCAAAGCCCTGTTCTGCGTTAATTTCCGATAGCGGCCCACTGAATGCGGGCTAACTGACATCGGATTACTTGTCGGCCAGATCATGCAGATAGGCCAGGCGCACCAGTTCTCCCAGGGTGCTGACCTCGAGCTTGCGCTTGATCTGGGTCATATAGTTGGCGGCGGTCTTGTAACTGATATATAGGCGCTCTGCGATCTCCTGCACCGACAGTCCTCGGGCAGCCAGACAGAAAATTTCGAATTCGCGGTTGGTAAGACAGCTCAACTTGCCTTCCTGCTCCTCGCCGTTGGCGTATTGCCAGGCCAGTTTCTGGGCGATGGTGGCGGCGATGTAGTGCTCCCCGCGGGCGATGGTGCGGATCGCTTCGGGCAGGATTTCCGGCTCGGTGCTCTTGCTGACGTAGCCCTTGGCGCCTGCTTCCAGGGCGCGTCTGGCGTACAGGGTTTCTTCATGCATGGTGTAAATCAGAATATTGGCCTCCGGATCGTGGCTGATGATGCGGCGCAGCACCGTCAGGCCCCCGGCGCCGGGCATGGACAGGTCCAGCACCAGGACGTCGGGGCAGTGATTGATGTAGCCGTGATAGGTGCGATCGCTGTCCTCGGCCTCGGCAACGATGCGGATGTCGTCGCTCTGTTCCAGCAGAAACCGGTGGCCGGCGCGGACTACCGGATGGTCATCCGCAAGCATGACGCGGATGGTCATCGTTTTCCTCCTCCTCGAAAGGCAGTTGAATGGACAGGGTGAAACCGCGGCCAGGGGCTGTGGTGACCTGGAACCGGCCGCCCAGACTCTCGACCCGCTCCCGCATGCCCTTCAGGCCGTAACCGCGCCCGCGCAGCGGTGGGATGGCGGCACCGCTGCCGTCGTCGTGGATGGTGAGGTGCAGCCAGCGGGGCCGGGGTGTTTCAGCTACCGTCAGTCGGACGCGAACGTGCCGGGGATGGCCATGGCGGAAGGCGTTGGTGAGGGCTTCCTGGACGATGCGGTAAACGTGGATTTGATGTCCAGCGGGGAAGTCGTCTGCGCCCGGGTCACATTGGAGCTGGATCCGGACTTGGGGACGCTGTTGCCGCCAGCGGTCGGCGAGGGCACCGAGGGCGGCGCACAAACCCAGATCATCAAGCATCAACGGCCGCAGGCGGTGGATCATGGCGCGGATGGTTTCGAACAGGTGATCCACCTGCTCGACGATCAGGCAGGCTGCCTGGCGTGTCGGTTCCGCGGGCCGTTGCTGCTTGATCGACAAAGCCAGCATCTTGATGCCGCTGAGCACCTGGCCAAGTTCATCGTGAAGCTCCCGGGCCAGCGTGCGGCGTTCCTCTTCCTCCACTTTGAGCAACTGCCGGGTCAGGCGGCAGTTGTCGGCGCGGGTCTGCTGCAACTCACCGGCGCAGTGGTTGAAGGCCTGGGCGATGCGGAACCACTCCGGTTGCGGGAATTGGGGCAGGCGGTGGTCATACCGTTCCTGCTCCAGGGCCACCAGCCCGCCCAGAACGGCATCCACCGGCTGAAAAGCCCGTCCCAGCACCCAATACAAGGCCGCGAAACACCCCCCTGCCAGAAGCAGGATCAGCCCCAGAAACAGGCGGGTTTCCTGCCAGGCTTCAGCGATTTCGTCGGCTGGATCGGCCACCAGCCGCACCTGCAGCCCCCGGCCCTGCCGGGTAGGGATGGTTTGTTCCAGAATGGCG